>CAZZCT010000017.1:0-44790 GCA_964652365.1 uncultured Lentisphaerales bacterium
GGCTCCTGCCGAGCCGCCAGCGCAGGGTCGAGAGCACGAAACTGCGGCAGGCTTCGCGGCAACTCTCGCAGAACAGGGAGCTGCGCTGGATTTCTCGTTCCGAAAGATTCATGAAGTTGCCATATAGGCCCGCGTGGGCGGCTTGCCCTCCGCGCACGCCTTGCGTATCCTGCCGTCATGCACTGCGAGATCATCTCCGTGGGCGCGTTTGAAGTCAACTGCGCCATTGTGTGGCAGGAACCATCGGCCGCCTGGGTGATCGATCCCGGCGCCGACCCGAAGCAGATCCTGGATTGCCTGGCGCGCCACGGTCTGACCGTGGGTGTGATTGTGCTGACCCACGGCCACATCGACCACGTCTCGGCCCTGGACGGCCTGCTGGCGCGTCATCCTGCTCCGGTGTACCTGCACGCGGCTGACGCGGCCTGGGCTTTCTCAAGCCGCAATCGCTTCCCGCCCTACCTGCATGTGCCGGCCAAGCCGGCCGATCTGCACGCCGACCTGACGGACGGCCAGAAACTCGCCTGCGGCGGCCTCGAAGCCCTGATTCTGCTCACGCCCGGGCACTCGCCCGGCTGCCTCTGCCTGCACTTCGAGCAGGCGAAGCGATTGTTCACCGGCGATACGCTCTTCGCGGGCTCGGTCGGCCGCACGGACTTGTCGGGCGGCGATGCCCGAGCCCAGCGCCGCTCGCTCATCCACCTGTTGAGCCTGCCCGACGATCTCCAGATCGTGGCCGGTCACGGTCCGGCCACGACGCTGGCCGAGGAGCGGCGCAGCAATCCCTACCTCGTGCCGCTTTCACGTGCGGCAACGTAGACTGACGCGACTGCTACGGATGTTCCTGACCTTCATCCCCGCGGTAACGGATCTATGCCCACTCTTCTAGATCAAGGCCTGGCACCCGTTCAAACTCGCGGAGATTGTGCGTTGCCATCCGAAGGCCGTGAGCGAGACAGGTGGCCGCCAGCCAGGAGTCGTGAGTACCGATCATCTTGCCTCTTTGTGTAAGATCAGCCCAAAGCTGCGCATGGCAACGCGCCGTCGCCAAGTCGATCGGCAAAACCGGGAGGGATGTAAGGACTCCCTCCACAAACGCCAGCCGCTTGGCTTTGGTTATTCGGTCGGTGGCACGGTACACACCGTGCAGCAGTTCACTGGCTGAGACAACCGAAACAAACGCTTCTTCGTCTTCCCGACCTTTCACATAGACCGAGACATCGGCTCCCGAGCGCCCGAAGCGAATGAGGACGCTGCTGTCAATCAGGATGCCCATGGGTCCCTCAGCCTGTCGCTGGCAAGCACCTTGCGCGCCGCGTCTATATCGGCTCCAAAAACGGGCACATCGGCGCTGGGCAAGTGCGGAACCGAGCGGAGGATTGACGGCAAGTCACCAAGCCGACGCCCATTGGGCAAGGGACGGAGTTCCGCTACCGACTTGTTTCCCTTGCGTAACACGAACGTCTCGCGGCGATAGGTTACGCGACTGATGTATTCGGAGAAGTGCCGTACAGCTTCAGTCACGGTCAGAACATTGGCACTCATGAGCCCTCCTCAGAAGCGATAATCATACAATATGATTATCGTGGCTCTTAATCAAACTGCATCGCTACGCGTGATTCCGCAGCTTCAGCTCGATCGGGTGCGGGTTGAGGTAGGACTGGTCTGCCAGGTAGGCCACGGCGTACTTGCGCACGTAGTGCCGGAACAGCGTCACCGGCACGATCAGCGGCACCAACTCCGCGCCGTACTGGGTGATGACCTCGGTCAGTTCCTGACGCTCGTCGTCGGCCAGCGACTTGCGGAAGTAGCCCTGCATGTGCTGGAGCACGTTCACGTGGCGCCGGACCGTGGCCGGCTTGGCCAGCAGGTCCACCCACCGGCTTTCGTACGATTCGAGATTCTGGCGCAGGTTGCGCCGGGTGGCGTTGGCGGCCAGCCGCCCCAGCACGGCTACGGCTGTCGGTGCATGCGCCATCAGGAGGAGCTTGTTGCGGGCGTGGAAGCCGGTCAGGGCGGCCACGGAGGGTTGCGCGACGACTTCGTCGCGAAAGCGCTTGAGAGCAAAGACCCGCTCGATGAAGTTTTCGCGCAGGTCCGGATCGTGCAGGCGGCCGTCCTCCTCGACGGGCAAGTGTGGGAAAGCCTGCGTGAAGGCGCGGGCCCAGAGGCCGGAGGTGAACCCCGTCACCTGCCCCTCACGGTCGTAGAGCTTGACGTGGAACAGGCCGCTGCTGGGGGACTTGGCCTTGAAGATGTAGCCGCACAGCCCGGCTTCGCGCAAGGCCGACAGCCGGCCAGCCGCCCAGGAGTGCATCCGTTCGGTGTGGTCCACGCCGGTCTTGTTGGTCAACAGCCGGGGGGCCGCGGCCGAACCCACCAGCCGCATGGCCTCGCGCGGAGTGGAGAGGCCGCACTCGACCTCGGGGCAGACCGGCACATACTCGAAGTAACGGCCCAGTGTGTCGGTGAGGTAGCGGTCGTGCTGGTGGCCGCCGTCGTAGCGTACATTCTCGCCCAGCAGGCAGGTGCTGATGCCAACCTTGATCCGATCCGCGCAGCCAGGATCCGTTGGGGAACTCTTCATGTGAACCGCCGTTGCCATGCGATGCCGCACAGTTGAGCCGCATTGTGACCCTGAACGGGTGCGGAAGCAAGAGTGGATGGCGGCCCTTGGTTCCGGAGTGCAGTCTGGTATCTACCGCCAAGACGCCACGCACGCCAAGCGAATGCGGTCTGGCCTTGCGGATGCAGGGAACATAGGCGCAATCGACAGTAAACCTAGAAACGGCAGTTGGAACCGCCGATGAACACGGATCGACACGGATGCCAACGACACCTCTTTTCCCAGCAATCCTGGCGTTCTTGGCGCCTTGGCGGTTCAACCTGGCGTTCGAGACGCCGCGGCTACTTCCGCGGCGGGGCGACCTCGCGCACGGTGGCTCCGGCGTCGGTGCTGGAGAGCAGCAGCGCGAAGCGCTCTACCTGATCCAGGTCGTCAGTGCTGAGCGAGGCGTAATCGAAGCGGCCGCGCAGGTCGGTGTAGCCATCCTTGTAGAAGCGCACGTCGCCGCCCTTCCAGCGCGCGTAGGCCTTGACGTAGACGCCGGCCAGCGGGCGGCCCTCGCGGCTGTCGCGCACCACGACCTGTCCATAGGTCTCGACCAGCCGCACCTCCAAGGTGTTAGGCGTGTAGACCTGGGTGACCACGGCGCCGCCGCCCTCGACCTCCACCATCAGGTTGCGCGCACGGAACTCATCCGGAATACGCAGGTTCAGCAGATCCTTGCCAGCCGGCAGCGCCTGCTTCTCGCTGCGCGCGGCGCGGATCGTGGCAAAGCGCCGCGAGACGTCCTGGGTGAAGGGGCTGCGCGAGAAGAGCAGCTCCAGGTCCATCGGGTAGTAGTTGATCCGGCACTCCGTGAGGTTGCGGTAACGCAACAACAGGGCGGCGCCTTCCACCGACAGGTCGAGGCTGGGGGCCGTGGCGGCCAACTGGTCCTGCACTTGGTCGCGACTGTCGGGGTTGGCCTGGGCCGGCGCGCGGCCGGCGGCCTCCTCGGCCTGGGCCAGGGCATTGCGGAAGAGATCGCGCCAGCGCGTCACCGGGTAGTCGCGGTACGGCTCGGCCAGCTTGCGGGCGGCGTCGCTGTCGCTGCGGCTGAAGGCCTGGTAGACGCGCAGGTAGTCGAGTTGCAGGCGCTCCTCGACGTCGGCGGGCTTGACGTCTGCGGTCAGGGCCGCGGCGTCGTCCACACGGTCCTGCAGCAGCAGGTAGATTGCCACGGCCAACCGGTCGCGGCTGTCCAGCCTGGGCTTGTAGCACAGGCACTGCATGAACTCGCGGTACTGCGTCAGCAGGCCGTCGTTCAAGATCTGGCGCCGCGCGCCCAGCGGATGGACCCGGGCATTGACCAGCGGCCAGTACTCCTTGTGCTCGTAGAAGCGGTCGCGGATGTAGTCGACCGTGAGCAGTTCACTCGCCAGCCAGCGGCCGCAGGCCCCGGCCAGGCGGCTGTTCTGCAGGTACTCGCGCACGGCCGGCACGTCGCGCAGGAGGATGCCGTAGGACCACAGGGCGGCGTCGTAGACATGGCGGTCTCGCAGCAGCGCCAGGGTCTGCTGGAACATCTTGGGATCGCGCAGGCGGAAGGCGATCTTGACGAGCTCGAGGCGGTCGATGTTGTGCGCGCCGAGGAAAGCCAGCACCTCTTCGTCGCTGCCGTACTGGGAGACGTAGGCCCACGAGTCACGGTCGGCGCGGGTGGGGTCGAGCACCACGTGGAAGGCGATGGCCGGAGCGAATCCGGCCAGCTCGCCGGCCACCGAGGCCTGGACCGGGTAGTGGCGGTAGTCGCCGGCGGTCGGGAAGTAGAAGTAGTACTCCAGCGTCTGGGTGGCGTAGGGTTCGAGCAGCAGATAGACACTGCGGGTATAGAAGCCGTTGGCCACCGGTACGGCCCCTTCGGGAATCTGCAACAGGACGTCGCTCTTGCGGCGGGTGCCCGTGGGGTTTGTCAGCACGACCTGCGCGCCGTAGACCCGCCCGACCACGAACTCGTCGGTCACGAACTTGTCGAGGCGCTCATTGCCCTCGAAGGCGTAGCGGTCGTCGGCGGCAAAGACGTTCTGGCCCACCAGCAGGGGGGGCAGGCCCTCAGGCACGCGCACCCCCTCGACCTGCTGGTGGAAGGCCAGCAGCGGGGTGGCCGCGGTGAGGGTCTGGCGCGTGTCGTCGGTCTTCACGGCGTGGGCGCCGGGCTCGAAGGGCAGATCGAGCACGGCCAGTGCCAGCAGCATCTCGGCAAAGCTGGCCGTGGCGTCCGTCAGGCTGGACGAGAGAAAGGGGCTCTTGCCGTCGTGGGCGGCGTAGTCGCGCCAGAAGCCGTTGAAGGGCACCAGCGCCGGCACCTGTTCGGCCAGCGGCAGGCGGTAGTACTGGTTCTCGACCCACTCCTTGGTGCGGTCGGGACTGCGGAAACGGGCGCGCTGGAGGGCTCGGCGGTCCTTGTCGCGGCCCAGGTCCTCCGCGGGGACGGCGGCGGCGTTCTCTTCTCGCGTGCCGGCCTTGCGGAGGGCGGACGCTTCGCGGTCTGCGAGGGCGTCGGCGGGCGCCGCGCCCGGCGCGGAGGGCGCGGGGGCGGCGGCCGCCAGGGCACGCGCGACGCCGTGGCCGCCGCCCAGGGCCTTGCCCTTCTCGTCTGCCTTGCCGTTCTTGGCCTGGCCTTCCGCGAGCATCCCCACCTCGGCCTCGCTCTTCTCGGCGCCGAAGGCGACGCCGGCATCCGGGGCTGCGTCAAGTCCGCCGCCCTGCAGGGCCGTCAGGAAGCGCCGGTTGAACTCCTCCGGGTTGAAGGGCACCAGGTCGGCGCGGTCGGTCGCGTGGCGGGCGATGGCGGTCCGTTGCGTGGCGATGCGTTTGCCCAATAGCACGCGTTCGCAGGCGTTCAGACGGCTGAAGGCGGCCGGTTCGAGGTAACGGCTCAGGTCGCGTTCCAGCAGCCAGTCGTCGATGAACTGCTTCTCCTTCTTCTGCGCGACGAAAGGCTTGACCACGGCATCGAAGAACTTGCGGTCCTTGAAGTAGAGGAACAGGTTGAGCTCGTGGCTGGCGTGACGCGAATAGAGCTCGCGTTGGCGGTCGGCGGCCAGGGTGGGCCACTCGACCACGAAGGCGAAGTCGGTCAGGCGCGGGCTGTCCGCGAGCGACTTGAAGAGGCGGTAGACCTTGGCCAGCGAGTCGTAGAGATCGAGTCGGGTGGAGCGGATGTCGTCGAGCGTGAGCGTGGCACCCGTTGCCAGCGGGGTCACGCGTTTGCGTTCGGCCAGGTGCTGGTCGGCCGGCAGGGGCTGGCGCAGGGCGCGGTCGCGCGGGGTCAGCGGTGCTTCCGGCAGGGCCAGTTCGCGCACGCTCCAGACGGCATCGTCGGTAAGCGCGGCGAAGAGCTGGGTGCGGAAGCCCAGACCGGCGCGCGGCAGGGTGATGTTGCCCTCCGCGTCGGGAACGAGGTTCGGCACCACCAGGGCTGGGCCGGGCAGGAAATCGAGCGTTTCGAGGTGGGCTTCCGCGGCGGCGCCGCCGTAACGTAAAAGCGCCGCCTCGCGCCCGCCGCGCTTCAGCTCGCTGGCTTCCGCCGCGGAGATGGCATCATACATCTCGCCGGCGGCGGCGAGCTGGCGCCCCGAGCTCGTGTCGCGCACGTCCCAGGGGTTGAGCAGCAGGCTGGGTCGGTCGAGCATGTTACCGGGAGAGCGCTTGGCGAAGCGGCGATCGAGCACGTAGCGGTACTCGTCGCCGATATTACGACCGGAGACGTAGAGCGACTGGGGCGGCATCCAGGCCGCGGCCGGCACCTCGCGGGTGGCGGGAGTCAGACCGGGCGGCAGGCCGTCGGTGCAGGACCAGCGCGCCAGCAGATGCACCCGGGTGGCCGGGGTGGCATTGGCGACGTGTACCCGCACCGATTGCTCGTCGACCGTCAGCGCGTCGAGGCGTGCCAGGCGCGCGGGTGTGCGGCCCGACACGCGCGTGGCGGCCACAGCGCAGCCGGCGACCTCGGGACCGTCGTAGACCTCGACGGCGACGCTGCCGGCATAGGGTGGCTTGAGCATCAGGCTGTAGTTGCCTGCTGCGAGGTCATTCACCAGCAGCGCGCCGTTGGCTACGCGCAGGTGTGCGGCCGCGTCCGATACCGGCAGGCCACGCGCGCCCAGGTGCAGCAGCGAGGCGACCTGCGCGGCCGCGGCGGGCGCGTCGGCCGGCAGCGGCAGTTCGAGCGGTTCGCCACGCCGCACCACCAGCCGCTCGGGATAGGCCACGCGGCCGCCCGGCGCCAGGGGCCAGGTTCGTTGCCAGCCGGCCGGCCCGTTCACCTGCACCAGCGCGATATCGGCCAGCGGCCCGAGGTCGATCCGGCCGTTGTCGTCGGTCTGCAGCACGGCGTGCACAGGCTCGTTGAAGTCGCGGTGGCGCAGGTCGAGGTTCACGACCTGTCCGGCGCGCAGCTCGCCGCTCTTGCCGCGGATTTCGAGCAGGTAGCCGGTGGCGGTGCGCCGCAGGTAGGAGGCCGCCGCCTGCTGGGCGCCGTCCTGCGAGTTCAGCGCGAGCACGTCGCCGGCCTCCAGGGCGTCGTCGCGGTTGAGGCTCACGTTGCGCACCTTGCCGGAGAGCCGGAACTCGAGCCGGCGCGTACCCTCCGGCACGCTGAAGCGATGCACCAGCTCGCGGTCATTCACGAGCTGCAGGCCCGATTTGCGCTGGGTCACGGCGATGCCTTCCGCATCGATGGCGCGTACTTCGAGCACGGGCTGTTCGATTAGGGCCAGGTCGGCGCGGGCGCCGGTGCAGAGCAGTTCGGGGCGCACCAGCAGCGTGGCCTGGGTTCCGGCGATCAGCCCCTCGCGGTCCACCCAGAAGGAGGCCTGCAGCGCGTAGCTCTCGGCCGCGTGGTCGAAGCGGCCGGTGTCGGTGAAGTCACCCTGGCGCAGCAGCACGCGGCCGGGCGCCAACGGCAGCGGCTCCGGCACGCGCACGACCGCGCCTGGCAGCCGGCCGACCGGTTCCACTGGCAGGGGCCGCGGTGGCGCATCGGTGCCCCGGAAGGGCACGCTGATGGCGCCGTCGGCTTCGGCGGCGTACTCGTGGCCGCCGACCCACAGGCGGGCGTCCTTGACCTGTTCGCGGCGCTCGTTGAAGACCGTGAAGACGTGGCCGGCGGCGCCGGTGCGCACGACGCTGAACAGGCGCCCCTTCCGGATCACGGCGCGGCTGCTGACGCCGTTGCCGATCAACTCGACGACATACAGGCCGCGGGCCTTGATCTCGGGAAACTCCAGCGTCTCGACGTGGCGGCGCAGCGGCGGCTGGGCATAGACCACGGTCCGTTCGACGGCCGGGGCCAGTCCATCGAGGTCGATGGCCGTGGTCAGCTCCTCGTTGTCGCGGAAGTGGTTAAAGGCGTTGATCTCGAAGATCTGCACTGTCAGGCGGGGCACGTTCTTGACCGCCACGCGCAGGCGCGCCGGCATGTCGCCGTCGAGAAAGGCGGGGTTCTGTGGCAGCAGCGCCAGGTCCACGCGGTCGCGCAGGGCGGCGTGGCGGGCGGGCGGCAGCAACGCATACCACTGGTCTGGGTCACCGACGCCGGCCAGGATCTTGGCCTCGGCAAAGAGCTCCTTGGCGTAGGTCTCATCCACGTACTCGGCAAAGCCGTTCCAGTCGGGGGCCTCCACCAGGAAGTGCAGGAGGTAGTCGCGCACCAGCGGCTCGTCGTTGCCAACCGGGCCGAGCCCGGTCCAGGCGGCATAGTCGCGCTGCAGGTCGGCCGGCTGCCACAGGCCGGCCTTGGCGCTCTGCTCGCGGTACAGCGGCCGGACGTAGATCTGGTTGCGGGGCAGTTGCAGGTAGGCCGTGAAGCGGGCGCGGTCGTACTGGTCCTGCGACCGGTCGAACTCCAGACGATGGTAGAGCACGTGGGTCTTGAAGGAGTTCTGGGAGCCCGGCAGCTTCGCGGCAAAGGCCCACAGGCGGTCGAGGTAGGCGCGCCGTTCGTCGGTGTTCCAGCGCCAGGGCGACTCCACGTCGGGCTGCAGGCGCACGGCCATGCTCTCGACAAAGGGGTCGCGTGAGTACAGGTCGGGCAGCTGCGCGGCGCAGGCGTCGAGCTGATCGAGGCAGAGTTGGCGGTGGATGTTGAGCGAGCCGAAGCCGCCGCTGTTGGGCGCCCGCAGGTCGGCGACGATCAGGGTGACCAGCCCAGGCACGTCCGGTCGGGTCAGGCGCTGCAGCAGGTGGCGGCTCTGCTCGGGGGTCAGCGGCTGGGCGGCCAGCCACTCCAGGCACGCGTCGCCGAAGCCGTTCAGATTGCGGTGTTGGGCAAAGGCGCGCTTGGCCAGCGCGTCGCGGGCAATGACCGCCGGGTCGAGCTTGGCCGGGTACTGGTTGCGCGGGGCCGACTGCTCGCGGGCGTGCCCGAAGTTCAGCCCCTCCTGCTGGCGGATGTAGTCCAGGGTCGCCTGCGGGGCCTTGGCATAGTTCAGCAGCATCTGGCGGTTGCGGATCTCTCGCGCCCGCGGGGTCTCACCGTGCAGTTTGATCCATTGGGTGAGCAGCGGATCGACGGCCTCGATCTGTCCGGTGTTCTGGAAGTTCAGGCAGGCGTAGAAGTAGTACTCCTCGGTGCCGGGCACGAGCTGTTGAATTGCGGCGGCACGGTCGGGCGCCAGCGCGAACTCCTCGACGAAGCCGATTTCCTCGGACCGGGCGGCCGAGGCCAGCAGAAGCGTGCCGGCGACGGCCATCAGGCGACGGTACAGCGTGCGCATCGGATCTCTCCCTAGCTTGTGAGTGCCGGCGACCGGCAACATTGTCACGATTGTGCACAGGAGATACGTTTGCCGTCCATGTTTTGTTTGCCAAGCCGCGCCCCCCGCCTGATCGCCGGACCCGTGGGAGCGGGTCGCGGGGTGAGGGGGCGACGCCTTCTTGGCCTGCGGTTCGATTGGGTTGTGGGCGTGGTCCAGTTCAGGGTGTGCCCAGAGGTGGCACGGCACGGACGGCACGGTGCTCCGGGCCGTTCGTTCACCGCTCTCGTCGCCGCTCTCTTCCACCGATATGTGCGACCCAGTTTCCAGCTTCAAGTTATAGGCAAGGGCGGGTGTTGATTTCGTGCGTGTTCGTATCCGCGGACTGACGCCGATGGTCGCAGATGGGAACCGGGACCAAAACGGCGATTGGCATAGCCGGTCTTGATATGGCATCGTGGACGCGGGATGCATCGCCGACAGTCAAGAAAAGCGAGGGATTCGATGTGGATTGCCTACAGTTTCGCGGCCATGGTCTTGCTGGCGAGCATGGTGCTCATCATCAAGCAGGTCGCGCTGGGTGGTGTGGCGAGCGGCGTGATCCTGTTCTGGCTCTTCGTCGTCGGGACCGTGAGCATGGGGTGTCACCTGTTGGTTGCGCGACAATCCCTCCGGGTGTCCGGGTCGGTCTGGGTGATGATCGCCGTGGCAGGGCTGCTGAGTTATCTCGGCAATCTCGTCTACTTCAGAGCCATGGCCGCGGCGCCGAACCTGGGCTATCCCGTGGCCATCGAGGGCTGCAAGGCCGTGCTGGTCCTGATTGCGTCCGTCTTTCTGTTCGATGCGGGACTGTCGCTCCCCAAAGCGGCCGGTGTGGTGCTGTGCGCCGCGGGCGTCTACCTGATCACCCGGTAATCAAGGCAAGGGATCGCCCCCCGTGTCCGCCTCTCCCTGGATTGCGGGAGATGGAATATTGGAATGCTGGAATGTTGGGAAATGGCTCATCAGACAGTCAAGTTGCCTGCGATTCGCTGCCCAGCGGACCTCACCATGGCATGGATGGAACGCGAACCGCCTGCGTTCTCCCACGGAGGGTTCCGTCGTGCAAGACTCCGCATGGGATGCAGGATTCAACGCACCGCTGTCCACGATTCCAGCATTCCACCCTTCCAACTCTCGCAGTTTGAGGGCCCTTCAATCGGCTTTACAGTTGGGCGGTGCCGACCTACAATGCGCTTCAGAATTCACTGGGCTGCTGTTGTGCCCAGAAGGAGGCGCAGATGATGAAGCAGATTCGGCTGGAATGCCTGTGCGTTGCCGCGTCACTTTTCGTGGCGACGGTGCAAGCGGCGGGTCTCGCGGGCGACGCGGAAGCGGCGTCGCACGGTGATGAGGCGGCCAGCGTGCAGCTCGTTCCGGAGACGGAACAGAAAGCGCCCGACTTCGTCTTCCGACAGTACAACCTCGCCGTCCTGTCTCACTACTCGTATCTGGTCGGCAGCGGCGGGGAGGCCATGATCGTCGACCCGGCGCGCGACATCGAACGCTACCTGAAGGACGCGCAGGAGCTCGGCCTGAAGATCACGCGGGTCTACCTCACGCACTCGCATGCCGACTTCGTGGCGGGGCACATGGAGCTGGTCAAGGCCACGGGCGCCGAGATCATTATGAACGCAGCCGCCAAGGCCGGCTACCCGCACAAGCCCGTCCAGGACGGCGATGCCATCGCGTTCGGCCAGGTGCGGGCCGTCATCGTCACCACCCCGGGCCACACGCCCGACGGGACGTGTCTCTATCTCTACCACCCCGCGACGCAGACAGCCCCCGCGCTGGTCTTCACCGGCGACACGCTGTTCATCGGCAGCGTCGGCCGGCCGGACTTGATGGGCGATGGCATGAGCGCGGCCGAGCTGGCCGAGCTGGGCTACCACTCGTGGCACGACAAGCTCGCCAAGCTCCCGGACGAGACCCGTTTCTTCCCGGCCCACGGCGCCGGTTCGCTCTGTGGCGCGCACCTCAGCGACAAGCCCGTCTCGACCATTGGCGAGCAGCGCCGCGAAAACGTCTACCTGCAGCACCAGGATCTGACCTCGTACGTAACCGCCGTGATCGACGGACTACCCGACGCCCCCCAGTACTTCAAACACAACGCCGCGATGAACCATGACGGGCCACCGCTGGTAAAGTGGGACGCGGTCAGGCCGACGGCCCTGGCCCCGGCCGAGGTCGCTGCCCAGGCGCAAAAGGGCGTATGGCTGCTCGACGTGCGCGACGCCGTGGCGTTCGCCGCCGCCCATCCGCGGGACGCCATCAACATCGGCATTCGCGGCCGCTTCGAGACGTGGACCGGCATCATGGTGCCGTGGGGTGAACCGTTCGTACTGGTCGGTTCGAGCGCCGAGGTCGATGAAGCAGCGTTCCGCCTCAAGCGCATCGGGTACGACCAGCCGGCCGGATTCCTGCAGGGCGGGCCTGACGCGTGGCGCCAGGCGGGCTTGCCGATGCGGTCGCTCACGCTGGTGTCGCCGCGCGATTTGCACGCGCAGATGCTCGCCGGTAAGGCCCCCGTGATCGTGGACGTCCGCCTGCCCAGCGAGTGGATGGCCCTGCGGATCGGTGCCGTCCTCAACATCCCGCTGAACCGCATGTTCACGGACGCCAAGCGCCTTTCGAAAGCGATGCCGGTGCTCACGGTGTGCAACTCGGCCTACCGTTCGAGCATGGGCGGTTCGGTGCTGCTCAAGCAGGGCTTCCGCGATGTGCGGAACATGGAAGGAGGCAGCGAGGCGTGGATCAACGCCGGGTTGCCGACGATCAGCGCGGCGGGCGCGGGCGCCGGCGCGGGGGCATCCGCGGTGCGGGCCGTGCGGCTGCCGGATCGCATCGGTCCAGCGGACCTGCAGCGTCTGGTCATGGACTTGCCAGGCTCGTTCGAACTGGTCGACCTCCGGCCGCCCGAGGCGTTCGCCGACTACCACTTGCCCGGGGCGGTCCGGGCCGAGGTTTCGGATGTGATCGCGAACCCCGCATACTTGAACGGCACGGCGCCCTTGGTGCTGGTTGACCGCGACGGGTCGGTCGCCATGGCCGTGGGCGGCATCCTCTCGCAGAAGACCGTGCGGCCGATCAAGGTTCTGTACGGCGGACTGGAGGCCTACTGGCGCGAGTCGGACGCGCCGGCCGCCCCCACGTCCCCCTCGGCCGCGCCGCGTCCGGGTGTCACACGCCCCGCCGCCCCGCCACCGGCCGCCCCGGCGGGTGTACCGCCAGCCCCGGCCCCGGCCCCCGCGCAACCGAAGAAGAAGAGCGCGGGCTGCTGAGCCCGCCACGCGGAACCCGCAGGAGGTGAATGCGATGCAACCAAGTGAAATCAAGAGGGGCCCGTCCCCGTATGCGAACCCGTACCTGGCCGGCGTGCTGTTGGGACTCGTGCTGTTGGCGTCGTTCCTGATCCTGGGCGCCGGTCTGGGGGCGTCGGGCGGAATCGCACGCGTGGCAGCGTCGGCTTCGCTCTGCCTCGCGCCCGCACACACGTTGGGTAGCACCTACTTCGGCAAGTGGGGCGAGGCCCCGTTGCGTTACTACCTCGTCTTCATGCTCGCCGGCATCTTCCTGGGCGGGCTGGTCTCAGCCCTGCTGGCAAACCGCGTCCGCCTCCAGGTCGAACGCGGCGCCCGCGCCACTGTACGCCTGCGACTTGGCTTCGCGCTGGCGGGCGGCGTCATCGCCGGCTTCGCGACGCGCCTGGCCCAGGGATGTACCTCCGGGCAGGCGCTCAGCGGCGGCGCCCTGCTGCTGACGGGCAGCCTCGTGTTCACGATTTGCACATTTGCCGGCGGCTATGCCGTGGCCTGGTTCGTCAGGAGGCAGTGGCATGATTGAGACACTTTACGGCCTCAATGCGCTGGACACCAACCGGGCGTTTCTGCTGGCCCTCCTGCTGGGGGGTGGCTTTGGCTTCGCGCTGGAGCGCGCGGGCTTCGGCAGTTCGCGCCGCCTGGCGGGCGTCTTCTATCTGGCGGACATGGCCGTCGTGAAGGTGATGTTCTCCGCGATGGTCACCGCCGCGCTGGGACTCTCCTGCTGCGTAGCGTTCGGGTGGATCACGCTGGAGCGGATCTTCCTGATGCCCACCATCTACGCGGCCCAGATCGTCGGCGGACTGCTCTTCGGCGTGGGCTTTGCGATGGGCGCGTGGTGTCCGGGCACGGCGGCCGCCGGCCTGGCCGCGGGGCGAATCGACGCCCTGGTGTTCCTGCTGGGCAGCGTCGGCGGCAGCATCCTCTTCAACGAGGCATTTCCACTCCTGGGCGGTCTCTACACGGGAGGCGACCGCGGCGTGCGGATGGTCTACGACGATCTGGGCCTGTCGCGGGGCGCATTCGTCCTGGTGCTGACGGTCACCGCCGTCGGTGTGTTCTGGCTGGCCGAGTGGGTTGAGAAGGTGCGGCGCGGCCGGAGTGACTACTGGGGCTCGCCGTTCCTCAAGGCGTTCAGCGTCGCGCTCGTGAGTCTGGCCGCGGGGCTGGCTCTGGTCGGTCAGGGTGGCAAGGCCGCCGCGCGCAGCGCCGCTCCGGCAGGCGACCCGGCCGTGGCGGAGACGGACCTGCTGGCGGCCGTCGAGGCCGCTGCAGACCATGTCGAGCCCGAGGAGTTGGCCGACGCCCTCATGGCCGGCACACCGGGCTGGGTGGTCGTGGATGTGCGTCCGCCCGAGGAGTTCGCGGTTTTCCACATCCGAGGCGCCCTGAACGTCCCGCTGCCAGCATTGGCCGAGGCCTTGCAGCCATTCCGGGATACCGGACGCATCGTGCTGTACTCGAACGGAATGACCCATCCCGCCCAGGCGCGCGACTCGCTGCAGCGACAGGGATACCGCAATGTCCTGCTGCTGACGGATGGCTTGGACGGCTTCCGCGAACGCTGCCTCAAGCCCGTCTCGCTGCGGCGCGAGCCCCTGCCGGCAGAACAGGCCGGGCGCATCAACGCCTGGCGGGCGTTCTTCGCCACACCTACGGGGAGCGTCGCCGCGCCCGCGGCTGTCCCCCCTGCGGCCGCCGCAAACGGCGCGCTGCCAGCGGTGGTGGATGCCGACTGGCTGGCGGCGCGACTCGGGACGGGTGAGGTCGCGGTCATCGACCTCCGACCGCAGCCCGAGTACAACCGCGCGCACATCCCCGGATCGCTGAGCCTCCAGGTGGAGAGTCTGCGCGGCAACATCGGCGGTGTTCCCTCGATGCTGCTGCCGGCCGACCTGCTGGCCGCGCACTTCTCGCTGCTCGGCCTGCGGCCGTCGCAGCGCGTGGTGCTGGTCTGCGGCGACAAGCTGCACGATGCCACGCTCGCCGGCCTGGCGCTCTTGCGCGTCGGCCATACAGATCACGCCATCCTGAGCGGCGGGTATGGCGCATGGGCCTCGGAACGCAGGCCCGTCGAGGCGGCGCTGCCGGTTGTGATGTCGACCAGCTACCAAGCCAAGCCTGGGGCCGACGCCTTCGCGGTCGGCATCGACGTGGTCGCCGCCGGGCTTGGGAAACCGAACCGCGTGGTGATCGACGTGCGGCCCGCGGACTACTACGCCGGCACAAAGTCCGACGAGGCCCGTGCCGGGCACATACCGGGGGCGATCAACCGGCCCTTCACGGCCGACGTCGTGGCCGGTACGAATCAGGTGGCCCGTTTTCAGCCGTCCGAGAAACTGGCCGCGGCGTACGCGGCGCTGATTCCGTCCCGCGACACGGACGTGATCGTGCATTGTCGGACCGGTCATCAGGCCAGCCAGACGTTCTTCGTCCTCACGCGCCTGCTCGGCTATACACGCGTGCGCTGGTTCGACGCGGGCTGGACCGAGTGGGCGGCACGTCCCGAACTCCCCGTCGCAATCGGCGACCGGTGAGTCGAGGCGTTGCCGGTCCGCGCAATCCGCTGCGACCTCGTTGCCGATGCCGAGAAGGTATTCCCGGAAGGTCATGGGGTAGCAGTGTCTTGCCTGGTACAATGCGCCTGCCGCTATCGAGCTCGATGTGGCGGACGATGACCTTGGGGTCAAGATTATCGCCGAAGTGAACGTGCAGGTCTCGGCGCTTCTCCAGATCGACTTTGACAACAGCCTCGAATCCTCTGGCAGCCACATGCTCGACCAGCCAGGTCTTACCAACCCGGCGGGCGCCACGCACGATCAACGGCTTGCGCCGCGGCGCCGCCGTCCATTTCACGATCTGATCCTGAGCGAAGCGATGCATAGGTGCAAACCCCTCTATCACGCTTTTCGTATTAGAAACGCAAGTCACATTACATCTCTCCACAGAAGAAAGTCCAAGTATCGGACGCTTTGCGATCCTGGCGGCTTGGCAAGAGAAAGCCCGGATTCGAACCAGCCCCGGCACCGGACCGTTTGCGCTGCGACGAACGGCCATGCCAACCGATTCTGTGCTTTTTTTGTCCGCGCGCATCCCAACGGGATGCCAGAACGTAGCCGGGGGTTGAGCGAAGCGATACCCCCGGAACCCGGAGCGCGTCGATCGCACCCTGAAGGGGTGCCAGAACCGGCGCCCGGCATGGCAGCATCTTTCGCGACCCGATCTCCGTGTTTGCGACCGGTTTCTTCGTGTCCTTCGTGCCCTTCGTGGTGCAGAATTCGTTTCCAGGTAGAACCTGTCTGGATGCCGCCGATCATCGACCCCATGGCCTTCCTCTGCGCCTCAGCGACTCCACGGGAGCTTCCTCGTGGCAAGAGCGACTTGAGCCTATGGGTTCAACGTTAGAACTGCCGTTCGCAAAGACGCGAAGAACGCAAAGCTGGATGCCTGGCAATCTTGGCGGCTTGGCGAGAGGATCCTGAGTTGAATCGTCGGGCGCGGCATGCGTGGCAATTGCCTTCTGGGCACTCATGCGGACTGGTAGCTGGAGACGACCGTGGTGGATGTCGATGCCGTCGGCAGTCGGATGGAGGGCTGTTCGGCCGGAACCAGTGTTCCCGGGTCGAAGATGCTCCACCGGTCTTTGTACTTCTTGAGGGGGCCGATGTTGATGCCCGCCTTTGGCTGTGTGCCGTTACCTCCACCGTAGATGGGCAGGCGGCGGTCGCTGCTGTACCCCAGCACACCGAACAGTGCGCTGGCGGCCTCGGCAAAGGGGCGGGTGGCGAAGTCCGCGAGGGCGGCGGTGAGCTGTTGGCGGAGGTCGGTCATGGCATTGAGGATGTCCGCAACGGTTCCAGAATGATAGATAATAGCGGCGTCCGCCACGGCCTTCGTTTGAGGTTCCAATTTGGAACCTCAAACGTTCGTCTTCCTCCTTGGTCAGGCGGAAGACGAAGTCCAGCGGGAATCGTAACGTGTTCCGTTGAAATGCCTTGTTGAGGTTCTTGGTCTCGACACCGTAGATGCGCGCCAAGTCGGCGTCCAGGATCACCCGCTGGCTACGGACGGTCCGGATGAGCTCGGCGACTTCGTATGTCGGCTGCGTGTTGGGTGGCACGGTGCGTTGCGTCATGGGACCATCCGGAGTTTGCGGGTGCGGTAGGCGGCGCGGCGTTCCTTGACGCCGAAGCCGATGGCCTTGCGCGGCGGGTCCGGAGGCGGGAGCAGCAGCGGGCGGAGCTTGTCGTACAAGTCGCGCAGGCCGCTGTCATGGACCAGGAGGGTCTTCTCGATCACGTCGAGGCGCTTCTCGATGGCGTTGCGAGCCAGGAGGGCTTGGCGCATACGGACGAAAGCCCGCACGATGAAGACGCTCATCTCGACGGCGCGGGGCGAGTTCAGCACGGTGGCGGCCATGATGGCGCCGTGTTCTGTGAAGGCGTAGGGAGGGAACCGAGGATCGCGATGCTTGGACGAACCGGTCGCAAATTGCGACCGGTTGCCGGCGGGCGCCGACTCCGTCTTCAACTCTGCGGCGGTGAGGCGGAACATGAAATCCTCAGGAAAACGGCTGATGTTGCGCTTGACCTGCTCGTTCAGTCGCTTCACAGGCACACCGTAGAGGGCCGCGAGGTCGGCGTCGAGTATGACCTTCTGGCCGCGGAAGGTGACGATCCGCTGCGGGATCACCGCAGCAGCCTGACGGATAGGGCTGTCGGTCATGAGGCCTCCGCTCGGTCGGGATCGAGGATCACCAGCCAGGTGACCAGGTCGAAGTCATCACCGTCGGAAGTGGGTGTGTCCGTGGCCGACGGGAGGACGGCACCCCGGCTGGAGAGCAGGGACGCGGCGGCGCGTTTGCGGAAGGTGTGCTCGATGGAGGCGAACCACTGCTTCAGGTCGGCGCGGTCGCGGTTGCCGTCCACAACCAGGTTGAGCTCGATGTTGTTGCCGGAGGCGCCGAGGCCCAGGCCGGCGACGGTGAAGTTCGAACTGCCGAGGATGGCGTCTTCGACGCCGCCGGAGGCGACGTGGTACATCTTGCCGTGGAGCAGATTCGCCTGCCTGATGGTGCGGATGTCCACCTTGGCCGCGATCCAGTCGGCGCACTCCCTGGCGACCCGTTTCTGCTGGAGCTTGTTGGCGAGCGACAGGCCATCGGCATCGATGACGAAGGACTTGCGGCCGGTCTGGTTCGGGTCGAGGCGGTTGACGAAGGATGGCTCGCCGAAAAGGAAATCGAGGTGCTCAATCGGGTCGAGGCTTTCCTTCAGGGCGTCGTAGGCGTAGATGGTGAAGAAGGCGGAGACAACGGAGAGCTTGGAACCGGGCTGGATTTTTTCGCGGAGGAACTCGGCGACGGTGCCGCGGGTGTGGTTGTCGCGCAAGCCGGAGCTCGGATTCGCCGTTGGCATTGCGACAGAATGCACCGCCGTGAAAGGCAAGTCAATGTTGGAGAAACGTGGGCTACTGAGCCGTCGGATGTGTCAGTTGTGGGGGGTGCGGCCCCCTCATCAGGTCTGTGCCGTTCACCCGTTTGGCCTTCCCCTTTGCGACCGTTACCTCCACGGGGGCCGCGCCCTTCGGTGTTTGCCCGCGGAAGCGGGCTTCGCCACCGACCGGGAGGCTGATCGAATACGTGTCCTTGTCGGCGATCTTCACGACCACCGTCGAGGCCTTTCCGACAATGCCATCGGCATCGATCACCTGCTCGGCGGTGTCCAGCAGCACGAAATGCGTCTCGCCCTTCCAGGCAACCTTCACCCCCTGGCCACCCAGCCAGGGCTCGACCGCCGGTCGAGGTTCGTCGGCGCGGCGCGGGAAAACCACGACGAGAAAGCCGCAGCCCTTCTGTCCTTCGGCCCGCGACAGCACATACTGCTCCGAGAACAGTTTGTCGTGCTTGGCTTGGTGGAGCACGCTCACATCAGGTTCGCACTGTGTATTGACGAACGTATCGGTGAACAGTTTCGTTTTCGATGGTGAGACAACATGAAGGTCGGTGTCGACGCCAAGCGCGCCCTTGAAATGGGCCGCACCGTCCGCCAGTTCCACCGACTCGGCCAAGGCCCAGTAGTTAAAGCTCGGAGTCTTGTCGGCATACGTTCCCGTGTCGTCGCGGATCACCAGGTAGTTCATCCCCGCCGCCGTGGGCGCCTTGACGTAGAGCAGGCGACGCCTCCAGTCGAAAGCCGTGGTCGGTTCGCCCTTGGGCCAGATCTGCGCCACCATCGGCACCGAGTAGTCGGCGCGCGTCGGGACTTGAGCGAGTGCCCTGACTTCGACTTTGCCTTCCAGCAAGGCGGCGCCCGGCAACTCGCCGGCCAACGTGATCAGGCCCCGGCGGGCGATCATGCTCTGGGTCTGTTCGGCGTTCGTCACTTCCCAATGCAACCGGGGACGGTTTACGCCGTCGACAAACGGATAGCCCTTGTCGTGGTACCAGTCGCCGGGCTTGTCTTTCCCCGGCGTCGGCCCACCTTCCGGCTCGTAATCCCAGCACAGCGTGTTGTGGCTGATGGCGCTGTAAGCGAAAGGCTGGTACATCGAGCCATTGAACACCGACAGTGGGACCCCCTTCTCATGCCAGTGGAACGCCATGGCATCGGTATTGCCGTGATCAATCATGAAGTTCCCGCCGATCAGGCACAGGTACGCTTCCTCCGGCGTCCCCAACGAACGGTAACGCAGCATGGCGCCGAACCCCGGGAAGACCTGTGAAGGCAACTGCAACGGCGTGGCGGTGATCGACGGATCGATGATCAAACCATCGGGAACGCCCATGCCGCTCGTTCGCGGTTCGCCGCCCTGCTTCCACACGGTCATCAACTCGCCGGACAACTGGGGATCGGAATGCTTGAACAGGGTCGCCAGGATGGCGGGCAGGGACGAGCTTCCCGGACGGCCGTCGCCCTCGGAGAGCAACAGCCGGATGCCGTAACGCGGGTCGATCGGAGTCATGAGCTGCAGGTAGTACCGGGCAAAGGCCCGAATCCGCGGGTGTTTCGAGATGTCCTCCTCGGCTTGCCCGGAGTTGGCCAGCGCGATCATGGCATACAGCGCCGTCAGTTCACCCGACGAGATGTAGTGCGGACAACTGCCGTGGGTACCCCAGGCGTCAAACTCGGTCTCCAGGTTCATCCGGTAGTAGCGCGTCGTATCCCGCAGCCACGCCGCGGCCATGGGATGGTCGCTGATGGCGGTGGCCATGACACTGAGCCCGCCCCACCGCCCCACCGGCATGTTCATCGAGCCCCAGCCGTAGTTCACCTGTTTGTCCGGCCAGTTGTTGCGCGAAACCAGCGCATAGGTCAGGATGGCCAGTTTCCTTCGGAGGGCCGTTGCCTTCTCCGCGCTGCACAGCGGGGACGCCCCGAGGCTGTCCAAGCCACAGGTAACCGTGATGCCGTTCCAATACCCCATCATCCAACCCGGGTAGACGCCGGACATCCCCGCGCCACCGCTGAAATAGCCCAGGATGTCCGCGTCCGCCAGATCGGCGATCTGCTGGTAGTAGGCGGCGAATGACACTTCGTCCTGGTTCTTGAAATACGTGTCCGCCAACTGGCCGTTCATCCCCAGACCGGCCCCCTTGGTGCGCGCCAACAGCGCCTCGCGCTGGTTGGGCTTCGCAAACAGTCGCGGATAGGTCTGACTCGACGGCCAGTCGGTCACCCACTGTCGGGTTGTGTCCAGTCCCAGGTCACGCTGGACGCGGTCGGCGGTGATCGCCTGGGGCGCCAGGTCCTGCGGCGCAAGCATCTCCTGGCGGGTCGAGACGCGGATCCCCCAGGCGCGACGTCCCAGACCGATCGGGCACTGCACCGCCAGCGTCCGGTCTTTGGCGTACGACCAGACTCGCAGGTCGTTGGCGCTCACGCGCAGGCTGATCGTCTGGTCGTGCGGCAGCACGTCCGGGTTGCGCCACTTTCCCATGGAATGGCCGAGCAGGCCGACCGCGTCGGCATTGGTTTCAGTGGACGAACTCGCCACGTACCAGCGCACGCCGTCGGGGCGCCAGTTGCACTCGGCGCTGAGGTATTTCTCCAGGCGTTGTTCCCTTGCATATGTGAGCGTGTAGCCCGAGAGTCCCCGGGCGCTCTTCTCGCCCTTGTCCGCGTCGGTGGACGCTTCGCCGCTGTAGTGCGCCGCCGTCGGAGTGAAATCGGGGCCGCTGATCCTGAAGACCCAGTTGTTCGGGTGGACCTCCTTGAGGCCGTCGGCGTCGCCATACCAACTCCACCACTCCCACGCGAGTTCGTCCCGGTCGTTCTGGTAGGTCTTCATCCGGTACATCGTGTCGGGGCCGATGTCGAACGCCTCCTCGATGTCGATTACGCGCGAGCCCGACAGCAGCGAGACGGTCACCTCGTGGCGGCGCCCGTTGTCAAACGTGGTGGTGATCTTGGCGCGCAGGCGTACTGGACCTTCTTCCAACACCAAGGTCCTCGTGCTAATGGGCTTGGCCGATTCCGTGGCATACTCCCCGCTGCCCGTCCATTTGCCCGAAGGAAGCCTGACGCCCAAGATCGGCGAGAACTCGCCCGGCGTATCCGCGTTTCGGTTCAGCAGTCGAACGGCGGCGAACCGGTTCCCCAGAACCAGCGTGCCAGCCTCCTTCCGGATGGCAAGGTCGGCCGCTCCGGGGCCGTCGCGGTCGAACTCCGCCGTGATCCGGGTCGACGCATTGCTGGCCAGTTGCCGGACAATGAACGACACGCAGGCCGACTTCACTGAGTTGTCGGCGAAGCGCTCCGCTACGCTGGCTTGGGCGGGGATCGCGGCGCCGTCCTGCATCACAACCAGGTGCGTGCCGTCCCATTGTCCGGCCTGCGGACTGACCGTCCACTCGATCGGCTCATCGGCCCAGGCGCGACCGATGTTGTCCTTGACGATCAGCTCCGGTACAGACCGGCCGGAGGTCGCCGTCGCCAACACCAGCACGGCGGCCATGCGCCAGTCGATGCGTTTTTGGGGGTTCATTTCTGGTTCTTGGGCCGGGACAGTTCTAGCCCTGCAAAAGCAGGGCTAGCGCAGCATGAGGGCCGTGCCCGCGGGCGGGCGGGTCACGTTCAGGATCAGCATGGGGCGGTAGTCCGCGTTGGCGGCTTCACGGCTGTAGTAGAACCACCGATGGTTTGGCAGCGAGGAGACCGCAATCAGCAGGCCGGCGTTCGCCGCCGGGTTATCGATCCAGTTCTGGAAGGCCGTCACATCGGCGAGGGCTACCGTCGCCGTGACGTTGGCCAGCGTCGCGACCCCGTAGCCAAAGACCGTGAATGACCCGACCGGTGTGGCCGCGTAGCCGTCGCCGGGGTTGCCGAGACCGCGGTAATCGCCGGCGCCGGCGCTGTTGCGCCAGCGGACGGTGTCGAACTGCGCGTAGTCCCAGCAGGATTCGCCCGCTGTCGCATCCGATGGCCAGGCCGCGTCCTTGTTGCCCTCGCCCCAGTTCGCGTTCGCCGCGGCCACGGGATAGATCCAGGCGGTGTCGGTGCGGTAGGGGTCGGTATCCGTTTGGTGGTTGTTCACAAGTGTCAGTCGCAGGGACACTGTGTTCACCACGCTACCGCGTCCGATCGAACTCGTGTCGAACCACAGCAGACTCCGGTAATCGGCGCCGGACGCGTTTCCAATGGTGAGGGGCTCGACGCCCTGGTTCCGGGTGCTGGCCCAGCCGGAAACCAGCGTATTGTCCCTGCTGCTGACGCCGTGCAGCGTCACGACCTCGGACTTGACGTTCGCGATGGTCACGGTCGCGTGGTCGACCGCGCCGCGGATGTAGTCGCCCGGGGCCAGCGTCAGTACGACCGTCTCGCTGCTCTCGTTCTCGTTGTCGAAGACGGACGCGACGGCGACGGTGGCGGTGGCAACGCCCATCGGGATCGTCACGTGGCCGCTCAGCGCACTGTAATCGTTGCCGTTGACCGCGGTGCCGCCGAGCGTGTAGTGCACAACCAGATCGGTCTGGGTGACCGTCGGCGGGCGCGAGACCGTGAAGAGCCCCGGAAGCGATGCGGGCCGCTCGGTGGTGTCCGCCACGGTGGCGACGACGGCGACTTCGCCTGCCAGGAAGCTGGCCGTGCTGCTGGCCCAGGCCTCGCCGGCGACGTTCGTAGCGTAGAAGCGATAGAAGTACATGGCGTTGTGCGTGCTCCAACTCACAGGGGTCGTCAGCAGGCCGATACCCGACGCGCCGGGAAACGTGTTCGTATGTGCCCACGCAGCCGCGACCGTGCCCCCGTCGCTGGTGCCCCAATAGGCCCGCGCCGTGGTCGCGGTGCCAGTGGCCGAAAGGTAGCCGACCAGCTCAGCGGACGTGAGCGTCAGGTTCGTGACCGCGACGTTCTCGATCACCGGCGTGTTGTTGGGACTGCCGACGGGGCCATAGCTGGCGAAGGTGGATGGTGAAGCCACGTTCGCCCAGGACGCCCAGATCCAGTCGGGTGAAAGGGAGACGGACGACACCCGAAGCTCGTCGATCGATCCTGGAAACGGCCGGGCGTTGTCGCTCGACCGCCCCAGATAGGCACTGGCTGCCGGATCCGCCAGCACCCCGCCACCCGAGCTCTGCGCCGATCCGTTCTGGCTGCCGTCCACGAAGTAGCTCAGGGTCGAAGCATCCTGAACCGTGCACACCTGGTGCCATGCGCCATCGGCGTAGTTGCCCGATGAGGCGCCCGTCCAACCCCGGCTTCCGTAGTAGCTCGGACGGCCGGCTCCGTTCTGTCCGAGGTTGAACTCGTAGCCTTCATAGCCTCCACCGATCTTGAATCGCGACAGGATCGCCTGCGAGGCGGCTGCCGTCGTCTTGAACCAGGCCTGAATACTGATTGTGCCGGTGACGCCCAGGACGCTATTGGCACCGAAACTCACGTGATCATCCGTCGAGGGGAACGCGGGCCACTCGAACGCATGGCCAGCCAGGCCGGTGACGCTACGCGTGATTCCGCCGTTGAGGGTCCCCTCCACGCCGTGGCCGGACGAATCGCGCAGAACCCCGCTGGCGTCGGCGAAGTGCCACACCGCGACATACGTATCAGCCCATACTGCGCCATTCGTCGTATAGGCTGGCGAGGTGGTCTGCGAGGGGTTACCCCAGGAGGCCCAGATGCTCGTATTGGTGCCGGCCAGTTGCGGTACCTGAACCCAGACGTACGAACTGCCGTCGACGTCCCAGGTCTCGATCTCATAGTTAAGTTCGGTCGTGCCGTTCGCCGCGGCAAACCGCAGGTCGCCACCGGCCGGAGAGGCGAACTGGCTGTAGGCGAATCCCGGCAGGTTGGTGCTGAGCACCACCAGGGCCGGAAAACCGCTCAGCGTAGTGCGCTGGCTGCTGTAACCGGGGAACCCAATCCGCATCGTATGGCCCCAGGAACTGAAGTCTGTTCCGAAAGCGCGGGGGACGATCATCCCCGAAAGTGCCAGCACTCCCACGAGTGCCGTGATCTGCCCGACCGTCTGTCGCATGTTGCTCATCGCCGCAGTCTCCCTATGTGACACCACCAACACCCGTTACCCTTGCTCCTCGGCCGCCAGCGCGGATTCGCGCGCCGGCTTTGACCCTATCCCACCGATGCCGTCGCCGCGTGTTCCGCGCGTCCGCCCGCCCGCCGGGTTGTTTCGCCTTCGATGAACTCCGGCACCAGCAACGCAGGTGCTTTGGCCTTCCTGCCCGGAGCTCGAAGTGCGCCAACGACCAACTCAGCCAAAGCTCCGCCCAGCCGAATGGGGTCCATCTCCACGCGGGTCAGCGGTTTTGGAAATACCGGTCCAAGCCCGCGGTTGGCCGCCGTGATCACCTGGACCTGTTCGGGTACATGGATGCCGCACGCCAGCAGGGCCGTGAGACCGCCTCGCGCCAGGTAGTCGTCCGCGAAGTAGATCGCGTCGGGCAGCGACGCGCCGGACGCGAGGAACTGCTCCATGACGTTGAGTCCGGCACGCTCCATGGCCTCCGGCAGCCCCACGCCTTCCGGCAACCGGGCTTCGATCTCCTGCACGTCAAGGCCAGCGTCCGCCGCGCGTTTGCTCACTGAAGCGGCCGTGCCATGACAGTCGACGGTTAGCAGCCGGCGGATACGGCAGGCTTGGCAATGTTGAACCACCTGCGCCACGACCGGTGCCGTGTCGAGCAGAAGTACACGGCGCGCCAGGCGCGAAGCGGACGCGACGTTACCGCCGAAGTGCACAAACGGGATATCGCTCTCAGCCAGCAGGAGTCCGATTCCCTGCGCGTCTCCGGCAATCACGGCCATCTGCACGGGACCCGAACGCAGCACGCTCTTCACCATGAGATACCCGGTCGCCGCTTCGTTCGCGTTCAGGTGCACCGGGGTCACGAGAATCCGCTTCGCCAGCAGGTGCCGCACCAACGCCTCGCTCGACACAGCCTCGTAGTAGGAGTTCGCGCTGCCCCAGTGCAGGTAGACGACGTGTGCCAGCCAGGGCTCATACCCGGCCGGACACACTTCAATTCCGCGCTTCGGCCGCGCCGAGACGACCCCCTCGCGCGAAAGCCGCTTGATCGCCGTCTGAACGACATTCGTGCTGACGCCCAGCGCTTGGGCCGTCTGGTCGATGGTCGGCAGCGTATCCCCCTGCCCAAAGTGACCGGACTGGATCGTACGCCGTAAACCACCGGCCACTTGATCGGTCAGGCTGATCCGGCTGTGTCGGTCAATTACGAACGGTAACATAAGGCTCCGCGTTTATTGGCACCATTACCACCACGGTAGTAATAGAGTAAAATACGGTGGTTCACCCCGTAAAGCGAAAAAAGAGATGTCGGAGTCGCCTGCGCGGACACTCGATGCTCCCGCGTGGCAGGCTCGCACCCGCAGGTCCCGCACGTGCGTTTTACTGCGATGACGTGTGGCGACACCCGGCAGGGCGGCCATTGCTCGACCGCCCTTCATGCCAGGCCCTGTGGCAAAACCTTGGCGACGGCTCTTACGCCAGCCGCAGCACCTGCCCGGGCGCACAGGCGTGGACCTCGCCATCGCGGCGGAACCAGACCGTAACGCCCGACGGGTTGCGAACGGAGCTCATGTCCAGCGCGCACCACAGGTTTCGCCAGGCGTGGACGTAGAGCACGACCTCCATGTTGGTGGCGTGCCAGATGCCGGGTTCGGCCCCGGCGACCCGGGCGAAGTTCTCGATGATCTCCCAGTTTCCGTCGCGGTCGAACTCGTAACTGTGGCCCCACAGGAAGAACAGCTTCTGGACGTCGCGGTTGTCGCGGAACTTCTGCCAGAGCACGGGCAGGTCGGCCTTGTGGTGACAGGTCGGATGCCACTCGATGAAGTCCTCCGGCAGCGCAAAGCCCCCATGGCTCCTGACCGTGCGGCTGTGCAGCATGCCGCAGGTGCGCAGGATGCGCAGCACGTGCCCGTCATAGGCGCCGTAGGGCAGGGACATGCCGCGGACCGGGTAACCGGCGACCGCCTCGAGCGCGCGGCGGTCGGCCACCAGCTCGGCGAGAACCGCCTCCTCGGGGATCTGGTGCAAGTGCGGGTGGGTATAGGCGTGGCAGGCGATCTCGTGCCCCGCGTAAAGCGCCGCCGCCTCGTCGCGCTGCACGGCCGTCTCAACGGGGTCGCGGTCGAAGCGAACGCTATTGAGGTTCCACGTGCCCTTCAGGCCATGCTGGCGCAGGGTCGCCACCAGCCGGCGGTCGTGGCACGTGCCGTCGTCCCAACTGGTCGTCAACGCCCCGCTCTGCCCCTCGGGCCACACGAACTGGATCTGCTGCATGCTGGTATCGCCTGCTTCACGCCGGCTTCCACGCCCTGCCAGCTGATCCCTTCGTGGACAGATCCGGCGCCCAGCGGTCACAGGACGATAGGCCGGCGATGAACCAGCGTCAAGTGGGATCGGCGCGGGCCGTCGGCTACACCACTCCTATTCTGACGGTATTCCGTCACACGTCCGCGCACGTCCGCGCATTGCTCCGTACGAGCCGCCTTGCTAGCATGGGCGGCAATCTACAGAAACAAGGAGACGGCGCATGGTTTCAGCTACATTCCCCGGCAAGGGGCGGCGCACAACCCTCAAGTCGGGTAAGCGGCGCGAGCTGCTGGAAACGACCCGCGGCGCACAGGGGGTCCGCGTCCAGATCCCGGTGTTGACCGTCACTGGCGCCAGGCCAGGCCCCCGGGGTGTGATCCTGGCCGGACAGCACGGCCGCGACCGCACCGGAGCCGCCGCGTCATGAGCGAGCCGCATGTCTGCGACCTGGCGATCGTCGGCGGCGGCAGCGCCGGCGTGGCGGCCGCCCTGGCGGCGGGGCGGCTGGGCTTGCGCACGGTCGTCGTCGAGCGCGGCGCCCGGCTGGGCGGCACGGCCACGCAGGGCGGTGTCAACTGCCTGGAGATGGGTGTGGGCGGCACGGGCATCCCGTTCGACATCTACCGGCGCCTGCAGCGCGACCATCCCGAGGCGGTCGGGATCTACTCGTACGGCCGCCACTTCTGCTGGCAGGACGCCTGGTACTGGCCCCACGCGCTGGACAAGGTCAACTTCCCCGGCGGCGAACTGCTGATCGATCCCCGGCGGCGTTACCTCGACACGCTGCAACGCCATCCGCCCCCGAACCAGCTACCCACCGAGGCCTGGTGCCGCGAACACTGGCACGGCGTACCCTTCCTGCCGGAGCCCATGGCGGCATGTCAGCAGGCCCTGCTGGACGAGACCGGCCGCGTGACCGTACTCCTCGAAACCGGCTTCACGGCCGTGACCGCCGCTGGCGGCCGGGTCGAACGTGTCGGGCTGACGGACGGTCGCACGTTGACCGCAAGGTTCTGGATCGACGCCACAGGCGGTATCTTCAGCCACGCTCTGGGGTGCGAAACCCTGCGCGGCATCGATCCGCAGAGCCGATTCAACGAGCCGAGTGCGCCCGAGCAGGCCACGGACGACGTCAACGCCGTCACCCTGCTCTACAAGATCACGCCGGGCTACCCCGCAGCGGTCGAGCCGCTGCCACCGGAGGTGCCCTCTGCGTGCTGGTGGGCGGCCAGCTTCCCGCCGATGAGTTGCGTACAGTACCCGGACCTGGGCCGTAACTGCAACATGCTGCCAACGATGGAGGGCCGCGAACGGATCGCGCTGGGCTACGCGGCCGCCGCCGCCGAGTGCCGGAGACGCGTCAAGGCCCACTGGCACTTCGTGCAGACCCACTGGCCGGAGTTCCGCGCCTACCGCCAGACGTGGATCGCCCCGATGCTGGGCATCCGCGAGAGCCGCCGGGTGGTATGCGAGAAGATGCTGACCGAGAACGACATCGTTCTGGGCCTGAGCCGCCAGCCGGACTCGGACATCGTCGCGATCGCGGACCATGCCCTCGACCGCCACGGCAAGGGCGGTGGTTGTCCGGAGGTGGCGGAGCCCTACGGTGTGCCGTACCGCTGCCTGATTCCCCGGGGCTGGCGCAACCTGCTGGTGGCCGGCCGGGCGGCGGGCTTCTCGAGCATCGCCGCCTCCAGTTGCCGACTGACGCGCACGATGATGCAGCTTGGGCAGGCCGCCGGCACGGCCGCGGCGCTGGCCGCCGAACAGGGCCGCGACCTGCCGGAAGTCCCCGCCGACGCGTTGCGAGCGTCACTCCGCCGACAGCACGTGCAGCTCGAGTGGCCGTTGCCGCCCGAACTGCGGGCGCATCTGTTGCAGGGATGACCCGCGTGCTGCCAGCCGCCAGCTATCAAGGTGCTGCCACGGCCGGCGGATTTCGCATCATCTCATGTTGCGTCTGCCGCAACCGGTCGGCAAGCGCGGCCGCCTCGTCCGCATTCGGGGCGTTGACTTCCAGCACGACGCGCGTTCCCTCGGGCAACTGCGCGGGCCAGGTTTCGGGCGTACCGTCCGGCGTCCAGCCGACCGGCAGCTGTGCGACCTGGCGGCCGTAGAAGCCGACGGAATCGAGCACATACTCCCGCGCGTCGCGCGTCGGCGGCACGTTGTGGTTGATCAGGCGCAGACCGGGCAGATCCCGGAAGTTCCCCCACTGATGACGGGCATCCGCACAGCAGTGGATCCCGAGGCCGCCAAAGTGTTCCGAAAGGGCGATGAGTTCGTCGCGGAAGAACTCCCGGAACATGCTCTCGTTGACGGCGCCGACTTCATCGACCGACACGGTGATGCCGCCGTGCATGACGTAGTCCGGATAGTGCGCGACAAAGGTGGTTCCGTAGCGTCGGAACCACTCGTCGAAAAAGGCGAACATGAGCTGCCGCACCTTGGCGGCGAGAGCCTTCACCGCCTCGGGCGTCTCGAGCATGGCGATGAACAGGTCCGACTTGTCCCAGATCAGTGCGACGATGTCCATCGGGCTCTGGATGTCGACCGGCTTCAGGATCGCCTGCGGTCCGCCGCGCCGCTGCAACGCATCGGCGATATCGAACAGGGCGGCGAGCGGCGAGCTGGCGAGGTCCGGCACCCGGATCGCATCAGCCTCGGCGGCCGTGTGCACGAACGGCAGTGCAAAGGGGTTGGTGTCGGACGGCCGGTGGACCTTGCAGCCGAAGGCCTCGGCAAAGATCTCGGTGCCGGTGATGTTGCTGAGGAATGGCACGCGATCGTCGGCGACCAGGCGCGCCTTCGCGCACATCAGCTCATACAACGCCCAGTTGCGCTCGATCCGCGCTTGGGCATGTTCGGGCCAGAGGGGCACGCAGGGCGGCAGTCGCGACTCCAGTTCGGGCAGCGGAAAGTTGACGTGGAACATGAACCCCGGCGGCGCGCCCGGCTCCAGAAAAGCCCGCCAGCGCGCCAATCGCGCGGCCAGATCATTAGCTGCTGTGCTCATGGGGACCCCCGTGCTTGTGGTCGTGCGAAGCATAGACGGTTGCACCGGCCGTGCAAGCCAGATCGGCTCGCCCTGATCTTCCAGCTCCCGCAGAACAGGGGCTTGCTGGTGCAGTGGAAGCGAGTATACTGAATCGCGATGATGCCATGCAGTCGAGAATGCGTCCTCCAGGCCGTGCACGACACGGCCGTGGAGGCCATCGGCGCGGCCGAGGCGATCCTCGACCTGGCGGGGCGGTTCATGGCGCGTGCCTGAAGCCGTCGTTGGGATGCGGACACACGATGCCCAGACCCACACATGCGCGCGCCCCGGGCGCCTGGCTTCGAGCGGTGCTCGGGGCGTTGCTGACCGTGACGTCGAACCCGGCCTTGAGTGACGGTCTTCCAGCAACGGCCTCGCCGCCGCACCAGACGCTCCACCTGCCGCTGACGGCCGACCTCGCGCCGCACGTCGGCCCGCGGCCCGAAGTCGTGGGTGCCGCGCCCGCGGTGCCCGTGGAGGTCGCGGGCCAGCGCGGGCTGCGCCTGGGGGACGAGAAGCTGGACGGCCATGGCCGCGTGGTGCATCCACCGCCCGCGCCCTGCCTGCGATTCGCGGCCCGCCCGCTGATCGCCAACGCCCAGGGCGCGGTGAGTTTCTGGATTCGTGCGCCGCGCGTAAAGGACGCGCGCGCCCACGACTTCCCGCTGCTGCTGCAGTTGACCAACAGCACCGGCGGGGCCTGGACCTTCGCGGTGCGCGAGGTGCCCTACACACCAGACGTGAAGTCCTTCAGCTCTTCGGAGGCCCAGGCCGAAGCCCAAGCCCAGTTCGAGACCCGCGGACTCGCCGAATCGGATCGACGGTCCAACGCGGCCGCGGCCGTCGATCTGGATCGTGCGGAGACTCCGATGGCCACGGTCCAGTGCCGCATCGCGATGACACTCTGGCCGGAGGGCGCGGCAACCATGACCGTGGGAGGCAGCAGGCCCTCGCTGAAAGCGCAGCAGTGGCATCATCTGGTGTGGGCGTGGCAAAGCCTCCACCACGACGTCTACATCGACGGCCAGCGCGTGGGCGGGGACGAACCCCAGAACCGCCTGAGCCGCATGGCGCCCATGACCGGCGAAGGCGCGTGCCTCGAGGTCCTGACCTGCAGCGCCGATCTCCGCGACCTGCGCCTGCACGACCGCTGGCTGGCGCCCGAAGACGCGGCGCGGTTATCCACGTTGACCCAGGACGAAGCGCTGCCGGCGCTGCCGCCGGTCCGCGTTTGGGCCGACTGGGCCTACAGCACGGGGCGCAGCGTGGTCTATGTCGACGCCGGCGGCGTGGCCGAGGCCGCGACGGCCACGGTCCGGTGCCTCAACGAACAAGGCCAGTCCGTGGGCGAGGTCCGACTGGCCAGTCTGCCCGACCGGCTGGGAGAAGTCGTGGCGCGGCCATTCGATCCCGCGCCCTTTCCACCGGGCACCTACCGGTTTGAGGCCGTGTTGCAGGACGCGGCCGGCCAGGAGGTCGGACGGGCGGCCAGCGCCGACTGGCACTGCGAGAAGCAGCCCTGGCCGTTTCTAGGTTTCGCGGGCGGCCGCCCGGAAGCGGCGAAAACGCCCGTGATACCGCCCTTCACCCCTGTGGCCGTGGACGGGCCGCGCGTGGCCACGGCCCTGCGCCAGCACCACGTCGGTCGCACGGGACTCTTCGACTCGATCATAGCAGCCGGCGAGGAGCTGCTGGCCGCGCCCATCCACCTCAATGTGGTCGCCAACGGCCAGCCCCTGGCCTTCGGCCAAGGTCCGGGACTGGGCACGATCCGACCGACGGCGGTGCAAGCCGACTGGCAGGCCGAGACGCGCACGGTGGACGGTCAGGCGCTGCAGGTCGCCGCGCATCTCGAGTACGACGGGGTCACCCGCTTCGACGTGACCCTCGCACCAACCGCCGCGCTCGCGGTCGAGCGAGTTGAGCTGATCGTTCCGTTCCGGCCGGAGACCGCACGGCTGTGCCACTCGGGGCTCTCGTACTGGTTTGGCGCCATCGAACGCGGCGGCGACGGGGCGTGGTCCTGCCGGCGCACCAACTGGGCGGGTCCGGGAGCCGCACGCGCGCGCCGTCCCGGCGTGCTCTTCGACTCCTTCGACAAGACGGCCGGGCTCTTCCCGCCACCGCTGCGCGAGAGCTTCACGCCGTATATGCACATCGGTAACGACGACCGCGGCCTGTCGTGGTTTGTGGACAACGATCAGGGCTGGCTGCACGCGCCGGCGATTCCGCCGCTGGAGTTCGTGGCCCAAGGCGACGCGACTTTCCTGCGCCTCAACCTGGTGGCGCAGCCTGCCATGCTGGACCGGCCCGTCACCTGGCGCTTCTACCTGCTGGCCAATCCGTTCAAGCCCCTGCCGCCGAAGTGGCGCGCCTGGGGCGTCGGCCAGAACCGGCGCGGCAACGACCTCCTGAAGCAGGCCAGCCATCTCTTCTGGTGGCACTGGAGCGAATACGCCGGCAGTTTCCGGCCCTATCCCGGACCGGCGGTGACCTATGACGGCAAGCCCGTACCGCCGGACGACGGCCAGCATGCCCTCACCGGCACGGGCACGTATGAGCAGTGGCGCGACAAGTTCAAGCACGACGAGGTGCGCCACCTGCCCTTCATCAACTTCGGCACACCGGGCGGGTTCCCGGGGTTCACCCCCGAATGCATGGTCTATCCCTACACGTGGAAACTGCATAACAGCCAGCCGCACCAGGACTATGTGGCCTACTGGCTGGACCGGTGCGTGCGGGACATCGGGATCGACGGCGTCTACATCGACGAGCCCTACTGCGAGCCCTACAGCTACAACGTGCTGGCCGGCGACGCGGCCTACATCCGCCCCGACGGTACCCGCGCACTGGGCTATCGCTTCATGGAAGGGCGCGCCTACATCCGACGTCTCAAGCAGCTCTTCACCGACCACGGCATCGACTACTCCATCTGGCTGCACAACACCAACTACCGCGCCCTGCCGGTCATGACCTTCATCGACATCGGCATGGATGGCGAGCATCCGGCCATCTGGGTGCCCGAGTTCGACGACTACCACGGCTTCTACAACCCCACCCAGAGCCAAGGCTACCTCGCCGGGCGGCCCTTCGGCTTCGTGGGCGCCCAGATGTTCCACGGCAACACCAATCCCAGGGGCGACGACGCCTTTGCGCGCGTGTATCGGAAATGCCGCACCTACCTGGCGGTCACCCTGCCCAACGGCGTCCTGCCCATGTCGACCAGCTTTGCCGCCGAACTCGACCGCATCCAGAACATCCACGCCGCGTTCGGCCTGGCTGACCAGGAACCCGAGGAGTTGACCGCTGCCGGATGGGCCGCACAGGCGCCGGAACTCGCGCTGACGCCGGCGCCGGCGGGCCTGACGGCGTTGCGACTGCCCCAGGCGGGACGCACGTTGCTGCATGTGGCGGCGCTCGCCGCCGCGACGAATGCACCGGTCGTCAGCAGCGAGGCGCGACCGGTCTTAAACACGGGCAAGCCGCATCCTCACCTGTGGGATGCGGAGAACGGCGCCTCGCTGCGCGTCAACGGGCAATGGCGCCTGGCGACCCCGCCCGGGGATTTCGCCTGCGTTTGGATCGAAGGCCGCGACACCCCGCAGCCGGACCGGCCCGACGGCCTGCTGCTCTCCGTCAGCTTCGATCAGGGTCTGGAGGCCGAGGCGGGCGGCGGCCTGTTGCCGGTCGCCACGACGGACGGCGCCTCGCTGCCGGCCCTGGTGGCCGGCCGGAGCGGCGGCGGGTTGGCCGTCAGCGCTGCCATACCGGCGCCCGCTTATGCCGTGGTGCCCGCCTGGGCGCAGGGTTCCGTGCAGTTCGACCTGCAGGCCGAGCGCGCGCCCGCCCAACCCCTGACGCTGCTGCGTCTGGAGCACCATCTGGACTGCGAGTTGCAGCTCGCCACGCGCGGGGATGCGATGGGCCTGCTGTTTACGACCCGCGAAACGCCGCTGACTCTACCCGTACCGGTGACGGCCTATCAATCCGGCAACCCGCCTGCCACGGCCCGAAGCGTCTTTGGCAAGCTGCCGGCCGCGGCCCCGGACGGCTGGCGGCGCGTGGTCCTAACCTGGCAGGCCGGCCGGTACCGCCTCTACTGTGACGGGGCCGAGATAGCCGCCTTGCTCGAGCCGGCGGCACCGCGGCTGCGTGATGCCCTGGCCCCTGTGCGTGGGGTGCGCTTCGGTGATGGCGCGGGCGGCGGTGCCGGCCGTGCCGTGCTGGACTCGATCCGGGTGTATGACTGGACCCTGTCCTCCGGGGATGTGCAGGCATCCCGGACCGCCGCCGCGGCGGTCGCCCCCGTTACCGGCGATCGGCCGGACGCGTTCGCGATCTGGCACGACCCGGAGGCGCGGAAATGGCTGCGCGTGGGAGCCGCCTTCGCCGGACACGAGGCGTCGGCCCGGGTCACACACGTCCGCTTCACGCTCTGGAATACCCAGGCGGGTGGCGACAAGCCCCTGGCGGTCCACGAAACCGTCCCTTGGTGTGGAACAGCCTGGAGCTCCCTGGCCATGCAGCGCGCGGACCAGCTCACGGCCGTTCCCGCGGACTTTGGCGACGCGGCGCCGACGGCGGCGGCATACCGCCTGCAGGTCGAACTGCTCGAACGGCGCAGGAAAGGAACCGACGCGGAGTTGATCCTCGCGCGGCGCGAGCAGACCCTCGAACTGGATCCGCTCCGCGGCCTCGCGGACGACCTCTGATTCATCCTTCTCGTACTCGGTTCCCGGGGCCGCCGCTCACCGCTACAGCGCCGCCAGCCGCTCCAGCCAACGCTTCCAGGCTACCGCACGCGCGGTACGATCAGCCGCCGGGCCGGCCGGATCTTCGCCACTGCGCATGAAGCCATGCCCGGCGCCCGCGTAAATGACCGGCTCGAACCTCGTGCCGGCCGCTTTCATGGCCACTTCCGTGGCCGGCAGCGTGGCGTTGACGCGGGCGTCGTCCTCGCCGTAAAAGCCATAGACGGGACACATGATCCGAACCAGCGCTTCCGGCGCGGGCCCCCTGCCGCACGTCGGTCCATTCCTGGTGCCGCCCATGCCGCAACCGGGCGCGGCCTGAGTGCGGCCGGCGCAAAGCCTGAGCGCCTTTCGGAAGCTGCCTGTGCGCTCTGAACCGATGGCGGACGGGAACGGGCGGTGGTATCGTACCTGCGTCATGACCACGCCAACGCAGTCTGCGCCTCGACGGTCCAATCATCTGGCCGGCGAGCCGTCGCCCTACCTGCTCCAGCACCAGTACAACCCCGTGGACTGGTACCCATGGGGCGAGGCCGCCTTTGCCAGGGCGCGCGCCGAACGCAAGCCGATCTTCCTCAGCGTGGGCTATTCGACCTGCCACTGGTGCCACGTGATGGAGCGCGAGTCGTTTGAAGACGAGGCCGTCGCCGCCCTGTTGAACGCCCACTTCGTGAGCATCAAGGTCGACCGCGAAGAGCGGCCCGACGTGGACCACGTCTACATGACGTTCGTGCAGGCCACGACCGGCCGGGGTGGCTGGCCGATGAGCGTCTTCCTGACGCCGGACCTGAAGCCATTCTTCGGCGGCACCTATTTCCCACCGGCCAGCCGCTATGGGCAGCCCGCCTTCGCGGACGTGCTGAAGCAGATCCGGGACGCCTGGGCCGCGCGGCCGGACGACGTGCAGCGCGCCGCGGACGACCTCGTGCGGCAACTCCAGCAGGCGGCCGCGGACCAGCCGGCCACCGGCCCGCTGGCGCGCGATTCCGGCCTGCTGCGCGCGGCGGCGGACCAGTTGAAGGGCGCGTACGATGCGCGGCACGGCGGCTTCGGCGGTGCGCCCAAGTTCCCGCACCCGAGTCAGCAGCTCTTCCTGCTGGCCTACGCGGCGTCGCACGCTGACCCCGCGGCCGTGCGCATGGTGTTGCATACATGTGACCGCATGGCCGCCGGCGGCATCCACGACCAGCTTGGCGGCGGCTTTGCGCGGTATGCGACCGACGTTGAATGGCTCGTGCCCCATTTCGAGAAGATGCTCTACGACAACGCGTTGCTCGCGCGACTGTACGTCGAAGCGTACCAGGTCAGCGGCCGCGCCGCCTATGCCGACACGGCGCGCGACACGCTGCGCTACGTGCTGCGCGACATGACCAGCCCCGAGGGCGGCTTCTACTCGGCGGAGGACGCCGACAGCGAGGGCAAGGAGGGCAAGTTCTACTGCTGGACCCTGGCGGAGTTCGAGGCCCTGCTGTCCGCCGACGAGTGCGAGGTCGCGGTCCGCCACTTCGGCGTCACGCGCGCCGGCAACTTCGTGGACCACAGCGATCCCGACCCGCTGCCTGGGCAGAACGTGCTGAGCCGGCGCGCACCGGTGCCGACGCCCGAAGACGAAGTGCGGATTGCGTCGGCCCGAGCGAAACTGCTCGCCGTGCGCAACCGCCGCCTCCGGCCGCAACGCGACGACAAGATCCTGGCCTCCTGGAACGGACTGATGCTGGGGGCCTTTGCGCGCGCCGGCATCGTGCTGGGCGAGCCGGAGTTTCTGGAAGCCGCCCGGCGCAATCTGGGCTTCGTGCGCGACCGGCTCTGGGATCCGGCCAGCCGCACGCTGTACCACCGCTGGCGGGATGGCGCGCGGGATTCGGTCCAGTTGCTCAGTGCCTACGCCTTCCTGCTCTCCGGTGTGCTCGATCTTTACGAAGCTACGCTGGAGGCCGGGCTGCTGGCCTTCGCGCTGGAGCTGGCCGACGCCATGGTGACACGTTTCGCCGACCCGGCGCAGGGCGGCTTCTGGCAGAGCGGGGCCGACAACACCGGGCTCATCCTGCGCACCAAGGAGGATCACGATGGCGCGGAGCCCTCCGGCGCCTCGGTAGCCACACTGGCACTGCTGAGGCTGGCGGCGATCACCGGCCGCGAAGACTTGGGCGGGATGGCGGAACAGACACTCCACCTCTATGCCGGGCACCTGCGCGATCGGCCCGCCGCCCTGCCGCACCTGCTGATGGCTGCCGCCTGGTGGCTGGAGCCGGGAACCCGCGTGGTGATCGCGGGTGACACCCAGATACCGGCCGGGGCCGAGCTGCTGCGCGCCGCGCACACCGGTTACCGGCCATTCCAGGTCGTGTTCGGCTCAACCGGCCCGGTCGAGGCCTTCGCGCGATCCCTGCCGGCGGTCGACGGGCAGCCGACGGCTTACCTCTGCGAGGGGACGACGTGCCGGCCACCCGTGACCGCGGCGGCGGCCTTGCGTGAGGCGCTGGAGATGCAAACCGGGACGTTTGGAAAATAGCGTATTGTATGCGCCTGGCCGGTTTGCCCCTCCCGTTTCTCGGCCCACTAAAGAAGGGGACAGGGTGCAGATTCACTGTCCCCGGTAGGCGTGGAGATGGACGGCATGAAGGACCTGAAGCAGGTTGTCGTCGTGGCTGCAACGAATCGCCCGGATGTGCTCGATCCCGCCTTGCTCCGGCCGGGGCGCTTCGACCGCGTCATCTACGTGCCGCCACCCGACGTCGAGTCCCGCGAGCAGATCTTGCGCGTGCATCTGAAGGACAAGCCTCTTGCCCCCAGCCTGGACATCGCGGATATCGCGCAGCGGACCGAGGGATACTCCGGGGCAGACCTGGCGTCACTCTGCTACGAGGCGGCGATGGATCTGGTGCGCGCGGCGAACGAGGACAACGCGCGCATCGAGACCGCGAACTTCCTGAAGGCGCTCGATCGCATCCAGCCTTCTGTCCGTCCCGAGATACTTGACGCATACGCCAGATTGCGCGACCAGTTCCGACGCGGCGGTCCACGCCACGCTACCAGAGCAGCGTGACGCCGTACTTCTTGAAGGCTGCATCCGCGGTGCACAGCACGGGGTCCTGCTGGACCAGTTGCGAACCTGCTTGCCTCGCCGGCCTCGCCGGTCTATCCTCAGACACGTTCTGTATCACTCCGGCCCCAGGCGAGTCTCCTCTCCTTCAATCCCACTTTGTGAACCCCAACCGGCGACAACTCGTTTCCGAAGCCTCCTTCGCGGCAGCCCTGCTGGCTGCCGCCGCCGCGTTGAACCTGTTGCATTTCGCCCTGTTCCGCGACCTGCATCACATCGTGCTCTGGGGGCTGACCAGTCTGGCCTTCCTGCCCGTCTCGGCGTTGGTGGTGACGCTCTTCATCGAACGCCTGCTCGCCGCACGCGCCCGCGTCCAGCGCGTCGAGAAACTCAACATGCTGGTGGGAACCTTCCTCAGCACTGCCGGCAACCCAATGCTGCGCCTCTTCAGCTCGTGGGACCCGGAGGTTGACACGCTGCGCCGCCATTTCGGCAAGCCCGGCCTGTGGCAGCCAGGGCAGGCCGCGGCGCGCACCCGCCTGCCGGCGCATGCCTGCACGGTCCGGCCCGACATCGCCGGCCTGATCCAGTTGCGCACGCTGCTGGCGAACCGCACCGATCTGCTGCTGCGGCTGCTCGAGAACCCCAACCTGCTGGGCCACGAGCAGTTTGCCGAGCTGCTGCGGGCGGTCTTTCACGTGGCGGAGGAGCTGTCCTTCCGAAGCGAGGATCTGGCAGACCTGCCGGAGAGCGACCGCAACCATCTGGCAGGCGACATCCAGCGCGCCTATCGCTGCCTGGTGCACGAGTGGGTGGAGCATATGAACTACCTCCAGGTCAGCTATCCCTATCTCTTTTCACTGGCCGCCCGCACCAATCCCTTCGACCCGCAAGCCTCGGCCGTGGTCCGATAGCAAGGCAATATGACGTATGAACACGACCTCTGACCCTCGCCCGACCATCGCCGTCGTGGGACTCCGCTTCGGTCGCCACATCGTCGAGCAAGTGGCGGCCGGCAGCGGCCGTCCGCACCTGCGCCTGGTCGGCCTGTGCGACCTGGAGCGCGACAAGGCCGAGGCGCTGTCGGTGCAACACGGCGGCGTGCCGGTCTATGCATCGCTCGACGCCATCCTGGCCGATCCGGCGATCCGCACCGTGGGGCTCTTCACCGGCCCTGTCGGACGCGCGGAACTCCTGCGGAAGATCATCTGCGCCGGCAGGGATGTGATCACCACCAAGCCGTTCGAGCTGGATGTGGCGGCCGCCGAAGCCGTGCTGCGCGAAGCGGCCGAGCGCGGGCGCGTGATCCACCTCAATTCGCCCAACCCCGGAACCTCACCCGACCTGGCCCAGATCCTCCGCTGGCAGGAAGAACTGCAACTGGGGCGCGCAGTCGCGGCGCGCGCCGAGACCTGGGTCTCCTACCGCGAGCAGCCCGACGGCTCCTGGTATGACGACCCGCAGCGCTGTCCAGTGGCGCCCCTGTTCCGGCTCGGAATCTACCTGATCAACGACCTGGTTCGCCTGATGGGCCGGGTGCAACGGGTCAGTGTATTCAGTTCACGCATCTTCACCGGCCGGCCGACCCCGGACAACGCCCAGCTGTCCCTGATGTTTGAGTCGGGCGCCCTGGCCAATATCCTGGCGAGCTTCTGCGTGCGGGACGGCGACCACTACCGCAACAGCCTGACGGTCAACTACGCCGACGGCACCGTCTATCGCGAAGTCGGACCGCACCGCCAGGTCTCCGCCGATGCCGCCGAACTGACGGCCGTCGTGGCTGACGGTCCACCCGACGCGCTCCGCCGGCGCGTGGCAGCCAGCGCCTGCCTGCCCATGGCCAGCGGCCGCTACGACTGGGAGGGCTTCGCGCGGGCCGTCAACCGCGAAGCCGGCGCGCCCGGCTACACCTTCGAGCACATCCTGGAGCCCATCCGCGTCATCGGCGCCATGGCCGAAGCCGAACGCACTGGCACGGTCGTGGAGATCCCGCGGCCGGTGGCTAGTGGACAGTGACACAAACCCCCAACCTTAAAGGCGGGCTGCGCCCGCAACTCCATGTGGCCGCCGTCGGCCCGACGGCGGTAAGCGCGGGGCGGGCCGACCCGCGCTACAGAATGCGGCGCAAGCGCGGCGCATCCTGCGACGAAGCAATCCAACTCGCCATTCGCCGTCTGCCATTCGCCCCAAAAGGAACCTCCCCATGTCGCACTTCTATCCCGAAATCCACCATGCCCGCGTCCGCGAGGTGCTGCACCGCCTGCCCAAGAGCATCATCCTGGAGAGCGTCAAACTGGAGGCTGTGTTCGCCTGCACGCCCGAGCCGGTGCCTTACGCGCAACGCCAGACCCTGGCATACCGGGCGATTGCCGAAGGGGCCACCTGGGGGCAGACCTGGGACTGCGGCTGGTTCCATGTGACCGGCACGGTGCCGCCGGCCTGGCGCGGGGCCTACGTCACGGCACGGCTCGACTTCGGCGGTGAAGCGCTGGTGTTCGATGCGCAGGGCGTGCCGTCGGTGGGGCTCACCAACGGCTCGGTCTTCGACGCCGACTACCACAAGGACACCCTGCACCTGCTGCCGTCGTGCCAGGGCGGCGAAGCCGTCGATCTCTGGATCGATGCCGGCGCGAACGCGCTCTTCGGCCTGCACCGCTGCGGCGACCCGGCCTGGATCGAGGATGCCTCCCACCTGCACGGCCGCTACACCGGCGTCGTGAATGCCATGCGCCTGTGCCGCTTCGACTACGACGCCTGGCAGCTCTGGCTGGACCTGGTGGTGCTCGAGGATCTGTACCGCTACCTGCCGGAGACGAGCGCCCGCCGCATGGCGCTGCTGCGCGGTATGAGCCGCGCCCTGGACGTGTTGCCGGCCCAGGGCGCGGCCGCCTGCCGCGCCGCGCTGCAGCCGGTCTTCGCCGTGCCCAGCGACCCGGCCACCGTGGACGTCTGCGGCGTCGGCCACGCCCACATCGACACGGCCTGGCTCTGGCCGCTGCGTGAGACCGTCCGCAAGTGCGCGCGCACCTTCGCCAGCCAGCTCGGGCTGATCGCGCGTTACCCGGGCTACGTCTTCGGTGCCTCGCAGGCCCAGCTCTACGCCTTCACCAAGCAACACTACCCGGAGCTCTACGCCCGCATCCAGCAGGCCGTCGCCGCTGGCCGCTGGGAGATCCAGGGCGGCATGTGGGTTGAGGCCGACTGCAACCTGATCGGCGGCGAGTCGCTCGTGCGCCAGTTCGTGCACGGCAAAAACTTCTTCCGCGACGAGTTCGGCGTGGAGGTCCGCAACCTCTGGCTGCCGGACGTCTTCGGCTACTCGGCCAATCTGCCGCAGATCCTGCAGCAGGCCGGCACGCCCTACTTCCTGACCCAGAAGATGTCGTGGAACCGCTACAATCGCATGCCGCACAACACCTTCATCTGGCGCGGCATCGACGGCAGCGAGGTGCTCGCGCACTTCCCGCCCGAAGACAACTACAACAGCGCAGTCGTTCCGAGCCAGATCCGCAAGAACGAGACCAACAACCAGGAGCGCGGGCTGGTCCAGGATGCCCTCTGCCTGTTCGGCATCGGCGACGGCGGCGGCGGTCCCAAGGAGGAGTACATCGAGCGCGCCCTGCGCCTGCGGGACCTGAACGGCTGCCCGCGCTTCCGCTTCGGTCCGGCCCAACCGGTGCTGGAGCGCATGGCGGCCTGCGCCGCCGAGCTCGACACCTGGAGCGGCGAGCTGTACTTCGAACTGCACCGCGGCACACTCACGACCCAGGCGGCCGTCAAGCGCTGGAACCGCCGCGCCGAGGAGGCCTTGCGTGCGACCGAGATGCTGTGCGCCGCGGCCGGTGTGCAGACCTATCCGGCCGCCGCCCTCGACCGGCTCTGGAAAGACGTCCTGCTCAACCAGTTCCACGACATCATCCCCGGCTCGAGCATCCACCGCGTCTACGTCGAAACCGAGGCCATGCTGCGAGCCGCCGTGACCGAGGCCCGCGCCTTGGAGCGCGCCGCCGCCGAACGCCTGCTGAAGGCCGACCCCCAGGCGGCCGCCGTGTTCAACCCCTCAAGCACGCCCTTCACCGGCGCCGTGGCCCTGCCGGCCGGGTGGTCCGCCGCGACCGACGCCGCCGGCCAGCCGCTGCCCGTGCAACGCGAGACCGACGCCGCGGTCTCCTGGGTGACGGTCCCGCCGCAGCAGTTCGTCACGCTGCGCCGCACCGCCGGTGAGTCCCCCGCGACGCCGGCCGTGACGCCGGACGAGGGGCCATGGGTGCTGGAGAACGACGAGATCCGCTACACGTTCGACGCGCAGCTCCAACTCGTCGCCGCGTTCGATAAGCAGGCTCAGGTCGCCTGCATCCCGGCCGGCGAACCCGGCAACCGGATCGAGCTGTTCGACGACCATCCCCACGCGCACGATGCCTGGGACATCGAGGAGTACTATTCCCGCATGCGCGTCGATACGGCGCGTGCCGTGAGCCTGCGGCGGATCGGCACACCGACGGTACGCAGCGGCCTCGAGGCCGAACTACGCGTCGGGGAGTCGACCCTGCGCCAGCGCGTCTGGCTGGGCCGCACCGGCAAGCGGCTGGACTTCGTCACCGAGACCGACTGGCAGGAGCGCCACCGCCTGCTGCGCGTGGCCTTCCCGGTCACGGTCGCCGCCGACGAGGCCGCCTTCGAGATCCAGTACGGCCACGTGCGGCGTCCGACGCACGACAATACCAAGTGGGACTACGCCCAGTTCGAGTGCGTCGGCCACCGCTGGGCCGACCTCTCGCGGCGCGACTACGGCGTGGCGCTGCTGAACGACAGCAAGTACGGCTACCGGGTGAAGGGCCACACCCTCGAGCTGTCACTGCTGCGCGCGCCGACCGAACCCGACCCGGTGGCCGATCAGGGAAGCCACCTCTTCACCTACAGCCTGTTGCCGCACACCGGCGACCTGGTGGACTCCGATGTGCGCGCGCAGGCTGCCATCATCAACCAGGGCCTGGACGTCTTCGCGGGCCTGGCCGCGGCGCCGACGCTCAGCCTGCCGGTTCGGCTGCAGGGCGACGGCATCGAGCTGGCCGTGCTGAAGCGCGCCGAGCGCTCCGACGACCTGATCGTGCGCGTGGTCGAGCTGCGCGGCATCCAGGCCCGCGGTGCGCTAGTCTGTGCGGACACCGGCGCGACCCTCACACCCACCGACCTATTGGAGTGGCGCGACCAGCCCACGGCCAGCCGCGGCCGCTTTGAACTGGACCTGAAGCCCTTCGAGATCCGCACCTTCCGGCTCACGGCACCCGCCGCTCCCGCCGCGCGCAAGCATACTTGAGTAGACTCCGCAAACAGTAGGCGGGGGTCAGGCCCTTGACCCCCGCTCGTAGCCCGGGCTTCCAGCCCGTAGCCGATTCCAAGTGGGGGCGGACCACGGCTACCATTTGACCGCCAACACGTTCTGTGTCACCAGCTACCGGTCCGAATCGTCTTGTTGCCGAATCTCGTTGTCTCCATCGCCCCAACGCCCGGCCTCTGGGGCGGCGCGTTAGCGACGTACCCACATGCCCGTGGTTCGACTACTTTGTTTTCTCGTTTTCAATGACTATAACGGAGGCAATCGGGTCCGGAGCCGAGGCAGGCAAACTGATTAGCCAGCCGCTATCGGTCTTCTCGGTCTTCAGTCCGGTTCGTTGGTTGTCCACAAGGAGGTAGGCCTTGGAGATCTTAAGATCCGGAGCAGCAATCTCGATCCTGCCTTCTTTCGGCCAGTCGAAAACGTGTGCGAAGATCTTTCCCGGCTTTACCGTGTACCGGCCCCAGGGAGGCCTATCGAAGGCGCTCGCGGTCGTTCCGTAGATGGATTCACCGTTCACATCCAACCACTCGCCTATGCTCTTCAGTCGTTCCACGCTGGGTTGAGGAATGAGGCCCTCGGCGGTAGGCCCAACGTTCAACAGGAAGTTGCCGCCCTTGCTCGCGATGTCGATCAGCATGCGGATAAGTTGCTTTGCCGGTTTCCAATTCTCGTCATTGGACTTGTAGCCCCACGTGTCGTTTATCGTCATGCAGGTTTCCCAGTCACAGCCGGGAATGCCGGTGGCGGGAATCTCCTGCTCCGGGGTGCCGAAGTCGCCGGGCGAAGGGCCGCGCTTGCCCACGCGGTTGTTGACGATCAGTTTGGACTGGATGCCGCGGAGGTGCGTCTCCAACTCACGGCCGTACTCCGCCGTCCATTCGCCGATCCATTCGCCGTCGAACCAGAGAACGCCGACGTCGCCGTAGTCGCCACTGAGTAGTTCCTTGAGTTGCGGGATCATGTATTCGTCCCGATACTTGGGGAAACTCGCTTGGCGGGCGGACGGATGATGCCAGTCCATGATGGAGTAGTAGAAGCAGAGGCGGATCCCTGCCCGCTTACAGGCAACCGACAGTTCCTTGAGGACATCCCTCTTGAACGGCGTGACATCCTTGATGTCGTAGTCCGAGACCTTCGAGTCCCACAGGCAGAAGCCGTCGTGGTGCTTGGATGTGATCACGATGTACTTCACGCCGGCTTTCTTTGCGATTTCGACCCACGCGTTGGCGTCAAACTTCACCGGATTGAACTGTTTAGGATATTCCTCGTATTCCGGAATAGGGATCCGTCCATTGTGCATGATCCATTCGCCTAGTCCGCCGACAGCCTTGTCTTTATGAATGCCGGCCGGGATAGAATAGACACCCCAGTGAATGAACATGCCGAAACGCGCTTCCCGCCACCATTGCATCCGGGCGTCACGCGCCTCCGGCGTTTCTTGAGTCACGCCTTTTGTTTCCTCAGACGGCGCAACCGCAGGGAACGCACACAAGCCAATCAACATGATCGTGAGTAGTCCTCTTCCAGTCTTCATTCTTTTTCTCCAGTCGAACGTCAGCGCTGAGGATCGGCGAGCTTGCGAGCCGCATCCTCGGGCGCTTGGTTGGCGGCTTGATTCTCGTTCTACATGCAGCACTTCTTGAACTCCAGTCCGTTTCCGCACGGGCAGTAGTCGTTTCTGCTCACCCTCCGCCTGCGAGGTAATGCCGCCGAGTGCGTCATTCGTGATCCTTTCCGCCAACGCGAGATACGCGGGGCTTTGTAATGCTAGGCATATGGCTCCTGGTCGGCGGGTTGGTCGACGGACGGGCAGAGCGGGGTGCGGTCTGGCCCGGCGGCAGCAATGCGACCAGTCAGACCGAGTTGCAGGACCTGCTCCATCGGTAGCGTCCAGGATGATCTCGGCGGTCGTGTATCGGCGGCGCCGGATGACATCGTACCGGTACCGTACGTTGAGCAGGCGTTCACCGTACTGGGCCACCAGCTTCAACGTCCCGGGCTGGCCGGGGTTGAGCGTGGATCGGGCTCTCATCGCGTGCGCCAGGCTCCTATGCCGTGAAGGATAGCCGTGGCCGAATCGGGTGTAAAGCGCGAAGGCGGCCGGGGCTGTTCCGGGGGTGTGATCCAAGATAGTTGATGGTGTAGCGGCCGGGACGGCTGGAGTTTGT
>CAZZCT010000018.1:0-44122 GCA_964652365.1 uncultured Lentisphaerales bacterium
GGCAAGGATACGGTGCTGCGCAGCTATTGGAACAACCAGGCGACCAGCATGGTGGCCGACGAAGTGGTGGAGCTGATGCTCGATCCGAAGAACTGGGGACAGATCGCGTTCGAGTAGGACGTTGCCAGCCGGCGCCGCGGTTGCAGGCCTGTCCGAAGCGCGCATTGCCACGGGCTGGGTGCTCCGTGACAATCCGGAGAACCACCGGCGCGTGGTCGCCCGCCCGTTGCGGGCAAGGTGGTTTTCGTGCGATAGTTCTGCTGTTCTCTGGCCGCGCCCGGCGTGGTGGCACGGCCCTGCTTCAAGATCCAAAGCGTGAAGATGTGGCGGCGAAGAATAACGTAGGGACCGAGAGGAACTGACTATGAAGAACCGATGGCTGCAGGCATGTGTTGGTTTGGCCCTGGCGGTCAGTGTCCGCGGCGACGAGTCGCAGAACATGATCGGGCGGCAGACCCAGAACGAGGGTTTCTCGGCCGTGCCGACCAAGGGTGCGGTCAAGGTCGATGGTAAACTGGACGAGTGGGATCTTTCCGGCCAGATCTGGAGCTACGCGGATACCTCTGTGCGCGACAGCTTCTCGGTGAAGACCGCTGCCATGTGGGACGCCGACAACCTGTACCTGAGCTTCCTCTGGCGCGACCCCATGCCGCTGAACAGCGCCGTCAATCCGCAGTTCGATCCCGAACGGGGGTGGGTGGCCGACGCCGTGCAGTTGCGGATTCTGGCTGACAAGCAGCCGTCGTGGTTCACGCTCTGGGGCTTCGAGAATGGGACCAAACCCGCGTGCCACATCTTCTACTGGGCCGGCGAGAACCAACACCAGACGGGGAAGAATGCACTTTACTACACCGGCAAGGCCGGTGAGACCGTCCTAGGCGATGGCGTCGAGTCCGCCTACGCCATGGCGCCGGATGGCAAGGGCTTCACCCACGAGTTGAAGGTCCCCTGGAAAGTCGTTTACAACCAGGCGCGCACCATGACGGCCGGGCAGACCATCCGCATGGGCATGGAGTTTCTCTGGGGCGATGCCACCGGACGCACATGGCCGATGCACCGCTACGCTGACAACATGCAACCCGGCGCGACCAGCCGCGAGTTCTACTGGACCGCGAAGAACTCCTGGGGCGATCTGACAACGGTCGCGGAGAGTATCCAGGCGCCACGCAAGTACGTCGAAGGGTCGCTGTTACCGCAGGGGATGATCGCCATCCGGGACAAAGTTCCGGCCACGGCCGCCACCTTCACCGTGGTGATCGACGATCTTCAGGGCAATCGCGTGCGCAACCTGGCTGGCGGTTTCGGCGTGGCGGATCTCACCGTGGCCAAGGATGGCGGTCAGGCGGTCGTGGAGGTGATGTGGGATGGCCTGGATGAACAGGGGGCACTGGTGCCGCCTGGAAAGTATAAGGTCCACGGGCTCACGCAGGGCGGGCTCAATGGCTACTACGAGATGAGCTTCTATAACCCGGGTACGCCGCCCTGGCAGACCCATGACAAACGCGGAGCCTGGGGGGCAGACCACAGCGCTCCGCGCTTGCTGGCCCGGTCTGGAACCAATGTGATCGTGACCTGCGACTTCGCCGAGGGCGGCTATGGCACGTTCGCGGTCACGCCTGCCGGCACCAAGAGCTGGAGCGAGATCCGCGGAGCCAACGTTGTCGCGGCCACCGAGCGTTACATCTATACCGTGCCCAATGACTGGGGTGTCAGCGGCGTGCAGTTGCTGCGGCTGAATGCCGACGATGGCAGTTTCGCGCCGTTTGCGAAGGGCGGGGTCAAACTGCCCATGCCGCTCCATTTTAACGACTTGATGGGAATTGCCGCGCCGGCCGAGGGCGCGGATGCGCCGCCACCCCCCAAGGCCAGAGCTCTGGCGGTGGCCGGCGGTATGATCGCCCTGGCCACGGCGGACGACCGGTTGTGGCTCTTTGATGCCGAGAATGCCGAGCTGATCAAGGTGACCACGTTGGCACTGGGTGAAGTCAAAGGGAAGTACCCCTTCGCCTTTGACGGGCAGCAACTTCTGTTCTTCCGGCAGTCCGAGTTGGTGAGGCTGGCTGTCGCCGATCTCAAGACCCAGGCCGATCCCGTCTCCAAGGCCGTCGTGGTACCGCTGCGCGCCGCCGGCGATGCCAAGGCTTACAAGCCCGGCAGCGCCGTGGAACAGCCTGGCGCCCTTGCCTTGGATGACGCCGGGAACATCTACATCAGCGACTTGGGAAGCGACCTGCAGGTCAAGAAGTTCTCTCCCGAGGGGCTCCTGCTGGGGCGCTTCGGCAAGCGCGGCGGCCGGGCGCGGCAGGGAGCCTTCGATCCCCTGGCCATGCGCGAGATGGCCGGCGTGGCGGTCGATTCCGCTGGGAATGTCTGGGTGGCAGAGTACTCGCACTTCCCCCGCCGGGTCTCGGTGTGGAAGCCGGATGGCTCATTCAAGCGTGACTTCATCGGCAACACCGGGTATGCCGGTCAGGGCAGTTTCCTCCATGACAGCGACCCGACCAAGGGTGTGGCCGAATTGAACGAGATCAAGCTCGATCCCGCCACCCGGCACTGGGACGTGGAGAGCGTGATGTACAACCCGGACCCCGCGAAGGGTGACTTTGTGCTGCCGGGCAGCACGGCCTTCGGCAGCGGCAACGTCTTCTTCAGCGAGGCCTCCGGCAAACGGCACGAGTACTTCGTTTCATTGGGCGAAGTGCGCAACACGCCGGTCTTCGTCATGATCAGGAACGGTCGCGACTGGCAGCCAGTGGCCGCCATCTTCACGTTGGCGCGCTTGCAGAATCTGCTCGGCGGGATGTATGGCGCCCAGGTCGTCAAGAACACCTCCGGGGACTACGCCCAGAACGATCCCTGTGACATGCTGATCTGGAATGACCTCAACAACGACGGCTACGTCCAGAAGGCGGAGTGCGACATCATCCCGTCGTTGAAGAAGCACAAGGTGGTCAACGACAAGCCGGTCGGCATGGATGGCATCGCCCTGCCCATCTCTGGCTTTGGCGGCGGCGGCCGGGTGGATCCGACGGACTTCAGTTTCTACGGCGATGGGACGTTCCATTCGGCCACCAACACCGGCGTCTTCAAGTACACGCCGACCGGCTTCCGCGACGGCGGCAGGCCAGTCTTCGGCCGCGCCGGGATCAAGCCCCTGACGTCGGCTTTCAGCCTGATGGAGGCGGTCCCGGTTCCGGGCAAGGATTTGGTGGTGGGCTTTATCCAATTCAAGGGCAAGGTCTATGTCGCCGGATTCACCAAGCAGGATGGACGGATCATCTGGAAGTACCGTTCGCCCTATCACCAGGTGCATGGGTCGCACAATGCGCCCATGCCTAAGCCGGGCCTGTTGATCGGCTGCCTGAAGATCGCCGGAATCGTCAAGGACTGCGGCGACGCGGCGGGCGTGATGATGATCCGCGGCAACCTCGGCGAAGACTATTACCTGACCACCGACGGGGTCTTCGTCGACATCATGACCAAGGACGGGCGCATCCCCGGGATTCAGCGGCCGCAGGCGGAGAGTGAGCTGCGGGCGCTCTCCTTCTCGGCCCTGTGCGGACGCGGCGAGCACTTCAGTGGCGTGATCAGCCGGCAGTCCGATGGCGTGGTTCGGGCCAGCGGGGCCATCCCGGCCGACCAGGCCTGCAACATCATCCGGGTGGAAGGGCTGGAGTCAATCCGGCGGTTCGCCGCCGCCGATGTCGACGTCACGCTGGAGGCTCTGGTCAAGGCGGACCAGGACAACGGCCGGCGGGCCTTGGCCGCCGCGCGACCGCCGGACCCCTACGCCATCGGCGTGGCAAGCAGGAACGCCAACGGCCAGGTCCAGTGGAACCAGGTGAAGAGCCTGCGCATCAGTTGCGACGGCCAGCCGGTCACGGCGGACTTCCGGGCAGTCTACGACGCGGAGAATCTCTATCTCTCCTACAACGTCAACGACCCCACGCCCTGGAAGAACACCGGCAATGAGTACCGGCTGCTCTTCAAGACTGGCGACTGCGTCGACATCCAGCTGAGTCCGAGCGGCAACCAGGCCGCCAAGGCCGTGGACGGCGACCTGCGAGTCGTGATGGCCAATTTCAACGGCAAGCCCGTGGCCGTGCTCATGAAGCCGGTGGCGCCCGGCGCCCCGGCCGGCGACAAGCACAACTTCACCTCGCCTGTGATGACGGTGACCTTTGACCAGGTGAAGCTGCTCGACGCCGTGGTCCCGGAGGTCGCGGTGCGCGGCAACGGTTACACGTTGACGGCGACGGTGCCCTGGTCGGTCCTGGGCGTCACGCCCAAGCCGGAGCTGAAGCTGCGCGGCGATGTCGGGTTCATCCTCTCCGACCCGTCCGGCACGATCAACACCGCGCGCGTCTACTGGTCGAACAAGAATACCAATCTGGTAAACGACCAGCCGAACGAGGCCGTGATCCAGCCCCAGGCCTTTGGCGTATTCGTTCTCGGCAAAGAGTGACCCTGTTGGTACCTTGCGGCCTCCAAGGCCAGAAGAAACACGTTGGGCGTTTCTCACAGAGGCACAGAGTTCACAGAGAGTTCCAATGCCCTCCGTGCGCTCTGTGTCTCTGTGAGAGCGGAAGTGGGTTGCGGGCGTGGCCCGCTTTGGTATGGCAACATTGAAGACCTTGACGAGGCCCCTGGCCATCGCCATGTGGGACACCGGTTGGCTCACGCGCCACTACCGGTACGGGAGCTTCGCGGACTGGGATCGCGCGCTCGACGAACTCGTCGATCGCGGCTACGACGCCATCCGAATCGAGGCGTTCCCCCACCTGGTTGCCGCCGGATCCGACGGCGTTGTGCAGAACCGCTTCTTCCGTTCCCGCGGCACGGGGCTGGAGCACATGTGGCGCAACGCCTGGAGCACCTACCTGGAGCCCAGGGATGGCCTGCTGGAGTTTCTGCCGAAGTGCCGCGAACGCGGCGTCAAGGTCGGCCTTGCCACCTGGTTTCCGGATGTCCGCGAGAACCGACACAAGCAGATTCAGGGCGCCGGAGAGTTTGTTCGTATCTGGCACGAAACTCTCGCGTTTCTCGATGGGCACGGCTTGCTCGACAACGTCATCTATGTCGATCTGCTGAACGAATACCCGCTCTGGCATGGCTTCGAGTGGCTGAAGCTCATGCTCGAAAGCCTGAGCGCTCCGCGCCCGGACGACCTCCAGGGGCTGCCCGAGGAGGCGCGTTGCCGGTACGTCGACGGCCACAGCTTCAACCCGCGGCAGCTCGATTTCTACAACTCCTTCGCCACCGGCACGCTGGGGATGCTCAAGCAGACCTGGCCGGCGCTGGACTTTCTCTACAGTTTCACCCACAGCAACTCGGCCCCGTGGGACCGGATGGACCTGAACGCCTTTGACGTGCTCGACGTACACCATTGGTTCACCCAGAACATCGAGTTCTCCAATCGTGTGGACTACTTCAGCGGCATCCACTCGGCCGGGGAGAGCGATGTGGGCTACGAGCCGTGCCTGGAGAAGATCCGGCGCGAGTGGCCGACGCAACAGGCGGAGATTGTCCGATGGATGCGCGGAAAGCTCGAGTGCGTCGCCGCTGCCGGGCGCAAGCTCGGTATCCCCTATGGCAACACCGAGGGGTGGGGACCGATCATGTGGCGCGAACACCCGCTGCTGGATTGGCAGTTCGTCAAGGACGCCGGTCTCATCGGGGCGCGCCTGGGCGCCGAGCTCGGCTACACATTCAACTGCTCGTCAAACTTCACCCATCCGCAGTTCAGAGGGCTCTGGGATGATCTCGCCTGGCACCGTGAGGTGACGGCCATCATCAAGGGGTAGGGGACTACGGGTTTCCCGGCACGGGAAACCTACGACCACGTCCCGGCCTGCGGGTCCGGCGTGTTGAAGGCGTCCGGAAACTTGCCCTCGGCGACGCCGCCGGTTACATCCGTTTCGGGCGGGTCCAGTTTCCACGGCGGGCGGGGGAAGACCTTGGTCGGGAACGAACTCTGCCCGATGGCCTGGCGTTGCTCCAGGCTGGCCATGCAGGCGCGGATGCACCCCTTGGCGCCGCAAAGCGCGAAGTAGCCGCACTGGCTGGTCATCTGGTGATAGAACGGCAGGATCGCCGCATTCGGGAACTCCGGCGAGGCGCCCCAGGTGGCATGCGCGGCCGGGTAGGTCAGCTTGTAGGCCGCCTCCTCGGACATGTTCGAGTGACGCACATCCAGCAGCAGGCCGGGGAAGTCCTTCTTCAGGAACGGCGAGACTTCGTAGTTCATGCCGTGATGGGTCAGTGTGCAGCGGCCCATGTGGACATCGCCCCATTGGTAGGTCTGGTCCTCGATCTGGATCTCGATCGGCGGCCGTTCGTCCGGCTTCGGGATGGCTCCGCCGGGGCAATCCTTCACGCAGCGCATGCAGTGGTTGCAGAGGGTGCCCGGTTTGACCAGGGGGTCGGGTTCCAGTTCGGCGTCGGTCAGGATCGTGCCCAGTCGCACGCGTGGTCCGAACGCCGGGTGCAGGAAGACCTTGGCCCAGCCGATCTCGCCCAGGCCGCAGGCCACGGCGGCGATGCGGACGTTGATGTTGATCTCCGGCGGCGGCCGGCCGGGCTTCACGGGCTGGTGCAGTCCGGCGCGCTCGGGTACGCCCGGATAGAGCGGCACGGCCTCGAAGCCATGGTCCTCGATGAAGCAGGCCGTTTCGAACGTCACCAAAGGACGGAAGATCGTGTTCAGGCGGTTGTAGGCGTAAAACGTGTAGTTGGACCAGTGCGTGCCCTCCGTGATGCCGCGGTACGTGCCGCGCGGGATGGGTTGCACGATCGTGATCACGGAGCGGCACTCCGGGAAGATGTTCTTCGGGTGCATCATGCGCGGGGCGTTCGCGAAGCGCTCGATGTTGGCGATACCCACGTCGCCGCACCCGGCGTCGCGCGCGGCCTGCTTGACCATTTCGGCTGTCAGTGTCATGGGGGTTCCTCCGCGCCTACGTCCGCTTCTGTCCAGCCACGCCGTCGCACCCGAAGCGGCCGAGTTCCGGGCTCACGACCGCAGGGCGGCGGAAGGCGTCGAGCGCCCACGGCGCCCGCTTTCGGAAGGGGTGGGCGAACGTTTGCTTGAGCTTGCCAGCCGACTCGAGTTGCGCGACGCAGGCCCGCACGCAGGCGGCCGCGCAGCGGTCCGGTCGCGAACCCTGGCCCGGGGCGCTCATGGCGCCGTTGGGGCAGGAACGGCATAGGGCGTAGTCCACGTCGGCCACCGGCATGGTGTGTCCCGGCACGCCCGTCGCGGTCCGGCGGTCGAGCGCGATCGCGTTGAACGGGCAGGCCTTGGCGCACAGGCCGCAGTCGCCGCAGATGTGCTTGTCACTGACCGCATCGGGTTCGAGGTCGGCATCGGTCAGCACGAGGGCGAAGCGCTGGCGTGGTCCGTACTCGGGTGTGATGAAGAACCCGCCCAGTCCGATTTCACCCAGGCCTGCGGCCTGCGCGGCGAACTCGAGGTTGACGATCACATTGGGGGCGGGCTTGCCCGGCGCGACCGGACGGCCGGTGGGCAGGCCGTCCATGGCATAGCCAAACAGCGGTACGGCCTCGAACCCGCCCGCCTCGATGGCGCAGGTGACGTCATAGGTGGTCTTCGACAGGAAGTTGTCCTCCAGCCACCGGAAGCCGAACATCTGGTAGGTGCTGCTGAAGTTCGTGCCCTCCTCCACGCCGCGCAGGGCGCCGCGCAGGATCCGGCGGCCCAGCACGATTACGGACTTGCACTCGGGAAAGATCATCGCAGGGTTCTGCTCCGGCGGGAGCGACGCGAAGCGGTCGAGCGGGGCGATGCCCACGAGGTCGGCGCCGTAGCGCCGGGCCATGGTCTTCAGTTCGGATGCGGTCATCGGGGATCTCCTATTGCGTATAACTCATCCTTCGAGAGTTGGAATGGTGGAATGATGGAATCGTGGTCGACTGTGCGCTGAGTCCAGTATTCCCTCTCACTCTATCTAGGGTCTCCCATCACGTTGGTCAGGCGCGCGCTGATCGCCTCGGCAGCGGCAGTCAGCGCCCGGAGGATGGCCTCCTGGTTGGCGCCCTCAAAGCGGCTGGCCGGCAGGTAGATTCCGAGCGCGGCGACCACGCGGTCGGCGTGGCGGATCGGCCGGGCCAGGCCGACGACCTGGCCCGCGTTGACGGTGGTGACGCTACCCTGGCTGCGTATGGCGGCCAGGGCGTTCAGCAGGGCAGACCTGGTATGGGCCTCCGGCCAAAGCGCGGCATCCGGCAGGCCGTTGTTTTGGATGAATGCGTCGCGCGCCTCATCGTCCAGGCAGGCCAGCAGCAGCCGGCCGGTGGCAGTGGGGTAGACGTCGCCGCGCAGCACGGCGGCGGTCCGGATCTGCACATCCTGGGTGCCCTCGGCGCTGCAGATCGTGTAGCGGGTGTTCTGGTGGAGGATGGCCACGAGGGCGGTTTCGCGCGCGGTCTCGGCCAGTTGACGGACGAGCGGTTCGGCGCAGACGACCAGATCCTTGCGATAGGGGCCGTGGGCGGTCAGGGCATAGGCCATTGGTCCGAGCCGGTAGCCTTTGCGCCGGCCCTCCTGTTCGACGTAGCCCTCGCTCACGAGTGTTCCGAGGATGCGGACGCAGGTGGTGGGATTCAGGCCCGTGGCGCGGGCGATCGCACCCACAACGCACGGCTGGTCACCGGCTCGCGCCAGGTGCGACAAGACGTTCAGAGCTCGCTGGACCACTTGGATCATACTTCACGATGCAAAACGAACATGCACGATGTGCAACACACTTTAACTCAGACCGCGCCCACATGTCAACCGCGTTTGCCGCGGGCTTGCGGTAGGCGAGGGGGATAGGTTACAACTCTCTGTGGCGGCAGCGCTATCCGCAGGGCCCATAGCTCAGTTGGTCAGAGCAGGAGACTCATAATCTCTTGGTCGCAGGTTCGAGCCCTGCTGGGCCCACCAATCCAAAACGTCTGAAATACGCCAAAATGCTATATATTATGCGGTTTTAGCGCGCTATGTCGCCGCCCCTGTTTCCCTTCTCGACTCTTGGATACTCCCCTCAAGGACGCTTGAATTATCACCACATTGTAACCAGCGGGGAGCGGCTTCATGCGGTCCGTCAGCCTGCCGCGGCCGGCGGCCTGCTCCCAGGGGCCTCCGCTTGGCCTCCGACCGCCGACCTCTGTCCTCCGACCTCCGCCCTCCGGGTCTTAGCCACGTTGGCCGAAGGCCTCACGTGGTCCCGGCCGCCGCGCTGCTCGAGATCCCGCTTGACCCCCGTCCACCCCCGGCCTACCATCAACCCACATTGGCGAGTGTGTTGCCCGTCTGGCCGCCACCACTTGACGCATAGCGGGGCTCCTGATGTCCCTTGCTCCCGGTCAAGTTCACAACGTAAGTCACTGGAAATCAACGAGCCTCTTGACGGTTTGCAGGCCGGCGCCCCTGCGTCGCCCTGCTATGTTGGACGCATATTGAAGCACTTGAAATGTTCGGCGGGATAGGCCCGTGGGATGAAAATCAAATAATGAGGAGGTAGCTATGAAGCTATCATTCGGCTTCGTAACGTGTTTTCTCGTCTTGGGAGTTCTTGGCGGCGCGATAACCGCGAACGGTCAGGAGGCTCCCCCAAGCTATGCCGTCCAGTACCTCGGCTCCGGCTCGGTGGTCGCCGTGAATAACGTCAACACGGTTGTGGGCTTGCGCACCGACTCCACAACCGGGGCACAGACGCCTTTGATCAGCATGGACGGTGGTACGTGGGTGCCGTTGCCCATTCCGGCGGGCGCGTCGGGTGCTTTCCCGACGGACATCAACGACGAAGACGTGATCGTCGGCGTCGCCGACATGAACAGCGGTCGGCGCGCGATCCGCTGGATTCCCAGCGAAGCCGGGTACGCCGTCGATGTGCTCCCGTTGCTCCCCGGGGAACTCGCTTCTTACGCCAACGGTATCAATAACCTCGGCCAAGTCGTGGGAGCACGGGCCGGAATTGTTGGCGCCCCGTACGGCTTCGGCTGGATTTACACCGATGCCGGCGGACTAGTGGATCTCAACGCCCGTTTCGGCTGGTTCGCGACCCCGGAGGATATCAACGACGCCGGCGTGATCCTCGCCGGAACCCAGACCTTCGACCTTACCGCCGAGGCGTTGATGGACGTGGGGCTGAACGGGCCCTCGAACTATAACGCCATTGGCGGCGTAGACATCAACAACTACGGCGAGATCGTCGGCTACGCCAGTCTTAGGTCCGTTTCGCTCAACATCGTTTCGGTCTTCCGCTATCGTCCCGGAACGGGGTGGGAGTTCATTTCAGGTTCAAGCAAGTACACTGTGGCAAACGACATCAACAACAACGGCGACGTCGGCTGGGGAGAACGAGGCGCAGGCATCTACTTTGAGGGCCTGGGCGCTTACGCCCTGGGCAGCCTGATCGAGCCGGCGGCTGCTGCTGCCGGCTGGGTCATAACGGGCAACGGCTGCATGGTGAATGACCATCGCGTCGTTGCGACGGCAGGAAGCAACAGCGTGTCCGGGCAGTCCGGCGCCGTCCTGCTTACCCCCGTGGGGCTTCTGCCGCCGCCTGCCGCCCCGATCGGCCTGACCGCAACGCCACATCCCGCGACCTCGTCCGAGCCGTACATGTCCATCAACCTCTCATGGAACAACGGTGACGCGCTGCTGACCCGGACCTACGAGCTTGAGCGGCGCGTCTCTGGACAGACGGCGTGGACATCGATAGCACTGGTGCCGCCGGCCATGTCCACGTTCCACCAGGACACGACCGTGGCTCCGGCAACGACCTATAACTACCGGGTCCGCGCCGTGGGTGTAGCCGGTCCGGGCCCGTGGTCGGCCATCGCCACCGCCACCGCTCCATCCACCCCGTTGGACGTCACCAAGCCCGTCGTCACGATCCCGACGCCAACCAACGGAGCCACTGTATCCGGCATCGTTTCGATCTCGGCCCAGGCCACCGACAACGTCGGCGTTGAATTTCTCGAGATCAGCTTCTGGAATCAGTATCTGGGGCAGGAAGTCGTTCTCGGCTCCATCGAGAATTCGGGCAGCCTTACGGTCAACTGGGATACGCGCGGCCTCACGCCAGCGACGTACGCCGTCTGGGCCTTTGCCCACGATGCGGTAGGCAACTGGACTCGGAAAGAGATCTCGGTGAATGTGGCCGCACCGGCCAAAAGCATGAAGGTCACTCGCATCTCCATCAGCGGTAGGGTCCGCGGTGGAAAAGCCAGCATTACGGGCTACGTGTATGTCCAGGATGCACTCGGCCAGCCCGTCGCCGCCGCTACTGTCCAGGCACGTTGGACCCTGCCGAATGGCGGCACGACGACATCCACGGCGCAGACGGATTCGTCCGGTCGAGCCCGTTTCGCCGTATCGAGCGCGCGGGGCACATACACCCTGACTGTCACGAGTGTTGTCAAGGCAGGCTACATCTTCGACGCATCCGGCAGCGTTCTGTCCCGGAGCATTACGAAGTAGCGTTGCAGCAGGTCGCGGGAAAGCGGGGGACAGGAGTATTACCCCAACGGGAGAAATCGCCGAACTACGCCGCTGAACGGTATGGCGTGCCGCCTGTTACCCATCCACGCACCGCTCCCCTCCGCGGCCTCTGCGTCTCCGCGAGCCAATCCACCCCCGTCCGTACCCGACCCCCAACCGCAGCATGTGTTCGCACGTCTCCGCCTCCCACCGACCGTGATTCGCCAACGCGAGCGCCATCACGCAGTCATCGTGATACCCGGCCGGCGCGCCGTAACTAAGACTCCCGCTCGGCCCGATCGCATACTCATACCGCTTCATCTCCGCGGTCAGGATACTCCAGTCAGACGGTCGGACGGTCAAACGGGCCAACCGTCCTGCCGCCAGACCTCGCCCCCGGACACTTGCCAGATCCGAGGCGCCGAATCGCTCTGGCATCGGTTAGTGGCCGGTGGTAAGATCAATCGGTGCGGTTGAGTCACCGTGCCGAGGAGGTCATCATGAACCCATCTTCTTTGGGTGGCTGTTGGAGTGTACGTGCCGGCTGGGCGATTGCACTCGTGGGCTTGGTGGCGGTCACGGCCACTCCATCGCAGGCCGGCATGATCTTTGACGGTGATGGTTCGGATGAGCCGGGATTTGTCGCCCCTCCGCGCAAGCCGCCGCAGCCGCCGCCACCGCCGGCCAACATGGCGGGAGGCGAGTCCTACGTGCCCTATCCAGGTCCGCCGGTCACGCCGCAGAGCCGCTCGGAGAAGAAGGCGCCGCCGACGCCGCCGGTCATGTTCACCAAGCTGACCTCCCCGCACGGCGAACTCGACTGGGCCGCGCGGCCGAACGACCTGAACAACCTGCTGAAGTCGCTCAAAGGCATGGCGGATGTCGATTTCGCCTGCGAGGCCAAGTCCTTCGCGGAGGTGAATCCCGATCCGGAGCAAAATCCCATTCTTTACCGGACGGGCCACTTCCACTTCTTCCTGAACGAAGCCGAGAAGCGCAAGCTGCGCGAATACCTGCTGCATGGCGGCATGCTTATCCTCAACGCGGGGATGGGCTCGAAGCCGTTTTACGATTCCGCCCGGCAGATGCTCGCCGAGGTGCTGCCGGAAGCGCCCGTGCGGAGGCTGAGCCCCGACCATCCGATCTTCCATTCCTACTACGATCTCGATCGCGTGGCGTACCGCCAGGCCGTACGCGCGGCCGGTTACACCAGCGACGAGCCCTGGATCGACGGAGTGACGATCAACTGCCGCACCGTGGCCGTGATCTCGCGCTGGGGCATGGAAGTGGGATGGGATCCGGTGGAGGACGAAGCGCTGCTGGCTTACCGTCCGGAGTCGGCTCAGAAGCTGGGCATGAACATTCTGGCCTATGCCACGTCCATGCGCGCCTGGGCGCGCCAGGCGGCGCAGGCGATGCAGTTCGTCGACGAACCGGGCGCGTCCAGCGGCAGCCGCATGCAGATCGCCCAGGTGATCTATGCCGGCGAGTGGAAGACGCGCCACGTCGGGCTCTCCGTGCTGTTGCAGCAGTTCAACCGCAAGACAGACATCCCCGTGAAATTCGAGCGCAAGGAGTTGCGGTTGACCGATCCGAAGCTCTACGACGCGCCGGTAATCTACATGACTGGCCACGAGGATTTTGCCCTGAAGCCCGACGAACTCGCCGCGCTGCGCGCCTATCTGACCAGCGGGGGCCTGCTGATCGGCGAGGCCTGCTGCGGCCGTAAGGCTTTCGACCTGGCCTTCCGCGAGATGCTGTCCAAGGTGTTGCCTGGCTGCAGCCTGAAGCAGGTGCTGGCCGGACATCCGTTGCTTACGCTGCCCAACACCATCAAACTGGCTGGCGTGACGCCGGCCCTGGCGCGTCAGTCCGGCGGCAAGAACGCGATTGAGCCCACGCTGCTGGCCGTTGAGCAGGAGGGGCATCTGGCCGTGATCTACAGCCCGTTGGGACTGGCCGGCGGGTGGGAGCTCTCGCAAAGCCCCTACGCGCTGGGTTACGAGGACTCTCCGGCCCTGATGCTCGGCGAGAACATCCTGATGCACGCGATCACAAAATGATGCGCGGCCGGACAGGGCGGCGGGGTGGCCGATGCGTGAACGGCGGCGCCGGTTCGTTGCTGGCGGTGCTGCTGGCGGCAACCTGCTCAGGTGGACCGTCGGAACAGGCCTTGGAGTCGCTGTGGCAGCGGCAAGCCCAGCTGCTTGACCAGCCCGTGGAGGCCGCAGCGCTGTGTCAGGCTGCGGTCGCCAGCGGCACGCTCGGACCCTATGCGCCGGTCGGGCGGACCCTGTACGGCTGGCACCTGCTGGCGGGCGGACAGGCGGAGGCCGCGGCGACCGCCTGGACGGGCGCGCTCAACACCGACGAGGACCAGGTGGCCCGGGCGGCCGATACGATGGCGCGCCGCTGGCTTACGCGGCTGGACCGTGAGCGCGTGATGGCGGCGCTGCGCGCCTACTACGCGGCCGAGGTGCGGTATCCGCCGGCGCTGGACGCGCTTCAGACGCTGCCCCCGCAACAGCATCCGCCGTTCAAGGATCGGTGGGGCGACGCGTGGAGCTACCGGCTCGCCTCCTTCCACGCCATCAAGGGGGTGGAAGCCCAGCGGTATGTGCTTGAGAGCCGCACCCTGGGCAAGGCGTCCGATCTGGCCGTCGCGCGCGATGCGGCGTGCGCCGGCTTCCCGCCGTCCGTTCGCCTGGTGCGGGTAGTCACGCAGCGGCCCGTAGCCGTCGAGGTCGACGTCGTGTCCGGCGTCCAGACCAACCGGGCCGCGCTGACCGAAGGCGCGGCCGCAGCCGGGGTGCGCTTCGTGCGGCTGGTCGACAGTTTTGCGCTTTTCAGCGACGGCGACCGCTGGCTGGTCGTCTGGCCGCCCGGCCGCGCGGGGGCCGCACCGTGAGCGACGGCTTGCGCCACTTCCTGAATCCGGCCCAGATGCAGCGCCTGGTGCGGCTGACGCTGCAGTCGCGCGACGTGGTCGAGGGCAACCTGGCCGGCCGTCATCGCAGTCCGGCGCGCGGCGCCAGCACCGAATTCGCGGATCACCGGCCCTACATGCCGGGCGACGATCTCAAGCGCCTGGACTGGAAGGTGCTGGGGCGGACCGAGCGTTACTACATTCGCCGTTACCAGGACGAGACCAACCTGCGGGTATACCTGGTGGTGGACCGCAGCGGGTCGATGGACTACGGCTCGACCGGCGTGACCAAGTTCCACTATGCCTGTCAGCTGGCCGCGGCGCTGGGTTACGTCGTGTTGCGCAGCCGCGATTCGGTGGGCCTGCATGTCTTCTCGGACCGCATCGACGCGGCGGTCCCGGCCCGCAACTCGCTGCTCGACCTGAACAACTGCCTCAAGCTGCTGCAGGGGCTCAAGCCCGGCTCCACCACCTCGACGGCGCCGGCATTGCATCAGATCGCGGAATCGGTTCATCGCCGGGCCCTGATCGTGATCCTGTCCGACCTGCTTGACGACGCCGATGCGATCATCAAGGCCCTGTCGCATTTCCGCAAGCAGCATCACGACGTGATCGTGTTCCAGATCCTGGACCCGCTGGAGCTGGACCTGGGGTTCCGGCGCGGCGCCGAGTTCGAGGATCTCGAGACCGGCGAGAAGTTGGTGGCCGACCCGCGCGCCATCGCCGATGCCTACCGGGAGGTCTTCGGCGAGTTCCTCGACGGCTACCGCAAGGCCTGCGCCGAACTGAAGATTGATTACCGTCTGGCGAATATTCGCGAACCCCTGGACACCTTTGTGCGGGCCTATTTGGAGGAACGCAAGCGGTTGTGTTGACCTTCCTCCAACCCCTGTTCCTCTGGTTCGCAGCGGCGGCGGTCGTGCCGCTCGTGCTCCATCTGCTGCAGCGCCGGCGCACGGTGCGCCAGCCCTTTCCCACGCTGCGATTCCTGAAGGCGGCCCAGAAGCGTTCAGCCAGCCGCATCCGCTTTGAGAACCTGCTGCTGTGGCTGCTGCGCACGGCCCTGCTGCTGGCCGTGGTGGCGGCATTCGCCCTGCCCGTGATTCGCGCGTCGCGCTTCGGAGACTGGCTCGGCCGGGCACCGCGCGATGTGGCCCTGATCCTCGACGCCTCGTACAGCATGGCCTACGAGAGCGAGGCGGGAACGGTCTGGCGGAGTGCGCGCGAGGCCGCCGAAGCGGTGGTGGCGGACCTCGTGCCCGGTGACCGGGTCTGTGTCTTCCTGGCTGGCGACACGGTCCAGTCCGTGGTGGGCGAGCCGACCTCGGAGCTGGGCGGCGTGCTGCAGACCGTGCGTGCCCTGGAGTGGCAGCCCGGCACCTCACGCCTGGACGAGGCCCTGCGGATGGCCGTGGCGGCGCTGGCGCGTTCGGGTGGCCGCGAACGCGAGATCTACCTGTTGACCGACGGACAGGCGCTGCCCTGGCAGGGGTTTCGGGACCGCGCGGCCGAAGGCCTTGCTGCGGCCGGTGCGCCGGTTGTCACCAACGCGCCGGTCTGGGATCCGGCGGTCGTGGGCGAGCAGACCGCGTGCTTCGCCCTGCTGGCCGGACCGCTGATGCCCGAGAACGCCTGGGTCGACACGGTAGGCGTCGAGCCGCCGTTGCTGCTGGACGGCGGCAAGGCCCAATTGACCGTGCGCCTGGGCCGCACCGGGCGGGCCGAAAACCTGCCGGTGAGCGTAACGCTTGACGGGCAGGAGGTCGTTCGCCGCGAGGTGGCCGTAGAGGCCGACGGCTTCCTGACGGTTGATGTGCCGGTGACGGACCTGACCCAGGGCGTGCACGCCGCGCGCGTGGCCACGCCGCCCGACGCGCTGCCGGTGGACGACGCGTTTGATCTGCTGCTGCGGGTGCAGCGCGAACTGCCGGTGCTGGTCGTTGGCACGGCCGAGGCCGCGCGTTTTCTGCTGACGGCCCTGCGGCCCGCCGGCCAGGGCCCGGAGGTCAAGCGGGTGGCGCCGGCCGAACTCGACGGTACCGACCTGCGGGGTTTTGACGCCGTCTTCCTGGTGGATGCGTTGCCGCTCTCCGGCCAGGCCCTGCTGGGGCTGGAGACGTATGTCAAGGCCGGCGGGGTTCTGGCGGTCTGGCCCGGCGACCGGGCCGGGGTCAGCGCTTACGCCGAATGGACCATCCTGCCCGCCCGCCCCGTCGGTATCCGGGATGTGCCGGGCGTTCAGGCGGCGCGGGTGCTGCGGCGCGTGGTGCGTGAAGACCCGCTGTTCACCGGGTTTGTGCTGCCTCCAGGCACCGTGCCGACCCTGGCGCTCAAGCGGGTGTTGGCGTTCGACGCCTTGGAGCGCGACGCGACCGTGCTGGTGGCGACCGATGCCGACGAACCCTTCATCCTGGCCCGGGGCACCGGACGCGGGCGTGTATTCCTCTTCGCGGCTTCGGCCGACCGCCAGTGGAGCACGCTGCCGCTGACGGCGTTCTTCCTGCCGGTGGTCCACCAGATCGTGCGCTTCGGCAGCGGCCTGGGCCAGCCGCCCGTCGCGCGGCACCCCGGCCTGGGTGTGCCCGCGGACGATGCCCTGACGGCCTTTCGCGCTGACGACCGCCTGCTGGCACCTTCCGGGCGCGCGGTCAGCGTGCGGGAGGTGCGCGGCGCGGATGACTCCTGGTATGTAATCGAAGCGCTGGACGAGAGCGGCATCTACACCCGCCTGCGTGCCGGGATGACGACCGCCGAGCCGGCCTGTGCCGTGAATTTTGACCGCGCGGAGTCGCGCCTCGACACGCTGGACCCGGAGGCGGTCGTGGCCTGGACCGGCCTGCAGGAACTGCGCGTGGTGCGCGATCTGGCCGCCCTGCAACGCGCCGTGCAGGAGCACCGGCGCGGCCGCCCCCTGTCGGAGCCGCTGCTGTGGCTGGCATTGATCCTGGCCGGCGCGGAGTGGTGGCTGGCCAACCGCATCCAGCGGCGGCGGCCGCCGTTGACGGAGACGTTGACGGTCGAGGTTTCGGGACGCGTCAGCGGGTCGGTGCATGCGGGTGCGGCGCGCGGAAACGAGGCCGTCAAATGAACGCCTGGACCTTCGAGCACGCGGTGCCGGGCACGCTGCTGGCCCTCGGATGGGGCGCGGTTGTGGTCCTGACACTGCTGTCCGCCTGGCGCCACCTGCGGCGCGAGCGACAGGTCGCGTGGCTGCTGGCCCTGCGCCTGCTCTTTCTGGCCTTGCTGGGCTGGGTGCTGCTGCTGCCGGCCCGGCGCGCCGCCTTGACCGAGATCATCCGGCCGCGCTTCCTGGTGGTGCTCGACACGTCCGCCAGCATGGCCCAGCCCGTCGAGGATCCGCACGGCACCAACCGCTGGGCGGCGGCGCAGGCGATGCTCGCCCGTGACTGGCGGCGGGCGGTTTCGGCCGCCTGCCAGGTCGAACTGATCGGTCTGGACGCGGCGCTTTCGTCGCCACTGCCACTGGATTCGTCCGGCACGCTCGAGCCGGTGGGCTCGGCCACCCACCTGTGTCACGGACTGGGGAGCGCGCTCGCGCGTTACCGTGGTCAGGACCTGGCCGGGGTGCTGCTGCTGAGTGACGGCATCGACACGCGCGAACCGTCCGATACCTGGACCGAGGACCGCACCTGGCCCGCGCCGATCTACGCCGTTGAGCTCGACACGACGCCGGTCGCCGACGCCAAGCCCGACGTGCGCGTGGAGGTGCTGGACACCCCCCGGCGGGCGGTGCTCGACTGGGATACGCGCCTCGCCGTGACTGTGGCCGGGCAGGGCTTACGCGATCAGGCCTTCCCGGTGCGGCTCTTGCGGAACGGGGATCTGGTCGAAGAGGTGCCAGCCCAGTTGCCCCCCGAGGGCGGGACGCAGGAACTGGGTTTCAAGCTGACGCACCCGCGGGTGGGCAATGAGCTGTGGACCGTTACGATTCCGCCGCTGCCCAATGAAGCGCAGACCAACGACAACGCCCTGGCCGTGGTGGTGGAGGTGGTCGACGCCCGCAACCGGCTGCTTTACATCGAGGACGTGCCGCGCTGGGAGAGCAAGTACCTGAACCGTGAACTCCTGGCCAACCGGGACATCACGCCACTGGCGTTTGTGCGGGGGCCGGGCGGCCAGTTCATGTCGTACACCCAGCGGGGTGGGGTGACGCTTGACCTGACGGAGGCCCAGTTGGCGCTCTACAAGATCGTGATCCTGGGCGACCTGCGAGCCGAATCGCTTGGCGGCGCCCGGGCCGAAGCCCTGCGCGCCTTTGTCGAACGCGGCGGCAGCCTGGTTCTGCTGGGCGGACCCAACGCCTGGGGCGCCGCCGGCCTGCCCGATACGGCCTTGGCGCCGCTGTTGCCGTTCACACGGCCGGCCGGCGCGGCGATCGAAGGCCGGTTCACGGCCCGCTGGACAGCCGATGGACGCGGCCATCCGGCGCTGGCCGCCGAGCCCGACCTGCCGGAGGTCCTGCCGCCCGTGCTGACGGTCTTTAGCGGGGCGCAACTCGGGGCGGCCTCGCTGGCGCTGGTCGAAGCCGAGACGCCGGCCGGTTGGCAGCCGATCCTGGTTGCGCGCACCTACGGGCAGGGCAAAGTCGTGACGCTCCTGACCGATTCGCTGTGGCGCTGGCAGTTGCAGCCCGGCGTGCAGCGTCCCTACGCCGACCTGTGGCGGCGCCTGATCGAGTGGCTCTCGCCCGGCGAGACCCAGACCGACACGAGTTCGCTGGAGCTGTTCAGCGGCGTCGGCCGCCTGGACAGCGGCGAGACGGCTGAACTGACGGCCCGGCTGACGCTGGCCGGCGGGGGCGAGATCCCGCCGGGGCAGCGCGTGGTGTGCGAGATTCAGACTCCCGACAACCGCGTGCTGCCGTTGGACATGACACCGCAGACAGTTCGTGCCGGCGGACGGGAGTTCGCCGGCTACGTGGCGCGCTTCGCCCCGCAGGCGCCGGGCTCCTACCGGGCCGTGGCGCGCACCGAGGTGCGGGGCCAGGAGGTGACTTCGGCGCCCTTCCTGTTCCAGATGCGCGCCACCACCCAGGAGAGCCAGCCGCGTCCGTTCAACGCGCCGGCCCTGCGCGCCCTGGCACGCACCAGCGGCGGACGGTACGGCAGTCCCGAGGCGATCGACGGCGTGTTGCAGAGCCTGCGTTTTGACCCGCGCCGTGAGACGCGTGTCGAATACACGTCCCTTTGGCAGAAACATGCTATACTGGCACTGTTGCTGGCGTTGCTGTTGGCGGAATGGATCATCCGCAAGGTGCGCGGTCTGGCCTGATGGCGGGTCAGATGCACCGCGGATCGGTGCACGCGATTGCTCAGAACAACTGCATGGGAGAGGCGCCATGAGTGGTTTCGAAGTGGTGGAACGCCGACCCGGGCTCGCGGCCGTTGGCGCGTGCGGGCGCGTGGCGGCGGCGGTCGCATGTTGGTTGCTGGCGGGCGCGCTGCAGGCCGGGACCAACATCGTCTTCAACGGCGGCTTCGATCTGGCCGGCGACCCGCTGGCCGGCTGGACCCGCACCTATGATCGGGCCGGTGAGAGCTGGTATGCCCAGAACCACCAGTACGTCTCGGTCATGGCCGACGGCAGCCGGCCCCATGTCCTGCGCCTCAACGTGGCCAACCGGAGCATTGCCGACAACCAGGGGGTCAAGGTCGACAGTCGCGCGATCCCGGTCGACCCACGCAAGACCTATCGCTTCAGCGTCTATGCCCGTAGTACCGGGCCGATGGCGCGGATCATGCTTGAGGGCTATCGGTGGCATCCGCGGGCCAAGCCGGGGCCTTCGCCGCAACGCGAGGATCTGCGGCTGGCCTACCGTTACCCGATGATCTATTTCAGCAAGGGGGACGCCGGTGGTATGGCGCCCGTGCCCGGGCAATGGACGCGCGAGAGCCTTGAGATCAAGGGGCTCGACCATCCGTCGTCGAAGGGCATTTCCGACCTGAACCGGCAGAACCTCGAGAAGGTGTTGTTCGTGGTCGTGCACATGGTTGGGATCGGCAGTGTCGGTGACTTGTTCATCGACGATGTGCGACTGGAGTCGGTCCCGTGACCGAAGAGATCTGGCGATGCACTCTGAACTGACAACCCAGTTGGCTGCGATCGGCAGCCGCGTCAACCGGTGGCGGGCGTTCGAACGCCTGCTGTTCGGCGTGGCCGCGGCTTTGGTGACGCTGGCGGCGGCGGCGGCGGCCGACTTTCTCCTGCGCACCGGGCGCGACGGGCGCCTGGCTCTGAGCGGGGCGTGGGTCGTGGTGGCCGTGATTGGGTTCGGCTGGAGCCTGCAGGCCCGACGGGTGCGGCGTTCCGTCGCGGCGGTGGCCGCGCTGCTGGAGCGCAACTTCCCGCAGCTCGATAACCGCTTGATTAATCACGTGCTGCTGGCGGCGACGGATCAACGGACGCCGCTGCAGGAGGTCTACCTGCGCGAACCGGTGACCGCGCTGGCGACGCTGCCGCTGCATACGCTGCGCAACCGTCGCGCGCGTCGCTGGGGTTCGGCGGCCCTGCTGGCGGCGGTCTGCGCCCTGGCGGTTCCGGCGGTCGTCGTCGGGCCGGCTTGGAGCGTGGCGCTGCGGCGCGTGCTCAACCCGCTCTCCGACGTGGCGCCGGCCTCGCTGGCGCACCTGCTGGCGGTGCAGCCCGGCGACGCCGATGTGGTGCAGGGGGCCGCGATCGAACTCTCCTGCCGGGCGACCGGCCGGTCCGGACAGACCATCGATATCGAGGTTTTCCCCTCCGACGACCGGCCGGCCACCATCCGGCTGGGCCGTCTGACCGGCGCGGGTGACGAGACGTTCGTCCACCGTCTTCCCAAGGTGGCGAGCACGCTCGGCTACCGGTTCCATGTGGGCGATGCGCCGCCCTCGCCCCGCTACCGGATCACCGCCATGCCGCCGCTGGCGTGGGTGCATCTCACCTTGCGCGTAACGCCGCCCGCTTACACCGGCCGCCCGCCGGCCGAGTTCGACGGACTGGAGACGATTGCGGCTGTGCCGCTGCGCTCGCGGCTCGACGTGGCGGTGCAATTCAGCCGGCCGGTGACGACGGCGGTTGCCGCGATCGAGCCGGACGACCCGTTGCCGCTGGATCCCGATGCGTCCGGCACGACCTGGCAGGGCGAACTCCACGCAGTGACCGGCAGTGTGTTGCGCCTCGTGGCCCGCGACGCGCGCGGCGAGGTGCTGTCAGCGCCCGTGCGCTTCGATCTGCTGGCGGACCGGCCGCCCGCGATCCGCGTGTTGCAGCCGATGGGGCGCGCCGCGTTGCCTCCGGGCGCTCTGCCCGTGATCCGGTTTGAGGCCGCCGACGACTACGGCGTGGCCTGGGTGCGGTTGGAGCGCGTGGCGCGCGATGCGCCGGCCGACCGGACCGGCGAGGTGCTGCAGACCTGGCTTGCGACCAACGGCGTCGTGGCGGCCGAATGGCGCGGGACGCTGGAGGATCTCCGGGCGGACACCGCGCTGCGCCTGGTAGCGGTCGACATCGCCGAACCCGAGCCGCCGAACCGCACCACCTCCCCGGTGATCGTCTTCGAGCCCACCTCGGGTGCCGCCGCGCGCGAGGCCGAGGAGGAACACGCCGCGGCGACCACCGAGTCGCTCAGCCAGCTGGTCGAATGGCAGCGCGCTAACCTGCGCGCAACCGTCAGCCTGGTGGCTGAGTTGCCCAGCCTGGACCCCGCGGCGTGGGATGCGGTTCGCCAGCGCCAGGCGCAGATTCACACCACGGCCGGCATCCTGCTTCAGGATGCGTCCCTGCTCGGGGCCGTGCAGCCGGTGTTGGAGCGGGCCTGGCGCGGCCCCATGGGAGAGGTGCTGGGGGTGCTGGACCGCCTGTCCAACGAGGCAGCCGAGGGCCGGGCCGCGGTGGGCGCGCAGTGTGTGGGGCTGGAAGAGGCCATCCTGCGCCTCTTGACGCAGGCCGAGTCAAGCATGTCCGCCTCGCGACCCTCGCAGCTCTCGAGCGGCCTGCTGGCGCTGATTGAGGCTCTGATCAAGGGGCAGGGCGAGGTGCTGGAAGTGACGCAGGCCGGCGCCCGCAGCGGTGCGGCGGTGGCCCCGGCCGCGATCGACCGGCAGGATGCCCTGGCAGTCGACCTGGGCGAACTCATCGGCCAGTGCCGACGGGACGCCAAGGCCCAGGCCGCGGCCGACGAGGCGTTCGCCAAGACCCTTTCAGACGTTGCCGACCTGGCGGAGACGCGCAAGATCAAGACCGACATGCTGACCGCGGCGGAGTTGCTGGAGTCCGGCGGCACAGCCGATGCCGTGGCGCCGCAAAGCCGCGCGTTGGAGGGGCTCAAAGCGCTCCGCGACTTGCTGAACGCCTGGCGTGCCGAGGACACGACCGCGCGTTCCGAGGCGGCCGTGAACCTGATCGAGGAGTCCCGCGACTCACTGGGCAAGCTCGAGAAGTTGCAGACCAAGGTCGTGGAGGCGCTGCGCCCGACTGAGAACCAGGGTGACAAGTCGGGGCCGCCGGACGACGAACTGCTGCAGGAGGTCGCTGAACTCAAGGCGGCCATGGCCGAGGCCGCGCTCAAGATCGCCACCGACCTGCAGGCCCTGCCGGATCTACCGGTCGGCAACGAGCTCGTCGCCGACGTCTACCAGGTCTACGAGGCCATGCAGCAGGCCAAGGGCTCCGACAAGGCCGCGGTGACGGAACTGGGGCTGCAGAAGGAGGACTGGATACTTGATGCGCTCAAGACCGCCAATGGCCGTCTGGACGACATGGAAATGTGGCTCACCGCCAAGCCGGACGCAACCAAGCGCAACATCGAGAATTTTGACCGCCAGGAGTTGCCCCAGATCGGCATGGTGACCATGCCGGAGGAGTTGCAGGACATCATCGGCGACCTGCTCGAACAGCAGGACGAGCTGCGCGACAAGGCTGACGACTCGACCGGCAACCAGGGCAGCGCCGACATACCGGCCGGGTGGGACGTGATGGAGGGCGAGTTCACTTCGTATGGTGCCAAGGGCAAATCCGGCAACGAGCGGCCCGAACACAAGGACCAGGACGGACGCTCCTCGGTTGGCCGCGAGGGTCAGTCGGACGGCGAAGTCGTGGCCGGCTCCGGCAAGATCAACGATGGCGACGAGAAGATCGAGAAACGCATGACCCAGGACTCGTCGCAGGACGGCGAGATCGCCGAGGAGGATCACCGGCAGGCCAAGGCCACCGGTGGCGGCAAGTCGTCGGGATTCGGCGAGGAGCGTGGCATGGCCGGGCTCGGGCCGCGCCGCGACACCTCGGTGGCGCAGCCCTCGGAATTGGGGCGTCAGGCCATGTTGCGCCGCAACGCGGAGACGCTCTACGCGCGCGCCACCATGAACCACCTGCGGACCGGGCAGCTGGACGAGGCGGTGCGCCACATGCGCCAGGCCGAAGAGGCTCTGGCGCAGGGCCTGCCCATCCGGCAGGTGCGCGAGTTCCAGCGCCGGGCCGTGGCGGCCCTGCAAGAGACGCGGGGCGATCTGGACGCCGGGGTGGGGGATCGCACGGTCGGTGCGGACGCCGCAGCCCGGGTGCCTGATACGTCGGTGGCTTCCACGCCGGACGAGGCGCCGGCCGAGTACCGCGACCTGGTATCTGATTACTTCAAGGCCCTCGGAGGCGCGCCGTGAGGATTTTGCACGATTCGGCGCCGCTCGCAGTGCCGCCTTCAGACGGTCCCGGGCATCCTGAAAATTGCTTCCGTTTGTGGCCCTGGAGGGCGAGACTGCGGCGAGCCGCGCTCGTGCTGTGCGGACTGGGGTTGCCCGGTCTGGCCAGGGCGCAGGCGCCGGCCTGGCCGGTGCCCGATGCGGCGCTGTGCGCGGAGTTCCGGATCGACGCACGGCCCCGCGAGAGCGAGGCGGGCGTGCTGCTCTTCCTGCCGGACGGCGGCCTGCTGCCCGGGCGCTATCCGGTGGTCGACGTGCGCGACGCCGCCGGCAACCCGTTGCCGTCGCAGCTGATCTGGCACAATCCCTCCGAAGGCCTGGCGCTTGCGTGCGGCGTGCCCGCCGCCGGCGATCGCGTGCGCGTCTTCGTGCGTGGCATGGCAACCGCACCGGCGCGGCCGCCGGCAGTGCTTAAGCCCGGGTTGCTGCTCTGCACGCGACCCGGCGAGGCCACGCTGCCTGCCGCCCAGCGCCTGGCTGCGGGCTGGCCCCCGGGCGCCGATTGCCGCGTGCGCGCGGTGCCCTACATCGGACACCGCGAGAACCCCCTCGGGCCCGACGACAACTACATCAGTTGGTATTCTGGCTGGTTCCGGCTCGAACGCGAGGAGACGATCTACTTCGGCACCGTCTCCGACGAGGGATCCGAACTGCAGCTCGACGGACGGCCGGTTGCCAGTTGGCCGGGACTGCACACCCGCCAGGAGGGCGCCCAGGGGCAGTTCGGGCGGAATGTCGCGCTAACCGCCGGTTGGCACCGGCTCGACTACTTCCACTTCGAGGCGCAGGGGGCGCAGGAGATGATGGCGGTCTTCCGGCGCGGACGTGACGGGAGCCTGCCGGAACAGATTCCGACCGAGTTCTTCGCGCACAGCGGCAGCGCGTCGCTCGAATCGCTGGCCTACCGGGACGGCCGTCGCGCGGCGTGGGTCGACGGCCACCAGCAGGCCGCCAGCTACCTGTGGTTGGGAGAGGTCCCGGTGAACCAGTACCGGCTGCGTGCTGAAACCGGTTCCGACGAGGCCGGCCTGGCGTGCGCCTGGGAGTTCGCGGGCGGCCAGACGCTGCAAGGTCGCACCTGCACGTGGCTGGTGGCCGGTGAGGCTCCCTGCCCGGTGACCCTGGTGACCTCGAACCGGGCCGGGTTGGCGCGCCTGTCGTTTCCGTTGTTTTCCGGTTCGCCACCCCGCCCGGCGGCAGTCGGCAACACCCATGTCCGCCTGGATTACCGGCAGACGTTTCTGGGCATGGTCCAAGCCGTGCCGTCCGGCCGCGAGCCGGGGGCCGACTGGGCGCCGGAACTGTGGACGATCCTGGCCGGCGTGCTCGAACCGTACCGGGGCGGACCGATTGTGCAGCCGCTCTTTGAACGCGGCGAGCGTGTCATCCGTCGGCTGCCGGCAGCCGAGCGCTGGGTGCTCGAAGACCGCCTGATCGAGAGCTTGCGCGCGCGGAGCGATGTCGCGCCGTTGCAGGCCTGGCTGCGGCGGCTCGAAGAGGGCGAACGCGACCGTGTGCGACGCTTTGAGTGGCGGGCCGAGCGCGTCACGGCCTGGCTCTACGACGCGGGCGACGTGGCTGCGGCGCGGCGCGAGGCCCTCCTGCTGCGCGAGGGGCTGTCCGACCCCGATGAGATCCAGATCGCATTGATCCGGTTGGGAGACGTCGAACGGTTCTCCGGGAATCCGGACGCGGCGGCGCGTCAGTATGGCGAGGCCCAGGAGCGCTACCGCGCGCGCAATCGGCCTGGTGCACACGCACCGACGGCGGCGCTGTTTGAGTCCTCGGATGTGCCGGCCAGTCCGGCCGGTGTTCCCCCGGGAACGCGGACAACGCCGCCGCGGATGCCCGGCCGCGCGGCGCTTCCGCGCGTGCGAACCGAGGATTGGAAAGCCTATGCCGTGCGTGACGCGGCCTTTCTCGCCACGGTTCGGAGCTATCTGTCGCAGGACGCCGTGGCGGACGCCTTCGCCGAGATGCGCCAATGGGAGCGCCAGTCGCCGCTGGCCAAGCTGAGCGGCGATTACCCGTTGGCCGAAGCGCAGTTGTACGTGCGCGTAGGGGACGATCGGCGGGCGCTGCGGACCCTGCAAGCCTATCGCCAGGGCGTGGATCTGACCGGCGCACTGCCGGACGCCATGCTGCTCGAACTCCAGTGCCTGCTGCGGCTGCAGCGGCGCGAGGAGGCCCGCGTGCTGGCCGACGAGATCATCAAGCGGCTGCCCGGTCATCCGGCGGCCGTGCAGGCGCGTGAGACGCTCGCGCGCCTGCCGGCGGCAGCCAAGGAGGGTCCCCATGAGGCGGATGCGGCAGCACGGGAGTAGCCTCGTGACAACCGTCTGGGTCCTGTGGGCGGCTGCGGTGCTGGCCGGAAACCCCATCCGGCCAGGTGCGCCGGGCCCCTACACCGGTACGACCCAGTCTTCGCAGCTTTACACGGCGGCCGACCCGCAGGCCGGTGGCGGTCTGCGCGGTCGTGTGCCGGTGCCGCCGGGAGAGGTGTTGGGCGTCTTTGCGTTACCGCAGGACCGCTGGCAGTCGGTCTACCTCGCGCAGATCAGCCCGGACGGCACGTTTCAGTTCGCCGGGCTGCCGGCGGGCAAGTACGACCTGGCCGTGTTGTTCGAAGACCGACTGCTGGAGGGCATCGTGCTGCATCGCGCGGAGGACTCACTGACCTCCACCGACCGCGCCGCCATTCAGGCCAAGGTCGAGGCTTCATCGGCGTTCTTCAACGAGAAGCGGATCCAGCGCTGCGAAGGCACCACGGGCCGCGCTGGGACGGCGCGCATCCTGTTGCAGGAGCTACGGTCACGGCCGGTCACGCTCCAGAGTGCCGAGGTGCGCTCCGACATCCAGATTCGCAGTCTCAAGATCGCCCTGCTTGAGGACGTCGGACCTGGCTGGAGCATGCAGCAGACGCGTGAGCTCGCGCGGCAGGAGGTTGGGCCGCCGGACACGAAGGGCCTGATCCCGGTGGTGCACGTGCCGCGCTTGAGCGGCGTGCGGGTCGTTGAAGCCGTCAAGGATCTTGGGACACTCGAGTTGAACGTGGCGCGCTGATCGCGAAAGGAATGAAGAGCTCATGGCAAAGCTGATTTGGGTCAAGTCCGAAGGCGAGTTTCCGCTGGCCGATCTGACCGGCAAGACCGTGGCGACGTTGGGACGCCGCGACGATTGTGACATTGCGATCGTCGATGCGGTGATCTCAGGCCATCACGCCCGCTTCGCGAAGACGCCCGGCGGGTGGGAGATCACCGACCTGGGCAGTTCGAATGGCACCGAAGTCGACGGCCGCACGATCGGCACGGCCCGTCTGGCGCACGGATCGCGCATCATCTTCGGCGGCGAGATCGACGTGAGGTTCCTTGACGCGGGCGCCGCGCCGGCCGTTTCATCGCCGGCCCTGGCGGTCGCCACGCGGCCGCCGCCCGGGGCCTCGGAGGAGGACTTGGCGCTGGTGCGCGCGATGCGGGACAACACTGACCGGATCCGGCGCGAGATCGGCAAGGTCATTGTCGGGCAGCAGGAGGTCGTGGAACAGGTGCTGATGGTGCTGGTGGCGGGTGGTCACGGGCTGCTGATCGGAATGCCCGGCATGGCCAAGACCCTGCTGGTTAGCACAATCGCGCGCGTGCTCGACCTGTCGTTCAAGCGGATCCAATTCACGCCGGACCTGATGCCCACCGATATCACCGGCACCGAGGTGCTTGAGAGCGATGCCACCACCCATGCGCGGCGGTTTCGGTTCATCCACGGTCCGATCTTCTGCAACCTGCTGCTGGCGGACGAGATCAATCGCACGCCGCCCAAGACCCAGGCCGCGCTGCTGGAGGCCATGCAGGAGAAGCGCGTGACCGTCGGCAATGTAACCTACGACCTTCAGCCGCCCTTCTTCGTCCTGGCCACCCAGAACCCGATCGAACAGGAAGGAACCTACCCGCTGCCCGAAGCCCAGCAGGACCGGTTCATGTTTAACATCTGGGTGGACTATCCCAAGGAGGACGAGGAGGAGACGATCGTGCGGAACACGACCGTGGCAGCCGGCCAACCGCCCGAGGTTGTGCTGAACCGCGAGCAGGTGCTGCAGTTGCAGAGCGTGGTGCGCAAGGTGCCGGTCTCCGACCATGTCATCAAGTACGCCATCCGCCTGGTACGCGCCACCCGGCCCTCGGATCCCAAGGCGCCGGACTTCGTGAAACAGTATGTTGCGACCGGCGCCGGACCGCGCGCAGGCCAGTTCCTGATCCTGGCCGCCAAGGCTCGCGCGTTGCTCGAAGGACGTGTGCATGTGAGCTGCACCGACGTGCAGCGGGCCGCGATTCCGGTGCTGCGCCACCGCATTCTGACCAATTTCGCGGCCGATTCGGAGGGCGTGACTCCGATGACGGTCGTCGATCGTCTGCTTCAGGCGATCGAACAGCCCTCCGAGAAGGACTACTGATCTGATGCAGTGGCTGATGGTCATGTTGGGTGGCGGCCTGGGCGCTGCCCTGCGCTACGGAGTGGGGCGCCTGTTCGCGGCGCCGCCGGGGGCCGCGACCCAGGCCGTGTTTCCATGGTCCACACTGGTGGTAAACCTGGCCGGATGCCTGGCGATCGGCCTGGCTTCCGGCCTGGCCGAGCGTCACCGCCTGCTGGGGCACGTCGGCTGGGTCTTCCTGGTGCCCGGCTTCCTGGGAGGCCTGACTACCTTCTCCGCCTTCGCCCTGGACAGCGCCAATGCCTTGCGGTTGAACCAGGTGCCGCTGGCGCTGCTCGATATTGGCGCCAACACCGTTGGTGGCATCCTGCTGGTGCTGGCGGGCATTGCCCTGGCGCGCGCGCTGCCGTGAGCCCCAGAGTCATCACCCCGCGCTCACGATGGGCTGACTTGCTCAGAGATGAAGACAAAACAATTGGTAAGCATAGGCGGGGTGGTTGCCATCGGGAATCTGGCGCTTCTCACCCTTGTCGTGATCATGAGTGTGGTCATGCATCAGCCATCGCCGAAGGGTGCACCCAACAGTCCTTTCGAGATCGCGCTTGGGGTTGCGTCGGCTGTTTTGCTCTTTCCAGTAGGTTGGCTGATCGTGCTCGTACCCGTGCTGTCTTTCGGCACCTTGTTGCCTTGGAAATTCGCTATGGCGCTGGGTCTGGTGGTCTTCGGGGGGCTGAACGCCTTACTTTGGGGAAAGGCCGTGGATGCGATTGTGAAAAGGCGAAAACGTCGTACAGCGTGAGACGGCCAACCAAAGAGGCTGCTGCCGCGACGCGATGCCATTGAGGCATTGCCTGATCGCCCCCTTGCGCGTATTTCGCGATTGAAAGATGCACTGGGTAGGAGTCTAATACACTCGTGACTGCACTATTGGTGAAGGCTATTGACCGGGTGTCGGCGTTGCCCGGCAAAAGGCAGAATGCGCTTGCGCACCTGCTTCTGGCCGAAATCGAGGTTGATGCACAGTGGGATGCATCCTTCAAGTCCTCGCAGCATGAACTGGCCGAGTTGGCCGGGAAAGCGCTCGCCGAACACCGCAAAGGCAAGACAAGGGTGATGGACGTGATCAGGCAAATGCGGGAAAGATGATGCCAGACCGTAAGACCTTTGACTATGCCAGCCGAGTGGATGGCACGGCGCCGCTGCTGGCGGACGTCGCTTATGTGGCGGACGGCCGGCGCAAGCCTCTGCTGGTGGTGATGCATGGGTACGGCGGGGGACGCGAGGCCGTGTCCCTTGACCTGCGCGAACTAGCGCCACGCGGTGTGTTCGCACTGGCTCCGGACATGCGCGGTCGCGGGGGTTCGGCCGGGCGGTGGGATTCGGGCGGTCTGGACGTGCATGACATTCTCGATGCCGTGCTCGCCGCACTTGCGCGCTACCCGGACGAGATTGACGCCCGCAACCTGAACATCGTGGGCTACAGCGGCGGCGGCGGCAATGCCATCGCCTGCATGGTGCGGTTTCCGGACCTGTTCCAGACGGCGGTCTCCTTCTTCGGCATCAGCGACTATGGCGGGTGGCACCGTTCCGGAGGACGCCCAGACTGCAACCAGTGGATGGAGGCGGCGCTGGATGGAACACCCGACCAAGTCCCCGGGTTGTTCGAGGCGCGCAACGCCATTCCATCTGCCGGCAACGCGCGTTGCGGACGGTTGCACTTCTTCTGGGACGAGGACGAGACCATGTGTCCTCCGGCACAGGTCCAGGCCTGGCTGGAGGGGCATTGCCGCACTGGCCTGGCCAACGCCGCGGTTCACATCAGCCGTCGTGGCGACGCGAAACGCTGGATCCACAACTACCGCACCGGAAACGCCGATCTCAGCGCCGCGGACGACCTGTACCTGCCCGACGTGCTGGCGCCAAAGGCGGCCTCGCCCAGTCTGCCGCCCGTGGGTCGGCTGGTCGTGCCTGGGTATCTGGTGACGCGCCGCTTCCAAGTGTGGATCGCGGACGGCCAGCGCGGGCAGGTGACCGTCGCATACGACCTGACCGGGCCGAGTCCCGTGATCCGTGTGACAGACAACCCACGCAGACATGCGGTTCGCATCAAGTCCGCGGGGTACCAGACGGGGGCGACCCCACTCAGAAACGGAATTCAACAAAAGGATTCGGGATGACACCGCGCGAAGTCGTTCGAGTCGCCCTGACGGGCCATCCACCGCCCTATGTACCGTGGAGCTTCGGGTTCACGCAGGAGGCCCACGCTCGCTTGGTCGGGCACTTCGGTCGTCCGGACCTCGATCCGTTCCTGCAACCACACCTGCTGACGCTCGGCAACGGCCTCGGTTTCTTCACCGACGTTGGCGACGACTGTGTGCGCGACCACTTCGGCGTGACCTGGGACCGCAGCGCCGATCGCGACATCGGCATCGTCAAGGGGCTGGTGCTGCCGGAGCCGACCCTGCGTGGCTACCCCCTGCCGGATCCGCTGGCGCCGCGCTGCTTCGAGGGCATGGCGGAGGCCTTGGACCGCCACGGCGACCGCTACCGCGTTTTCGCAATCGGATTCTCGCTTTTCGAGCGCGCCTGGACCCTGCGCGGCATGGAGAACCTGATGATCGACTTCTACGAGAATCCGGGGTTTGTCCGGGAGTTGCTGCGTTCGATTGCGGATTACAACATCGCCCAGGTGCGTCGCGCGACAGAGTTCGACATCGACGCGGTGTATTTCGGCGACGACTGGGGTTCGCAGCGCGGCCTGATCATGGGGCCCGATTTCTGGCGCGAGTTCATCCGGCCCGAACTCTGCCGGATGTACGACGCGGTGCATGCGGCCGGACGCAAGGTCTTCATCCACTCCTGCGGCAAGGTCGACGAGTTGTTCGATGACCTCGCCGAAATCGGTGTCAACTGCTTCAACCCTTTCCAGCCGGAGGTCATGGACGTCTGGTCGCTGTTGCCGCGTTTCCGCGGCCGACTGGCCTTCCATGGCGGCCTCTCCACACAGCGTGTGCTGCCGTACGGCACGCCCGATGACGTTCGACGCGTGACGCGGCGCCTGCTGGAACTGGGGCGCGCGGGCGGGTACATCTTCGCCCCGGCCCACGCCGTTGAGGGGGACGTGCCGCTGGCCAACCTGCTGGCCTTCATCGACGAGGTGACCGGGCAGCCGAAGTCAGCCAAGGCCGGTGCCTGATCTCCACGGCGGACTGACGCCGCAACCCAGGTGCGCCGCCTCCCGCACTTCGCCCCCGCTGGCCTGCCGCTGCAGTTGCAGGCCGGCGGCCTGACGGGCCGCGCTATTGCCAAACTGCAACCGGCGTGCTATTTAACACGGCAAATCGCGACGGCTACTGGCGGCGGAAGCCGAGGCATTCGCTGAATGCGCTGGCGGTGCGCGGCGGGAGAAGAACGATGCAATTCGGCGTTTGTGGCGGACCGGGCATTGCGGCGGCAGCCGCGGCCGCAGGCATGGCGTACGTTGAGGGTTCGGTACAGGCCCTGCTCAAGCCGCGCGAGGCGCGGTCGGCGTTTCTGGAGGCCTGGAGCGCCTTCCGCGCGACTGGTCTGCCCTGTCCCGTGTGCAACTGCTTCCTGCCGGGCGACCTGAAGATCGTCGGGCCGGTGGTCGACCTGGCAGCGATTGAGCAGTACGTGGCCACGGCCTGCGCGCGCGCGCAGGAGGCGGCTGTCGACACGATCGTCTTCGGCTCTGGCGGTGCGCGGCAGATTCCGGAGGGATTCCCCCGCGAGCGGGCGATGGCGCAACTGGCGGACTTTCTCCGGTGCGCAGCGGTGCAGGCCAGCCGGCACGACGTCACGATCGTGATTGAACCGCTGCGGCGCGTCGAATGCAATGTCCTGAATACCGTTGATGAGAGTGCCGCGCTCGTGACGGAAGTCGCCTCGCCGGCGATCCGCCTGCTGGTGGACGGCTACCACTGGGCGCACAACGGTGAAAGTCCGGACGTGATCACGCGCCACGTGGCGCTCTTCGCGCACATGCACGTGGCGACGCGCCCCAACCGGCGGCCGCCCGGTGCCGAACCCTGCGCCGACCTGGCAACCTTTCTGTCGGCGGTGCGGGAGTCCGGCTACCAGGGACGCATGTCGGTTGAGGGGAAGATCGATCAGCCCGAGACCGAGTTGCCGATCGCCGTCGCGCGCCTGCGTGACGCGCTCGACGGTTGATCGGGGCAGGGCGCGACGTACCGAGCGGCCCATGCCTCAGGAGGCATCCCGCCCGTAACCCAAACTCATCTCTCACAGAGACACAAAGACACAGAGAGTGTGGAGGTTATCGGAAGGCTCTGTGAGCTCTGGTGCCTCTACTGAGAGATAAACAACGTGCTTGCGTGTTGGCCTTGTCGGCCGGTACGGCACGGAGGCGCTAAGAGGCATACCATGCGCATTGATGTCCATACACACGCCTTTCCGGATGGTCTTGCGGCCCGGGCGCTGGCTACCCTGAATGCCCAGCTTCCGCCGGCCGACGCGGCCCAGGGCGACGGATGCCTCGGCTCGCTGGTGGCGGCCCTGGAAGCGGTGGGCTTCGACCGCGCCGTGATCTGTTCGATCGCGACGCGGCCGAGCCACTTCCAGCCGATTCTGGATTGGTCCTGTGCCATCCGCGACGGCGATTTTGGCGACGCGATCGCCACGCGCATCGTACCGCTGGCTTCCGTGCATCCCGAGGATTCCAATGCCTGGAAGGGACTGGCCGAAGTCGCCCGTCGGGGCATCAAGGGAATCAAGTTGCACGCCTACTACCAGGGGTTCTTGCTGGATGCACCGCCGGTAATGGACCTGCTGCGCTGCGCCCGCGACCAGGGGCTCGTCGTGGTCTGTCACACCGGCTATGACAATGCGTTTCCGCGCGATCTGCGCTGCGAGCCGGCGCGCATCCGGCGCGTGGTGGAGACGCTGCCGGATCTGCAGTTCGTGGCCACCCACATGGGCGCCTGGCAGGACTGGGACGCGGTCGAGCAGCAGTTGATCGGCCTGCCGCTCTACATCGAGACCTCCTACAGCAGCGGGTACCTCACGCCGACGCGCATGGCCGCGATGCTGCAGCGCCATCCGATCGACCGGATACTCTTCGGGACGGACTGGCCCTGGCGGACCCAGGCCCAGGAGCTTGTGGCGCTGGAGGATCTCGGTCTGGCGGCGGATCGGCGCGAGGCGCTGCTCGGCAAGAACGCGGTCCGACTGTTCGGGATCTAGCGCTTCATCCGGATGAGGGCTCCCCGTGGGGGATGGTACGGGAGCGGATCAGGAGCAGACGATGAGCCGACGTCTCCTCGTGCGTCCGCGTCGTCATTCTCTCCGTGTTTCATGCTAAGCGCCATCCCAAACGGTGGCGGGTGCGAGTCTGAGGGACAAGCTGGAGAAACGACGCCATGGGACTTACGAATCGACTACCCGCGCGGTCTGCCTGGACGATCCTTGCGGCCGTGCTTGCATTCGGTCCGCCGCTCCGCGGCCTGGCTGGCACGGCCGTGGGCAACTGGGGGCACTTTCTGCGGTACGTCCCCAAGGTCTACCTTCACAACCCCGATGGGGGCGCGTTCAACCTCACCGTGCACCTGATGCGCTGGCCGGTGGCCACGTGGAACCCGACCAACATCACGCTGCGCCTGAGCGATCCGGCTGGCAAGCCCGTTCTGGACGGGAAAATGGATTTCAGGGGGCACTCGCGTCAGTTCGACGTGCCGGCCGGAATGAAAGGCACTTACCTGCTGGAGATGAATCTGCCTGCCAAGCACGTCTTCCAAGGGGCGGACTTCTGGGTTGAGTCGTCGCTGGATCAGTCGGTGGCATACACCGGGAACCCCCACGAGCCGGAAGTCGTCGGAAACGCCCTGGCGGGTCGCTGGCTGGTGGTGCAGTGCTCGGTGCCGCGTCGGTGGTGGTTCTGGGTGCCACCCGGGACGAAGTCGTTCACCGCGCGTACCCAGTGGATTCAGAACTACCAGTCTCAGCGCGAGGACTGGGGTATCACGATCATCTCGCCGCGCGGGCAGCGGGTGCGGAAGCTGTGGGGTGACCTGGATCTCGATCGTGGGCGCCCCTTCAACACGCCGGAGTCGCGCACTGCGGCCACGACCGTGAATGTCGAACCCGGCGCTGCAGGACGGTTCTGGTGTGTCGAGATGCGCTTTGCCGACTCGCACAACTACTCCAAGATCAGTCTCTCGCTGGAGGGCGTGCCACCCTATGTGGCGCGCAGTCCGGAGGAGTGGTTTGACCCCGAGACCGGCACGCGGCCCCTGATTCCGGTCTACGATGACGACACCTTCATGCAGGCTGCCATGGACGAGCGCACGAAGGCGCAATGGCCCTGGCTGGACCATTTTTCGCCATGTCCCGCACTGGGAGATCCCGATGGTGCCCAGATCCGGGGTGACGCCACATTCGCCTTGTGGAATCCCGAAGACCGGCCGCTCAAGTTGCGCGTCGGAACTTACCTGCCGCGAAGCACCCGGGACGGCAAGGCACCGCAGGCGCGGGTGCGAATCACGGGGGCCGATGGGCGCGTGGTGCGTGATCAGGATGAGCCGATGCTGCACGTGCACGGGACTGAAGGCGGCCCCGTCGCAGTCCCTGCGACCGGCCGGGGCGTGGCGCGCGTGGCGGTGAGCGGCACGGAGCGTTGGTTTGCCTTCACCTATCCGGCGACGCCGGTGGTGCTGCTCGGGCAGGACGCCGGCGCGGGCTGGTCGCGCTTCAACTTGGAGGTAGGTTCGGCGCGCAACTGGTATTTCAATGTACCGGCCGGCACCAAGACCTTTGCGGTACGGGCCGCAACGCAGCATTCGGGTGACCAACTGCTGCTGGAAGTCAACGCGCCGGACCGGACGGCGGCGATGATCTGTGGCGCCCGCGGTGAACAGACCGTCGAGGTACCCGTCGGTCTGGATGGCAAGATCTGGCACCTGCGCGTAGACATCGGCAGCGGATCGGTATTGTTTACCGACGGTGGTGCGGATTCGCGCTTCCTGGGCATTTACGCGACGCTGGATCTCCAGGGCGTGCCGGGACTGCTGGCGCCCACCCGGGAGCAGTGGTTTGATCCGGCCAAGGTCGCGACGGGTGGCGACGACGCGGCGCGCTGACCGGGTGGAATTGATCCGGCCGCAGTCGGCCGCAGTCGGATGTGGTCAAGAACGTCGTGAGGTGTCAGAATGAGTGATATGGTAACCATCCGGCATGCACAGCATGCCGTAGGCCTGAACGGCCTGACGCCGTCGGTGATCCTGGCCGAGGGCCAGGCCGCCGACGCCTGTTTCAGCGTCGCCTGCAGGAGCGGGACGTCGGCGCACGGCGGCACGTGGGCACGCGCCGAACTGGTGAACACCGGCGACCGGCCCTTGGCGGTCAAGGGATTCCGATGGCGTGGTGCGGGTGGAGCGGGGCTGGCCTTCCCGGCGGCCTTGCGGCCGCAGGTTTATGCCACGGAAAACCTGCGCGGCGACTACTTCGGCACGGGCACGGTCGAGGGCGACCGGTTCTTCTACCCGTTGGGAAATCAGCCGGTGGAATATGGCGCTTCCGAAGACCACCTGTTTCCCGGCGTCTTCGTCTTTTCCGCCGAGGAGGTACTCGTGGGTGTGCTGGCAGCCCAGGCCAGCCAGGATCGGTTCCATGCGCGGTTCATCTTCCGGGGCCGCCTTGAGCGCAAGGACACCTGGATCTTCGAGATCGAGGAGCGGGCGGACAACGTCGCCGCGCTCACCGTGGCGCCGGGCAGCCGGCTGTGCGGCGAGAAGCTGTTTTTTCAGGTCGTCGACACCCGCGATCCGCAGGAGGCCGTGGCGGCTTACTTCCATCTGCTGCACGACGACGGCGCGTTCGCCCGGCGCGCCGAGAATCCGTTGCCGAGGCAGCGTATCTACTGCACGTGGAACTACGACTTCTTCGCCGACATCGACCAGGCCAGACTGCTGGCACAGTTGCCGATCCTGAAGCAGCACGTTCCGCAAGTCGGCTTCGTGCAACTCGACGACGGCTATCAGGCCTGTCATGCGCCCGGGCAGCGTGCCATGATCGACCTGTGCTACGGCGATCTCGAACACCCGTTCGACCCCGCTCGGTTTCCCGAGGGCCCCAAGGCCCTGGCCGACCGCATCAAGGCGGCCGGCCTGCGTCCAGCGATCTGGTTGGGACTCTGGGCCAGCACCGGTTCGCGCATGCTCAAGGACCATCCCGACTGGATTCTGCGCGACGACGCCGGGGCTCCGCAGCTCTTCGACAAGTGGTACGGCGGCACGGCGATCCTGGACCCCTCGATCCCGGAGGTGCGCGACTACCTCGACCGGATGTGCCGAACCGTGTTTGGGGAGTGGGGGTTCGAGGGCGTGAAGCTCGACTTCTCCAGCTTCGCCTTCAACGCCAAGCGCATGCGCTATCGCCATCCGGGCAAGAGCGCGGTCGAGTTGCGGCACGAGCTGGAGGCGATTTTCCGCCGCCATTTGCCGCGCGACGGCTTCTTCGGCTGGTGCGTGGTGGCCGGCACCGCGCAGCCTTTTCTGGCACAGGCCGACTATTTCCGCAACGCCGTCGATATCAACAAGGGCGACTGGCCGACCGTCAAGCGCGTGGTCTTGTGGACCGCCAACACCAACATGCTGTTGCAGGAGCGGCCTTGCCTGCCCAACCTCGACTCGATCGGCTGGAGCGAGGAGTTCAACGAGACGGCCTGGCGGACCTGGCTCAACTTCGCAGCCGTGGCGGGCGGAGCCTTGGAGATCTCGGGCGATCTGCGTAAGCTCGATGCCGAACGCCTGGCGCGGCTGGCGCGGACGCTGGAACTTTCCGATCCTGCCCGGCGCGTCCGGTGCCTCGACCTGCCGGCCGGCGCGCTGACGCTTCCGCCGGCGGTGTGGCTCGCAGAGGGGGATGACGGACGTCGCCTGCTTGGCGTATTCAACTGGGCCGACACGCCGGCGACCATCAAACTGGACCATTTTGCGCTGGCGTCGCTCCGAGACGGGTGGTGCGACCCCTGGGATCAGGGTCCCGCCCGTTCGCTGCCAGCGGAGATCGCGTTGCCTGCCCGCGGGTCGTTGCTCCTTGGAGTCTGTCGGGCTTAGGCTTCGTACGTTGCCCCAGCCACGTACCGACAGGCTCCTAAGTCCGACACGCTTCGGGAACGTTAATCCCGGTTCGGCGGACTGGCGGCCGTGCCGTCGTGGGCCAGCCTGCGTGGGGCACGCTCACGCTGCCGCCCGGAACGGTCGCGGCCGGCATGGTCGAAGTCGGGGCGACCACGGGTGCCGTCGGCGCATTCGGGCGTCTGTTTCACAATGAAGTGTGCCACAAGCCAGCACTCGACCGAAACACACCCACGATCCGCAACGCCGATACTTGGACGGAAGACAGGTAGATGATCCGCAAGAGATCACAACGGTTGGCCAGCGTTTTCATTTGCTTTGCTTTGGCTGCTGCCGTTACGCTGGCCTACGATTCGCCGGGCGCCAAGGCGCCGGTGCCTCTGCACACCCTGCCCTGGGTCGCGTGCGACACGCCTGATGTGCGCACGGTGTTCCTGTGGAAATTCAGGTCAGGGGCCGATGAGGCGCAGGCGTTGGACCAACTGTTGGAAACGGGCGACCTGTCCTCCCTGGGCGGCGCCGACGGTCCGGGAACGTCGGCGCCGACGCACAAGGGGATCGAGCCGGTGCTGAAAGGGGGCTCGAGCCCCCTGCCTGGCGGCGGCCGCTTCGGTGGCGGGCTCGGGTTGGACGGAACGGGCTGGGCCTCCTGTTTCGCGCCGGTGGGCGACCTGCTGGCGACGGAGGGCGGGCTCACGCTCGACTTCTGGTTCCGGGCACGGGCGGACGCCGCGTTTCCCGCCACGCTCGTGGCGTTCGGCGACGCCCATGACAAGCCGCTGATCGCCGCGACCTGCCCGGATGCCGATCGCGTCGTCCTCTCGGTCGCCGGTGAGCCCCGCCTGAAGGTTCCGGTCTATAGCACGGCCGACGGCTGGCACCATGCCGCACTGACAATCGCCGGCGGCGGCGACCACGCCCAGTTGCATCTGGCGGTGGATGGCACGCGGATGTCCGCCCTCAAGCCCGACATCTCCACGCCCATCCCCTGGATGAAAGGCGTGCCGCAGCAGTTGGCCGGCACGCTGACGGTCGGCGGCGCACCCGGGCAAGTCGGACTGGCGGGGGCAGTCGACGAGGTGCGCCTGAGCCGCGGCATCCGGCACCTCTACCTCTGGGACCTCGGTTCGCAGACCGCCCCGACGCCGCCCGAGCGCCGCGCCATCAAGGCGCCCTTCTTCCGCAAGGTCGAGCCGCTGACCCGATTCCGCTTTGACGGCAGTCTCGAACCCGAGCTCTTCGCCGGCCGCTCCTGGACCGGCCAGGCCGATGCCGCGCATTTCCAGCCCGGAATCTCCGGCCAGGCCCTCGACCTGAGTCAGATCGACAAGACGGGTTTCGCCATGAAGGGGTTTTACCTCCTGCCCGAGAAGGTTGGGACGATCGAGTTCTGGTTCCTGCCGCTCGACTGGAACAACTTCTTTGTCGGCGGCTACGCCGGCGACGGCGTCCAGTTCTACCACCTGCTGACGCTGCACGCCCGGGGTGCGCTCTACGGCACGCCCACCAAGGACATCGAGGTCCTTCGCGGCCGCGCCCAGCGCGACACGCAGTTGCACTGGCAGAAGTTCCACCCCGGCACGTGGACGCACGTGCTGATCACGCTGGCGGGCGGGGCCCAGACCGTGTACGTGAACGGCAGACCGCAGAAGCTCTGGCAGGCGGGATACGTGACTCAGGGGCACCCCTATGCGCAGGAGCCGCTCAAGAAATGGCGCGCGCGCACCGGCGGCAAGGACGAGGATGACACCTGGACCTGGCGCTTCAACCCCTCGCCAACCCTGGTCGACGAGTTGAGTGTCTACTCGCGGCCGATGAACGCCGAGGAGGCCTGGAACGCCTATGCCCGCTGGATTCCCGAGGCCGTGGCGGCGCTGCGGCCGTTGCCGGTTTTCCGCGTCACGTTCGACTACTTTGCCCACTCGTGGGATCGGGCGGAGAGACTCGCTATCAACATGGAATGCCTTCCCGTGGAAGAGGTGCAGCCGGTTAGCGCCGATTGCATTCTGTATAGGGAGGCGGCTCGCGGGGACGCTCGTCCTCCATTGTTGTCTGTTGAACGATTGCAGCTGGCCGAGGGCGGCACGGCGACCTTCACGCTCAAGGGCCCTCTTGATTTCGGGCGTTACGCGGTCACGGTCCGCTCGCGCGACGCGCAGGGCAAGGTTCTGAAGGAGGAGCCGTTCACCTACACGCGCGAGAAGCCGGCCTGGCTGGGTAACACACTGGGCAAGGACCGGACCGTGCCGAAGGCGTGGACGCCGATGGAGACCGCCGGACGGACGATCCGGCTGATCGGGCGGTCAGTCGAGCTCGGCGACAATGCGCTGCCCGCGAAGATCGAGACGCTCGGAAAGCCGGTGCTGGCCGCACCCGTGACGGTGCGGGCGGGCGGTGCGGAGATGCGTGGACCGGGTCCGGGCTTCACCGAGACCGCGCCCGACCGCGTGGCCTGGAGGACCGAACTGGCGGGAGGCGGCCTGAAGGCGGATCTGGATGCCTGGATGGAGTTCGACGGGTTGCTCTATTGCGCCATCACCCTGAAGCCGGCTGAGGGGGCGGAGGCGACGGTCGCGGACCTGGACATCGACTTCCCGATGGCGGCCGACCGCGCTACCCAGCTGATCGCCAACGGCGGCGGCAACGACTTCCGCGCCTCCTGGCTCGCGACGTATCTGCCCGCGGGTGAGGGGCGCGTGTGGGACAGTCTGAAGCCGGCCTTTGGCCGCGCCGACGGGGTGAGTAACTTCATCCCGCACATCTGGGTCGGCGCCGACGACGCCGGGCTCTACTTCGGCGCCGAGAACGACCGGGGCTGGAGCGTCGACGGGCCCCAGCCGGCCCAGGAGATTCTGCGGCAGAACGGCGCCGTGGTCGTGCGGTTGAACGTCATCCGCGAGCCCACGCGGATCGACGCGGCGGGGCGCCGCTTCCACTTCGTGCTGCTGCCCACGCCGGCCAAACCCGAGCCGGCCGACTGGCGCCATCAGATGCTGGCGGGCGGCGTCAACTTCGGCTCATGCGACACCTTCGGCGGCTTCGACCTCAAGACCGATCCGGCCGACCCCGGCTCCGGCGACGCCTTCCGGCTCGAGCCGCGATCCTGGGAGCACGCCGCGCTCCAGGCGCCGCAATGCCGCGCCAAGTGGGGCCGCTGCATCCTCTACACCGACGCGGCCTTTGCCCAGCCCGGACCGGCGTTCGGCGACTGGAACCACGACCTGCATGCCGGCACGGGGAGGCATGCCTGGACGCCCGAGTTCGAGGACTACGCGGTCTGGGCGATCAACGAGTTCCTGAAGCGGGGCGTGATCGACGGCGTCTACTGGGACGATGTCAGCGTGGGCTACACATACTCCCTGGCATCCACGGCCTACGAATACGCCGGCAGCAGGAACGGGCGCCGCGTCGGCTTTACGGCGCTCGCGCAGCGGCGCGCCAACATGCGCGTGTGGCGGCTCTTCGAGGCGGCGGGCAAGGAGCCCTGCATCTGGGCGCATATGACGGTGTGCTACGAGGTGCCGCTGTTCAGCTTCTGCCGCTATCTGAGCAACTGCGAGTTCGTCACGGGCGTCGAGTTCCCCGGCAAGCGCGATGCCATGGACATGTGGTCTCCCGACGCGCTGCGCATCTTGGGCGGTTCGGCCAAATGGGGTGTGGGCTATAACAACCTCAGCACCCTGCCGCGCGCCATGCCCGACACGGCGGCTGCCAAGCAGTGGGCCTATCCGCAGCAGCGGACCGAGACGGGCCTCTACCTGACCTCTGACCAGATGGGGCCGCCCGACGGACTGGGGCAGGTGCTGATGAAGGAGCGCATCTTCGATGGCCCGGTGCGGGCCTATCCCTGGTGGAAGACGGACGCGGTCGTGGCTGTGACAGCACCCGAAGGCGCGGCGGTGCGCTCCGGGGTTTACGCGCGCGACGACCGTGCCGTGGTGATCGTGGCCAACTGGGATCGCGAGGAGCGCGAGGTGGCCATCACCCTCACCGCGGCGGCCTTCCCTGGCGCGGAGAAAGGCGTCGTGTGGCGCGACCTCGATGCAGGTCTCAAACCGCCGGCCGAGGTGATGGCCGGCACTGAGGAACTGAAGCAGGTCGGCGAGACGCTCGGCAGCGTACCGGACGAAGCGGGACCGCCTGACGGGGCAGCCTTGGACAACCTGCTCGACGGCGTCACGCCTGGGGAGCGGGCGCTCAAACGCCTGGAACTGCGCGTGGAGGGACGCAAGGCCCTTGTGGTCGTGCGGCCACGCGACTACCGCGTGCTGGAGGCGAAGTCGCGATAGGGTTGAACAGGGTGAACGCGAATGAGACTCAAATCGCTTCACGGAAGCGCCGATGCGCCCGGGCTCCTGCCGTCGCCGAACCCGGATGGCTTTGACGCGGTGGCGGAGGTGTTTGCGCGGCAGGTCCTTGCGCGCTGCGGCGACGCGACCGCCGCGGGGACGTCAGGCACCATTGAGCTGGTCGTCGATCCGTCACTCGGCGCCGAGGTCTTCGCCATCGCGGACAGCCCGGCCGGCGCCGTGCGGGTGAGCGGCGGCGATCGGCGCGGTGTGCTGTATGGCGTGGAGAAACTCCTGCGGAATGCGCACGTCGAGCCGGGGCGGTTTACGCCCGGCCCCTGGCGTGGCATCTCACGGCCAGCCAAACCGGTGCGCGGGATCTATTTCGCCACCCACTTCTACAACTTCTACCAGACCGCCCCGGTAGGGGAGGTCGAGCGCTATGTCGAGGATCTGGCGCTGTGGGGCGTGAACACGCTCGCCGTCTGGTACGACATGCACCACTTCAACGGCTTTGACGACCCCGAGGCAGTCGCATTCCGGGGCCGGCTGCGGTGCATTCTGCAGGCCGCGCGTCGGCTGGGTCTGGACATATGGCTGCTGGTGGTCGGCAACGAAGCGTATGCCGACAGTCCCGCGGAACTGCGCGCCCCTCCCGGCGGCGGGCGTGGCGGCTACTACGACGTGGCGGTCTGCCCGGCCAAACCGGCGGGGATGAAGCGGTTGCGTTTCCCGCACGTCGTGTCGCAGGTGACGGACGTCTTCACTGGCAGGGTCGTCGGCCGCAATGTGAAGGAATGCACCGTTGACCTGCACGCTAAAGCCACGGCGGTGTACTGCATCGGCGAGGCGCCCACGGGCGGTCCTAGTGCTGTGAAGTGAATCAGGCGGAACAATCGTCCAACATGGGGAGATGCTATATGGGAAAGCGATCAGCGAACGCGCCAACCGCCACACCTGCGGCCTGGCTCGACGACGGCATGATGAACCTGCTCGTGGACTACTACACCGAGGTGCAGTTCCGGCCCTATGGCTCGGGTGCCACGCGCGAGAACGTCGTGCCCTTCCTCAAGCAGCTTGACCTCGGATACCTCTGCATCTATGCCAAGGGGCACAGCGGCTACACCTCGTGGAAGAGCTCGCTGCACACACACCACACGATGCTGTCGCGCGACATGTGCCAGGCGTTCCGCGAGTATACGCGCGAGGCCGGCACGAAGCTGGTTCTCTACTACAGCGGCCTATTGGATGGCATCGCCGGCGAGCGCCACCCCGAATGGCGCCAGTGGAACATCGAGGGCAAGCCCTGCGACCCCTGGTTCGCCGACTTCAAGTGTTTCATCTCCTACGCGATCTGCCCGCTCAGCGGCTACTGGGAGGAATGGGTCAGCGTCCACCTGCGCGAGCTCATCACCCAGTACGATCCCGACGGCATCTGGGTTGACGGCGACTGGCCGGGCCCCTGTTACTGCGAACGCTGCCGCGCCCGCTTCCGCCTCGACACTGGCTGGACGGAGCCGTGGAGCGACGCCATCAAGCGTCCGGACTTCCATTCGGAGTACATTAAGAGCTGGAACAAGATCACGCACGGCTGGCGCACGCGGTTCCGGGACTTCGTGAAATCGCTCAAGGCCGATTGCGTCTACAGCGCCGGCAATGTCAGTCCGCGCCGCGAATTCGCCGCGCCCTTTGACTGGCGCTCGGGCGATTTCTTTTCTCCGGGCTTTCACAACATGAACGACATGGCGCGCATGATGCGCTGGTATGGCACGCTCGACGTCCCCTACGACGCCTACATCTGCGACACCTGTTTCACCCATGTTCGCAAGCACGTGCGCAGCCGCACCAAGACCCTCGACCGCATGTTGCAGGAGGCGGCGACCGTGGCGGCGACCGGCGGCCAGGTTGGCTACTGGACCTATCCGCTGGGCAATGGCGCCTGGGTGCCTTCGCGCATGAACAAGGCCATTGCCGTGCGCCGCTTCCTCAGGGAGCGTGAGGACCTGTTCGTGCACTCGCGCAGCGCCAAGTGGAACGCGATCCTTGTCAGCGACCCGGCCACCCCGACCATCGGCGGCGCTGGCGTTGAGGGCGCCCATAAGGCCCTGTCCGCTCTGCACCGCTCGCCGGACATCTTCGACGAATCGGGCGTCAGCGACAGCATGCCCTATGACCTGATCGTGCTGCCGGA
>CAZZCT010000019.1:0-43879 GCA_964652365.1 uncultured Lentisphaerales bacterium
CACAAACTCCAGCCGTCCCGGCCGCTACACCATCAACTATCTTGGATCACACCCGTATGGTTTCTTGTGCTTTCACCCATTTGGCATTTTGTGCTATTGTGTCGGTATGGATTGGACCAGTTTCGACGTACGCATTGACTGGACCCGCTGCACGCGGCGGCGCTGGCCGGCGATGGCGCGGCTGGACTTCTCGCCGCAGGAACGGCGTAAACCGCGTAACGTGCTCCTCTACTGGTGGGCGGGCCGGGGCGAGCGGCTACTGCCCGACGGCCCGGTGCCGATCCACAAAGGGATGTGCCACTGGTCGCGGCCGGGCTGGGCCTACGCCTGCACCCAGAGTCCGGCCAACCCGCTGGGGGTCACGGCGATCCACTTCGACCTGCTCGACGCCGCCGGAGCCGTGATCCCGCCCGACGGCCTCCCGCTGCCGCCGGAGCGGCTCGCCGTGCAGGAGCCGGGGCTGGTCGACACAGTCACCCGCTGGATCGCCGACCGCGCCATGGACAGCCGCGCCGGCGCCCCCCTCGCGTCGGAGGTCGATCTGGCCGCCCGCTCCCTGCTGAAGGGTCTGCTGGTGAAGCTGACGCACAACACCGCCACCGGTCGGCAGCAGGGGTTCGGCGCCGACGCTGCGGCCTGGAACCGCCTCACCGCGCACATCCACGCCCATCTGCACGATTTGGAGAGCGTCGAACGTCTGGCGGCGAAGGCCGGGTACACGCGCAGCCACTTTTCGCGGGTGTTCAAGGGCCGCACCGGGCTCAGTCCGCAGCAGTACATCATCAACGCCCGCCTCGCGCTGGTCAAAGAGCTGCTGCGCGGCACCTCCCTGCCGCTCTCAGAGGTGGCGCTACGGTCAGGCTACGCCGACCTCCACCTGCTCTCGCGCCAGTTCCGGCGGCAGGCCGGCCTCACGCCGTCGGCCTACCGCCGCCGGGCGCGTGCGGAGTGAGCCCGAGAACGGCAGTTGATTCACCACAGAGAACATGGAGAAAGCGGTTTGTGGGTCTTACGCAGGATCACCCTTTTGGGAGACGCTGGGGACAGGAGGAGTTGGGGACATAGAACGCGTGGTCCCACGAGCGCGTGCGCGCGTCAGCCGGGCCGCATCCCGGCGGGATGCCAGAACGTAACCGGGGGTCGTGCGAAGCGACACCCCCGGAAACCGGAGCGTGTGGATCGCACCCTGAAGGGGTGCCAGAACGCCTGGACGATTGCGCCTTGCATTCCATGGGCAGTGGGAGTTGCTCTCACAGAGCCACGGAGCGCACAGAGGCGGGAGGCTGAGCGGATGGCAGGGTTTGCGACACGCATTGCCTGTCTCCAGTCGTTTGCCCTGAGGCAGGAGTACACCCGGTTGGCCGCAGAAGATGCAGGGGCGCTGCCGACCGCCGCCGAGGCTGCCGTTGCGGCCGCGGAGGCCGAACCGCCCTTCAGCCTTACGGCGCAACGCCGGGTGCGGCACTGGGTGGATGGCCTGATTATCGGCTCGGAGATCTTCGTGCGCGAAACCATGCGCCGGGTGCGTTCCGAGACGGACGTGGCCCGCGATCGCCTGGCTGTGCTATAATTGCTCTTGGCTGTGCTACAAGGTGGTGGTTTGATGATTAGGAGCATGCACCATGTTCAGAATCCTGCCGACCCGTCTTTTGCCGATCACGGTTGCCCTGTTCTCCCTGGCCACTGCTGGTGCAGGTTCCGCGCTGCAATTGCTGCCCGGTGACATCGCACCCGCAGCAACAGCCAATTCCCAGTCTGCGCCGGCGATGGCGCGAGGGGACGACAAGTTTCTCGTCGTCTGGTCCGATAACCGCAGCAACCCCTATGGTCAGAGTGCGGACTACGAGACCGGCAGGGATCTCTATGGCATCCGACTGGATGCCGACGGCAACCCGCTGGACCCGCAGCCCTTTGTCATCACCGCGGAACCCGGTGCGCAGACCAGGCCCCGCATCGCTTGGAACGGATCGAACTGGCTGGTCGTGTTCGAGAGCACGGTGGCCGGCCCCACGGGGTATTACGCACAGTCGCTCGCCGCGGTCCGCGTTTCACCTGCCGGCGTCGTGCTGGACCGTACAATCGCGTTGCCCGGGATGGTGCCGACCGGCTACGAAGCCGTCCTGGCCTCCGACGGCACGAACTGGGTTGTCGTCAACCAGGGCTCACCGACCGGCGCCGACATCGTAGGCATGCGCATCGCGCCCACCGGCGCCATCCTGGACCCCGGCACGCGGCTGCTCGTCCCGGCGACCTACTACCTGCGCTCCGGTTTCAGACTTGCCCAGGCCGATGGCGTGTTCCTGCTCACGTTCGACGACCGCTATGAGAATGGCACCTACACCACCGGCGCCGTGAGGTTCGATGCGTCGTTGTCCCTGCTCGACAGCACCATCGTACCGCTGCTGAGTGTACCCATTGCCGATCTCGCGAGCAGCGGTGATGGTTTCTACGTCGTATGGAACCGGCAGATGCCCGACTACTCGATGGTGGTGTCTGGTACGCGCGTCAACACGGCCGGCCAGAAACTCGACGGCGACGGCGCAAACATCTCCGGCGCGCATCCGCTGCCGGCGTATGGAACCATCACGGTTTCGTGGGATGGCCTCCACTGGAGGGCAGCCTGGGGCTACGAGGGAAACGTGCGCGCTGCACGGGTGCATGCGTCCGGGGTTGTGCTGGACCCCGGCGGCGTGGCCTTGCGTGGTCTGCAGATGGGAGACAACGCCGGCACCGGGGGGGGCGGCCTGCAATTCGTCTGGACCGTGAACACGAACTGGCAGGACGATGTGCAGTCGGCCAGCGTCACGGCCGCCGACGGCGTAGGACCGGTCCGCCTGCTGTCGACCAGCGCGCCGCAGCAGTGCCAACCGGATCTCGCGCGCGGCGCCGCAGGCGACCTGGTCGTGTACCGCAGCGCCACGGGCACGGGACACCGCATCCTGGCGCAGGCCTTCGACGCAGCGGGCGCCCCCTTGACCGACGAACCCGTGGAACTGGACGCCGGCACGTCGCCGAGCGGACCGGGGTTTCCGAACGTGGCCTGGAATGGATCCGTATTCCTGGTGACCTGGGCCAGACCGACGGGCGTGGTCGCACAGCGCTTCGGCGCGGACGGCGCGCCGGTCGATGCCGCGCCCTTCGCAGTCACGAGCGCCGGCTACTTCGGGCCGTGCGACGTGGCGGCCGTGGGCGACCTCTTCCTGGTCACGGCCCGCCGCTATGGTTACACGCCGGAGTACATCGACGCCTATGCCGTGCGCGTCCGTGGCGCAGATGCCGCTGTGCTGGACCCCGTGCCGCGGCTGATTGCCACGGGCTATGTGAGCGCCGCGCCCGCCGTCTGCGCCTTCGCCGGGCGCTGGCTCGTCGGCTGGCACAGCAACTGGAGCCACGACGAGTCCGCCGCCTCGATGGGCTGCTCGTTGGTGACCACCGACGGCGCGGTCACATCGGGCGGGCTGGGAACCTTCTCCACGGCCGGCGGCAACGGCATCTTCGAGATCGGCGCCGCCGCCGGTCCGGACGTCGCGTTGGTCGTGCAATCCCAGGAACTGACCTCGGGTGTGGAGACGGACCTGCTGGGTTATCTACTGGCGCCCGACGGCAGCATCCTGCGGTCGGTCAACCTGACGCCATGGGTCGGCAACCAGTACCGGCCGCGCGTGGCGTGGGATGGTGTGCAGTTCGTAGTTGTCTTCCAGGACTCCCGCAACCGCTCGTTCTACCTGGACCAGGTGGATGCGCGTGGCGACATCTTCGGGCTGCGCGTGATGGCCGACGGGAGCGTGGTGGACCCGCGCGGTTTCGTCATCTCCGCCGGTCCGGCGGGGGAAACCGACCCGGCGATTGCCGGCGGCGCCGGCTCGGCGCGGGTCGCCGCCGCCCTCCTGCTGAACGACGGCACCCACAACGCCTACCGTGTGGCGTCAAGCGTTCTGGATGCCGCCTGGAACCAGTGGCCGGTGGCCGTGGCGCAAGCCGCCCCGGCCGGCGGCGATGTGCCGGTGACCGTCTCGTTCTCGGCAGCCGGCTCCTACGACCCGGACGGCACGGTCGTGTCATACGTCTGGGACTTCGGCGACGGCAGTTCCTCGTTGATCACCTTTGAGACCGGCCCGGTCATGCACACCTACATTGCGGCAGGCACGCACGTGGCCACCCTCACCGTGACAGACGATGCCGGCGAGTCCTCCACGCAAACGGTGCTCGTGCCGGTGACGCTCCCGAACGTGCCACCTGTGGCCGTCGCCTCGGCCGACAGAACCAGCGGCCCGGCGCCGCTGGATGTGGTTTTCAGCGCGTCCGGATCCTATGATCCAGACGGCGCCCTCGGCAACATGGAGTGGCACTACGGAGACGGCAGTTACACGTATGGCACCACGGGCTATCACACGTACGACACGCCGGGCACGTACCAGGCACGGCTGGTCGTGTATGACAGCCGCGGAGCCGCAGGGACGGCATCCGTGGCCGTCGTCGTCGGGCCGGCAGTGGTGAAAGAGCTTCGGTGCGCAGCCATCGAGCTCGCCGCGCGGACCCGCCGCGGCGGCGTGTCGGTCAGCGCGCGCGCCACGATCCGGGACCAGCAAGGCGTCGCCGTCCCCGGTGCGCTGGTCGCCGTGAGCTGGAAGCGTCCAGGCGCGTCCGACCTCTCGCAGTGGGGCGAGACCGATGCCGGCGGGGTGGCCGCGTTTGCCACCACCGGCAGCCATGGCACCTACACGCTGACGGTCACGGGGGTCACCAAAACCGGCTACACGTTCGACCGAGCCGGCAGCGTCCTGACCAAGTCCGTACGGCGCTGACACGCCTGCGTGGTGCCGGACCTGGCGACCGCAGCGGGAGCCACGCCGACTCCGCACCGGCAACGGCGCGGTCGTGCAGAACTCACCGCAGCAGCGGCACGGCTCGCCGGAGGAAGTTGCGGGCCATGATGGCATACCCGGCGGTGTCGGGGTGCAGCCGGTCAGGCAGCCGGTCGGCATGCTTCGGGCCGAGGATGACCAGGCCGTCGACCGCGTGCAGGTGCCTGTCGCCGTGCGCGCGCAGCGCGGCGACGGCTGCGCGCACCTCGTTGCGCATGCGCGGCAGTGTCCAGCCGGCGGTGTTCGGTGTCTCCTCGCGGTCCGGAGAGAAGATCGGCGACATCACGACGATGGGCGTGACGGGGTGGCGTTCGCGGATGATCTGCACGAAACCGACGATGCCCGGACCAAAGGTGCGCGGCGAGAGCGAGCCGCCGTGCATGTTAATGCCCACGTACATCGAGATACGGTCGGCCGGCCGGTCGCGGATCATGCGGGCGACCATCGTGTCGAGGTGGCACTGCCCGCCGTAGCCGAGGCAAGAAGCTACGGGGACACAGAACTGGCACAGAACTGGTGCCGGACGCGGGGGCCATGGCCTGCCCCCGCCTGCGGTTTCGGCACGGTCGCCTCGCGGGTACCACACTAGGGATGCCCAGGCTCTTGGGCGTCCGCGTGGCGGCCCGGCGCGAAAGCGTTGTCTGCACAGGGAAGCCGGCGTGCGGATCCAGGGATTCCCCATAGCCGGGCAATCCGGGCGACTGGCGCGGAGTCGCTGGCCGGGGCGCACATTGAGCCGACGTGCGCCACCGGAGCATCGCCACAGTTGCAGTTCGGCGGCCCGAGGTGTATGGTCTGCGCATGGGCATCGGTGAGCCACAGGGGACGGTTCAGGATGGCGGCGGTTGCGAGCAGGGTCGCGCGCGTCTGCGGCCAAGATGGTCCTCAAGATAATCGTTCCTACCAGGACAGCCATTGGCACCTATGTAACGACGTCAGGCTATCGCGAGGTTCGGGCACACGAGCAGAAAAGGGGCAGCGCCTTTCTTGACGGAGGCCGCCGTGAAGCACAGTTCGGTACTCGGCATCTGCGCCGTACTGGTCACGCCAGCTGCGGAGCGCGTGCCGTCCGCACCGGGGCGCGGTGGCCACCACGCACGCCTCACGCCAGCCGGCGCGCCTTCGGCGCAGGGCGCCTCGGACCGCACCGGCGGCCAGCAGCCGGTTACCGGGGTACCGTTAGCCCAGTAGCGCGTCGGACAGAGGTACATGTTGTCTTTTGGGGGTGTGTAACAACACGCTGTTGCACAGGGAAATCGCGGCGGCACGGCGGCACCGTAGGTAGGGATGCCCCAGGCCCTTGGGGCATCCGCGCGGCGGGGTCCGAGGCTGTGCGATCTGGCACAACCGGCGCCGACCGGTTCAACGCCCCGGTCTGACGGGAACGGCCGTGTCCGATCGCATTGCCATAAAAGAAGAAGGCAGCACCACTTGCGTGGTGCTGCCTTCTTTCGTCGTTGCTACGACAGGGTGCGATTACCAGCGCTTGCCGCCGCGGCCACCAGCGCCGCCGCCGCCGCCGCCACCACCGCCGTAACCGCCGCCGCCGCCACCACCACCACCGCGACGATCGTCACGGGGCTTGGGCTGCGACTCGTTCACGCGCAGCTGGCGACCCATGAAATCGGCGCCGTTGGTTGCTGCGATGGCCTTCTCGGCCTCAGCGCGGTCGGGCATTTCGACGAAGCCGAAACCCTTAGCGCGCCCAGTGGCTTTGTCCATCACCACGCGGGCGGAGTTGACTTTGCCGTGCTTCTCGAACAGACCCTGCAGTTCGGCGTCCGTCACCTCGTACGGAAGGTTGCCGACATAGATATCCATGCTCTGACCTCATCATTTGTGCCACGTTGAAACGAGAACCACCCGAGCCCCCAGCCATGACACGCAGTGAAGTCCGGATGCGTCCGGGCAGACCCCGATCGCACACGCATAATGCACTATTTCGAGGCAGAGTCCAAGAACTATTTTTTCTTCCAATTCGGCGGTTGCGCTCGAGCCCCGGTTGGGGCACCATAGAAGCGTTTTTCCGCATAGGGCCTTTCGGCTGGCCGGTGACGACGTGTTACGGGGGCCAACCGGCGGGAGAGTGTGACGGCAAGCCAGTTCGGGAGTGTGCGTGGCTATTGATGGCGGCAAGCTGCTTGAGGCAGCGATGATGCTTTGCTTCTGGTCGTCTTGGGTCTTCGCGATTGCGCGCTCCTGGCGTTCGCGTTCGACCGGCGGCAAGAGTATCATCTTCCTTTGGGTGATTCTAGCCGGTTATCTGGCCGGCATGCTCAACAAGGCATTCTTCAATTTCGACCACGTGATCTGGCTCTACGCGCTGAACAGCGTGATGGTGAGCGTGGACATCGGTCTGTATTTCCGCAACCGGCGTTACGAACGCCGGGCGCAGGCTGCCTGATGGGCCGGTGGGTGCCGACCTTCGGGGCGGGCAAACGATGGGCGCGCGTCGACCGGGGTCGGCCGGCGTGCTGAGTTCAGAGTGAAGGAGTTGCATACTATGCGCAGCGCATTGAAGTTGGGCGTTCAGAGTTACTGTTTCCGTGGCATCAAGGAGCTGCCGGCCCTGGGCAAGGCGGTTCGGGCCAGCGGGCTTGAGCGGTTGGAACTGTGCGGCGTGCACGTCGACTTCCAGAAGCCCGAGACCTTTGCGGGCGTGATTGCCACGCTGCGGGCCGAGGGCGTGGAGTTGATCAGCACCGGCGTGAACGGCATCCCCACGGATGCGGCCCGCGTGCGCTCCTCCTTCGAGTTCCTCAAGGCGGCCGGCATCAAGCACATGAGCGTGAACTTCGGCATCCAGGACCAGCCCGCGGCCTTCCGCGTGGCGGAGCAACTGGCGGATGAGTACGACGTGCGTCTGGGCATCCACAACCACGGCGGCTACCACTGGCTGGGCAGCCTCGAAGCGCTGGCCTGGGTCTTCAAGAACACCTCGCCGCGGATCGGCCTGTGCCTGGATACGGCCTGGGCCATGCAGACCGGCGCGGATGTCCTGCGCTATGTCGAACAGTTCGGCGACCGGTTGTACGCGGTGCACATCAAGGACTTCACCTTTGACCGGGCCGCGCGTTGGACCGACGTGGTGGCCGGCACTGGCAACCTCGACCTGGCCAAGCTGCGGGCGGCGCTCGACAAGGTCGGTTTCAAGGGTGACCTGATCATCGAATACGAGGGCGATGTGGACAACCCGGTCCCGGCGGTCGGGGCCTGCGTCAAGGCCGTGCGTGAGCACTTCGCCTAGGAGCCTGTCGGGTGATCGCCCGCGGCCAATCACGTCTCTCACAGAGACACAGGGAGCGCGGAGGGTTTTGGAAACCCCTGTGAACTCGGTGCCTCTGTGAGATAGAACCAACGTGCTTCATGCTGGCCTGGTCGGCCGGCAAGGATCTGAGCGTCGGTTCGTCGCAGTTTTGTCACCCGGCCCCAAGGGAGTATTGTCATCATGTCCGTGCGCGTTCGCTTCGCTCCGAGTCCGACTGGCCACGTCCATATCGGCAACATCCGGGCCGCGATCTTCAACTGGCTCTTTGCGCGGCATGCGGGCGGCCAGTTCCTGCTGCGCATCGAGGACACGGACCGTGAGCGTTCGACCCAGGCGGCGATCGATACGCTGCTGGAGGCCATGGCCTGGCTGGGACTGGACTACGACGGCGTGCCCGTCTACCAGAGCCAGCAGACGGCGCGTCATCTCGCGGTGGCGGAGCAACTGGTGCGCGAGGGCCATGCCTTTCGCGAGAACCGCGAGGGCAAGGGCGAGTGCGTCGTCTTCCGCATGCCCAAGACCGGTCGCATCGTCTTCACCGATTTAGTCAAGGGTGAGATGCGCAAGCGCGCCGAGGACACGCAGGACTTCGTGATCGTGCGGTCCGACGGCAACCCCGTGTTCCACCTGGCCAACGTGGTCGACGACATCGACATGCGGATCACGCACATCATTCGCGGCGACGACCACGTCGAGAACACCTTCAAGCACATTCCGCTCTTCCAGGCGCTGAGTGCGGACTTGCCCCAGTACGCCCATCTGCCGATGATCGTCAACAACCAGGGCAAGCCCTACTCCAAGCGCGATGGGGCGGCCTTCGTGGGCGAGTTCAAGGAGCAGGGGTTCCAACCCGAGGCCCTGGTGAACTTCCTGGCCCTGCTTGGCTGGGCGCCGGGTGAAGACCGCGAGTTGATGAGCCGCGACGAGCTGATAGCGGCCTTCACCCTGGACCGCTGCAAGTCCAGCGCGGCCCGGTTTGATCTCAAGAAACTCGTCTGGATGAACGGCGAGTATGTGCGGAATCTGCCGCGCGAGACCTTTGCGGCGGCGTTTCGCGAGCGGGTCGCCGCGGCCGGGCTGTGGCGCGACGACCTGCCGGCCGTGGAGCTGGCGGCCATTCTCGACCTGTTGCAGCCCCGCACCAAGTACCTGGCCGAGATCCCCGCCAACTGCGCCTACTTCTTCACTGAGGAGTACCCGGTGGACCCGAAGGCCGCCGAGAAGCGGTTGGCGCCCGAGGGCGTTCCGGCACTGCTGGACGAGGTTGCCGTCCGGTTCGCCGCCCAGGCGGTTTTCGATGTGGCCACGACCGAGGCGACCTTGCGGGCGATGGGCGAGGCCCGCGGGTGCGGCCTGGGCGGCATGGTGCACCCCGTGCGGGTGGCGGTCTCCGGGTTGTCCGAGGGGCCGGGCCTGTTTGAAATGCTGGTGCTGCTGGGTTCGGCGCGCGTCGTGGCGCGCTTGCGACGCGTGGCTGCGCGCCTGCGGGCCGGCACGCCGATCGGTCCGGTGGCGGAAACTGCTGGGGACGCAGCCGGCAACTGACACGGCTTGCGCTCCCCGGAATCTCACGGCGCGCGGGGTTGGGCGTCAGGCGGATGCCAAGGCGGCGGCTTCGCCCGCAACCCAACGTGGCACGGGCTTCCAGCCCGTAGCCGGCGACGGGCTGGAAGCCCGTGCCACGATAGAAAAGATACACGCAAGAAAACGTGTATCCCCATCGAAAAGGGTCTAACGCGAAGGCCAGGGAGCGTGCCGCCATGATACGAGACAGGGGATGGGTCGGGCTGCGTGCGCGGCGTTGCCGCATGGCCTGCGTCGTGCAGTTCGCGTTGGCCGCGGCCAGCCTCCCGCAGGCGGGCGCCGCTGAGTCCCCCGCCGCGCCCGTCGCCGTGCCACCGGGCATCTGGCAGGTGGCGATCCAGGCGTTTGTGACGGCGGATCGCAAGCAGCCGCCACCGCCAAATCCGGTCCTGTTCGTCGGCAGCAGTTCGTTCGCCTTCTGGCACACGCTGGCCGCCGACATGAAGCCCCTCGTGGCCCTCAACCGCGGGTTCGGCGGTTCGTCGACGGCCGACGTGCTGACCTACTACGACTTCGTGATCAAGCCCTACAACCCGCGGGCGTTGGTGATTTACGAAGGCGGCAACGATGTCGCCGGCGGCGTGTCGCCCGAGGCCGTGATTGTGCAGATGGAGAGGCTGATCGGACGGGTTCAGCAGGACTTCCCCGGCGTGCCCATTCTCTTCATCACGGTCCGCCCGTCGCGAGCCCGATGGCACCTGCACATCGATGAACGTCGCGTCAACCGGCTGATGCTTGAGATGGCTGAGCGTCACCCCGGGGTGGGATTCATCGATGGCAACCGCGGTCTGCTCGACGCGCGCGGCGAACCGGATCTCAAGGCCCTGGCGCCGGACCAGCTTCATCTGGGGGCAGAGGGGAACCAACGCTGGTGTGGCGTACTGAAGCAGGCGATCGAGCAGGCCCTGGCGGGCAAACTGCCGCGGCCATCGGGTCTGGCGCGGCTGCTGGTGACGACCAGCTTTGACCGCCCGGTCTGGCGCGGCGAGCAGAACGTGTTGGACCTGTCGGTTGCCAACACCGGTCCGGAGCCGCTGGTGTGGCAGGGCCGGTGGCGTGAGGTCGGGCCTGGCGTGCGGGTGCAACCCGAACGCCTCGAGGCGCTGGATGTGCCAGCCGGCGAGAGCCGCATGGCGCGGTTCACGCTGCAGGTCGACGCGCTGGCCGAGACCCTGCCGTTCTGCGAATGGACCGCCACTGCTGGCGGCGCGACGATCCGCGGCCAGGCGGCGGTGCTCGCACGGGCTGGCGGACACTTTGGGCGCAACCCGGAGGAGGCCGCCCGCCATCCGCTGGTCTGCGCGCGTCCCGACCAAGCCAAGTCGTTCGGCGGCGCCTGGGGCGGTCTGCGCGATTGCTCGGCGTCGGCCTGGGTGGCGCGCACTCCAGATGGGTTGCGTGTACAGGTGGCGGTTACCGACGATGTACTGTGCGGCGGCGCGAGTGAGCCGTGGAACAACGACGCGGTCGAACTGCACTTCGACTTCCGGCCGGCCGGCAAGCGCATCAAGGAACGCCGCACCGACGGCTGCATTCAGGTGATCGCGGTGCCGGCGCTGGCGCCGGAGATGCCCGGCCAGGTGGTCTGCTTCGGGCCAGCCAAGCCCCTGTCGGTGCCGGGCATCCGGTTGGAGTCGGCCCGGTGCGAGGGTGGCTACACGGTCGAGGTCTTCGTGCCCTGGGACGGATTGCGCGCCGTGGGCGCCACGCCAACCGATGGAGAACTGATCTTCACCTATGCGGTCGACGATGCCGACGTATCCGGTGTGCTGAAGCAGCAGGTGCGTTGGGGCGGGCAGGATGCCGACCACCAGCGGCCCGGGTTGTGGGGGCGGCTGCTGCCCGCTGAGGACACAGCCGAGGCTGGAGGCGAGGATGGGCATTAGTCATTGGTCATTACTCATGGGTGCACTCGCCGATGACCAATGACCCATTGCCAGTACCCAATGACGCTGCCCTGCAGGCGGTGGAGGAGCGCAAGTGAGAGACGTCTGGATTGCCTTTGGGTTGACCCTCTTTGCCGGCATGGCCACCGGCATCGGCAGCATCATCGCGTTCACGGCCAAGCGCACAAACTACCGGTTCCTATCGGTCGCCACCGGGTTCTCGGCGGGCGTCATGCTCTACGTCTCATTCGTGGAGATCCTCGTCAAGGGAACGGACGCGCTGGTGGCCAGCTATGGCGACTACTGGGGCCACTGGGTTAATGCGGCCTCATTCTTCGCCGGCATTCTGCTGATCGGCGTGGTGGACAATCTGATACCGGCGGCGGAGAACCCGCATGAGACCCACTCGGAGCGTGAGACGGCGCCGCTGCACAACGCCACAGCCCCATTGCCGCATTTCCGGCCCGCGGCCTCGGAGCCCGAGGGACTGGCCGGCGCGGGCACGCACGACCACAGCGCCCATCGCGTGAAGCTGATGCGCATGGGAATGTTCACGGCGCTGGCGATTGCGATTCACAATTTCCCCGAAGGTTTAGCCACTTTTCTGGCGGCCCTGCACGACCCGGCGCTGGGTCTACCGATCGCCATCGCCATCGCCCTTCACAACATCCCCGAGGGCATCAGCGTGTCGGTGCCGATCTTCTATGCCACCGGGAATCGCCGCAAGGCTTTCACCTATTCGTTTCTGAGCGGCTTGGCTGAACCGGTCGGCGCCGGCATCGCTTACATCGGCATGCGCATCATCCTGGGAAGCTCCAACGGCGGCATTCCGCCGCAGTTCATGGGCGTCATGTTCGGCGGCGTGGCCGGCATCATGGTCTACATCAGCCTCGACGAGTTGCTTCCGACCAGCCGGGCCTACGGCAAGGGTCACGGCAGCCTGCTGGGGCTGGTCAGTGGCATGGTCGTCATGGCGCTCAGCCTGCTGCTGATGAAGTGATCGGGTGGCGTCTCGACGTGATTGACTGCGGACTGGCCATGCGGCTATGATTGCGTCCACCATGACAGACACCTCATCCGTGGACGCATCGCCCGTCGTGCCCCGGCGCGTCGTAGCCATTGTCGGTCGTCCCAACGTCGGCAAATCCGCCGTGTTCAACCGGATCGCCGGACAGCGGTTGGCCATCGTGCACGACCAGATCGGCGTCACGCGTGACCGCCAGGTGCGCGAGGTGGTCTGGGACGAGCAGTGCTTCGAGCTGGTCGACACCGGCGGCTTGTCGATCCTGGATGGCGAGGAGGCCCGCGATCCGATCGATGCGGGGGTCCGGGCGCAGGTGGATGCCGCCCTGGCGGACGCCGCCGCGGTGATTCTGGTGGTCGATGTGCAGTCCGGTCGCCACCCCCTGGACGAGGAGGCGGCCCGCCTCGTGCACCGCTGCGGCCTGCCGGCTTTCGTGGCTGCCAACAAGTGCGACACCGCGCGCCACGAGGCCGGACTGGCCGAGTTCGACGGGCTGGGATTGCCGGTGTTCCCGGTGGCGGCGCTGCACAACCGGGGTTTCGAGCCCTTGATGGAGGCTGTCCTGTCCGCCCTGCCGGCCAGCGTCAATGCCACCGTGGCCCATCCGTTGCGTGTCGCCGTCGTGGGCCGCCCCAACGCCGGCAAGTCCTCCTACATCAACCGCCTGCTGCGAAGCGACCGCGTGATCGTTTCGGCCGTGCCCGGGACCACACGCGACAGCATCGAGATCCCCTTCGCGATCGGTCACGGTCCGCAGGCGCGGCACTACCTGTTGATAGACACCGCTGGTATGCGCCACCTGCGCCGGATCGACACCGCCGTCGAGCGCTTCAGTCTGCTGCGCGCCGAGCGCAGCATTGCCGAGGCCGACGTCGTGGTGCTGCTGATGGACGCCCAGGCCGGGCCCACCCTGCAGGACAAGCACATCGCCTCGCGGATTCTCGAACACCGCAAGGGCTGCCTGCTGGTCATGAACAAGTGGGATCTGTGCCAGGCCGAGGGTCTGACGGAGACGCAGGCCGAACCGGCCTTGCGGGCCACCTTGCCCTTCCTGCGCTACTGTCCGGTGGTCTTTCTCTCCGCACGCACGGGCTACAACGTGCGGCGCAGCATCGAGGGAATCGACCTGGTTGCAACCCAGACGCAGACGCGACTGCCCACCGGCCTGCTGAACCGTGCCCTGGAGGACGCGGTCGAGAAGGTCAAGGCGCCGGCCACCGGCGGCAAGCGCCTGACGCTCTACTACGCGGTGCAGACGGGCGTGGCCCCCATTACCATCCGCATCTTCGTGAACCACCCGGATCTGGCCACGCGGCCGTACCGCGAGTATCTGATCCGCCGGCTGCGCGAACGCTTTGGTCTGGAAGGCGCACCGCTGATCGTGGACCTGCTGGCGCGCGTGCGACCCGAACGGGCGCCCCGCGCCCCCGGAGCGCCCGGCGAGAAGAGCGCTCCACGCCCGGCGCGGGCCGCGCAAGCTCAGAAACACACCTCGCGTCACCACGGCGCCGCCAAGGCCGGGCATTCCGCCGCCAAGGCCAAGCGCCGCCCGGCGCAATCGGGTCAGGGGCCGGCCAAGAGATCGGTGCGGTGAACTCGCAGTGCGCATCCTGGCGGGGCGCTGGGGCAGACCATGCCCTTACGGGCACACTACGAACGGGTTTGTACATACTTGAAGCCGTTCGTAGTGGCGCCGTGAGGCGCTGTCCCGCTTGGGAGGACTCTTGATCCTAGAAACAGCAGTTGCAACTACGAAAACCGCGAAAGACGCGAAAGAACTGCCTGCATTCGAGCCGCTTGACGCGGATCGGCATGCGCGCATCCCCTCAACCATTTGGTGAAACGTCCAAAGACCTGGATCCGAAACGCAACCCGCTGGTAACGAGTCTCTTTCGTGTCTTTCGCGTGTTTCGTAGTGGTCCCAACTCCCGCTTCCAGGTTGATCGCAGGGAGCGGCCGCCCAGGCCGCGCACAACGATGTTGACCTCCGATTTTGACTATGACTTGCCGGCCGAGTTGATCGCCCAGGAGCCGCCGGCCGAACGGACCGATGCGCGCATGCTGGTGGTCGATCGGGCCGCCGGCACCCTGACGCACGCCGGTGTGCGCGACCTACCCAACTGGCTGCGGGCCGGCGACTTGGCGGTGCTGAACGACACGCGCGTGTTCCCGGCCCGGATCCAGGGGCGCTGGGCCGACAGTGGAGGGCAGGTCGAACTGCTGCTGGTGGAGCCGGCCGATGGCGCCGGCGGCCCGGCTGGCAGCCCGGCCATTGAGGCCACCCGCTGGGAATGCTTGTGCGGCAGCGGCCGCCGCGCCCGCGTCGGGCAGCGCGCGATCTTCGCGGAGGGGACCTTGCTGGCCGAGTTGCTGCAGGTGCAGGGTGGGGGACGGGTCACGGTGCAGTTCGTTTCGGAACAGCCCCTGATGGCGTTGCTCGAGGCCCATGGCGGCACGCCCGTGCCGCCCTACATCCGGCGAACTGCGGCTGATGGCCGCCAGACGCTTGACCGCGCGCGCTACCAGACCGTCTATGCGGCCCGCACCGGGGCCGTGGCCGCCCCGACGGCCGGATTGCACTTCAACGCCGAACTGCTGGCGCGGCTGACCGCGGGCGGCATCGCGCAGGCGTTCGTCACCCTGCACGTGGGGCCGGGCACCTTCCAGCCCGTGCAGTCCGAGACCGTCGAGGCACACCGGATCGCGCCCGAGCGCTATGACGTGCCGGCCGCCACGGCAGAGGCTGTGGCAGCCTGCCGGGCGCGCGGCGGCCGCATCCTGGCGGTAGGCAGCACCAGCGTGCGGGCGCTCGAGTCCATGGCCCGCTTGCCGGGTGCGCCGTGCGCCTGCTCCGGGCGCAGCGACCTGTTCATCCACCCGCCGTTCCGCTTCGCCTGCACCGACCGGATGCTGACCAACTTCCACCTGCCGCGTTCGAGCCTGCTGATGATGGTCGCCGCCCTGGCCGGACACGAACGAATCATGGCCGCCTACCGGGAAGCGGTGCGCGCGCGCTACCGCTTCTACAGCTACGGCGACTGCATGCTGATCGTCTAGGTTTTCCGTGCCGGAAAACCTCAGGTTTTGTCGCGAGCCGCCAACGTGGCACGGGCTTCCAGCCCGTAGCCTGGTGAACGCAAAGGTAGTCAAAGCGGGGGTCAAGGGACTGACCCCCGCCTACTCATGCGCGAAACCCTTGCCGGCTTGCGTTCCTGACCACCAAGCGCCCGTGGCCGGGAAACCTCAGCCGCCGTACACGGCTGTGTCGCCCAGGATCTCCTCGATGCGCAGGAGCTGATTGTACTTGGCCATGCGGTCGGTGCGCGAAAGCGAGCCGGTCTTGATCTGGCCGGCATTCACCGCCACCGCGATATCGGCGATCGTGGCGTCCTCGGTCTCGCCCGAACGATGGCTGACCACGGCCGTGTAACGCGCCTTGTGGGCCATCTCGATCGCGTTGAACGTCTCGGTCAGGGTGCCGATCTGGTTGACCTTGACCAGGATCGAGTTGGCGGCGCCTTCCTCGATGCCGCGCTTCAGGAAGGTGACGTTGGTGACGAACAGGTCGTCGCCGACGAGCTGGCAGCGGGCCCCGAGCTTGCGGGTCAGCAGCTTCCATCCGTCCCAGTCGTGCTCGCTCATGCCGTCTTCGATGCTGTCGATCGGGTACTTGGAGACCAGGCTCTCCAGGTAGTCGGCCTGCTCGGCCGAACTGCGGCGGACGCCCTCGGCCTTGGCACCGCGCTTGGCGGTCTCGAACTTGCCGTAGTTGTAGACGCCCTGGCTGAAGAACTCGCTCGCGGCGCAGTCCAGTGCCAGGCAGACCTGGCCGCCATCCGCCTTGCGACCGGGTTTGTAGCCGGCCTTCTCAATCGCCTTCAGGATTGTCTCGAGGGCGTCCTCGGTGCCGTTGAAGACGGGCGCGAAACCGCCCTCATCGCCCACGGCGGTGCTCAGACCGCGGTCCTTGAGAAGCTTCTTGAGGCTGTGGAAGACCTCCGCGCCGTAGCGCAGGCCTTCACGGAAGGTCGGTGCGCCAACCGGACGGATCATGAACTCCTGGAAGGCGATCGGGGCGTCCGAGTGCGAGCCGCCGTTGACGATGTTCATCATGGGAACGGGTAGCACCTTGGCATTGGAGCCGCCGAGGTAGCGGAACAGGGGCAGCCCGACGTACTCGGCCGCGGCCTTGGCGCAGGCCATCGACACCGCCAGAATGGCGTTGGCGCCGAGATTGCTCTTGGTGGAGGTGCCGTCGAGGGCCAGCATCAGGTTGTCGATCGGCACCTGCTCGGTCACGCCCATGCCGATGAGTTCGGGCCCGATCGTCTCGTTGACGTTTCGGACGGCGTTCAGCACGCCCTTGCCGAGGTATCGCGTGGCATCGCCATCGCGCAGCTCAACCGCCTCGTTCTCGCCGGTCGAGGCGCCGGATGGGACGGCCGCCCGGCCGATGATCCCGTTGTCGAGGTAGACGTCGGCTTCAACGGTCGGGTTACCGCGCGAGTCCAGGATTTCACGGGCGGCGACTTGGGTGATCGTAGACATGGGTTTATCTCCGGTGTATGCTGTGGGGGTTGAACGGGCGCACGTGCAGTGCAACGCCCCGAAACGTTATGTGAAAACGCGGGCAAATGCAAGCCCGCGGTGGGCAGCCAGGGTTCTCGTTCCAGGCAGGATGGTCGCCTGCCGCGCGCACGAGCCCAAACGATGGCCGGAGGCACTCTGATGCAACCCCTGCAGCCGACTCTTTCGCGGGTGACCGCCTTTCAAGGCCGCGCCCTGCGCGTGGATGTGCTGGAGGTGGCCATGCCGGACGGCGGCACGGCCACGCGCGAGATCGTGCAGCACCGGGGCGCCGCCGCCATTCTGGGGCGCCGGCCCGACGGGCAGTTTGTGTTTGTCCGGCAGTACCGCAAGGCCGTGGAAGAGGATCTGCTCGAGGTGATTGCCGGATCGCTCGAAGTCGGCGAGGATCCGGCCGTCTGCGCCCGGCGCGAGGTGCGCGAGGAGACCGGCTACACCGTGGGCCGCCTGGTGCCGCTGGGGGCCATCACGGCCTGCCCGGGTTACTCCAGCGAGTTACTCCATCTCTACTTCGCCGAACTGGAGGCGCAGCCAGGAGACCCCGAACCGGATGCCGACGAGGGCGTGGGGCCCGTCGTGCTGTCCGTGGAGGACGTGGAGGCGGGGATTGCCGATGGCCGCATCCACGACAGCAAGACCCTGGCCACCTGGCTGCTCTGGAAGGTCAAGCATGCTTGCGCCTAGTTCGCCCGGCAGCCGCCGCCTGCTGCGCCTGCGGCAGATGTCCGATTGGATCTGGGATGCCGAACTGACTACCCTGCCATGGTTTCGCCGGCGGGCGGTGGAGACGGCTCGCGTGGTGCACCTCGTGCTGCGGGGGTTCCTGCGCGACGAGTGCTCCGTGCGGGCTTCTGCCCTGACCTACTACACCCTGATGTCGCTGGTGCCGGTGCTGGTGCTGGCGTTGGCCCTGGCGCGCGTTTTCGGGGGCGAGGTCCTGGCGCGGGCCAGTCTGCAGCGCAGTCTCGAACGGTGGGCGTCCCAGGTCCAGCACGCGGGCGGAGCCCAGACCGCCGATGCCCTGGCCTTCCAGGCGCTGGTCGAGCGGTTGCGGTTCGCGCTCGACCAGGCCTTCGATCAGATCGCCGAGATCCAGTTTGCCACCCTGGGCGGCGTCGGCCTGGTGGTTCTGATCTGGACCGCCATCGAGATGCTGACGCAGGTCGAATCCAGCCTCAACCGCATCTGGGGCGCCCCGGGGCGCGCCGTCTGGCGGCGTTTTGCCGACTACCTGAGCGTCCTGATGATCGTGCCGTTTCTGGGACTGGCGGCGTCCACGCTGCCCGTCGTCGAATGGGCTACCCACCATTTGGGCCCGGCTGGCGCAACCCTGTTCGGCGGGCTGATGGCGCTGCTGGGGCTGCGCGACGTGCTGACCCTGCTGCTGCTGACCGTGCTTTTCAGCTTCCTGGCGATATTTGTGCCCAATACGCGCGTGCGGCTGCTGCCCGGGATCGTCGGGGGGCTGACCACGGCGTTGCTCTTCATGGGCTGGCTGCGCCTGTGCGCGGCCCTGCAGGTCGGTGTGGTGCGATACGGCAAGCTCTATGGCGGTTTTGCGGCCGTGCCGATCCTGCTCGCCTGGACCTATGTGAGTTGGGAGATCATCCTGCTGGGTTCGGAGGTCGCCTTCGCAGTCCAGAACGTGCGTACCTACAGTCTCGAGGAGGGGGCGCGTCGCGCCAGCCCCCGCGCCCGCCTGACGCTGGCCCTGGAGGTGACGACCGCCATTGCGCGTGCAATGGCTTCCGTGGCCGGGCCGGCCTTCGACGCGGCCGGGTTCGCGAACGGGCGGCGCATCGCGGTGCGACTGATGAACGAGGTGATGGAGGACCTGGCCTCAGCGGGGGTGGTGGCTGAGATCGCCGGCGCGCCGGGCTGTTTCGTGCTGGCGCGCGATTCGGCGCACCTGACGGTACGGACCGTGCTTGTGGCAATGCTTGACCGCGGCGAGTCCGGCGAGCGGCTCGGACTGCGGCTGCTGGACGCCAAAATCCAAGCGTGGATGCTTTCGTTCGAGGGCGCCGCGTGCCCCGCACTCGACAAGCCGCTCTCCGAACTGGTATGAGAGGCACCTGCGCAGGGCCCCGTGGGTCTGGCGCAAACCGTCATGACCCCCTTTGACAAGCTCCTGAATGCCGAGCAACTGGCGGCCGCGACGGCCGCCGATGGCCCGTTGCTGGTGCTCGCCGCGGCCGGGACCGGCAAGACCCGCACGCTGGTCTACCGCGTGGCCTGCCTGGTCGAACGCGGTGTGCCGCCGTCGGCTTTGCTGCTGCTGACCTTCACGAACCGCGCTGCGCGTGAGATGCTGGAGCGCGCTCAGGAGGTGGCGGGCGCAGTCGTCGGGCAGGTCTGGAGCGGCACCTTCCACCACATCTGCCATCGCTTCCTGCGCCGCCACGCCACGCGGCTCAAGTACCCGAACGCCTTCTTGATCCTGGACCGCGACGATGCCCGCAGCGTGATCGACGACTGTGTGCAGGGCCTCAAGCTCAAGCACCGTGACTTCCCCCGGCGCGAGGTGCTGAACAGCCTCTTCAGCAACGCCGCCAACCGGGTCCTGCCGATCGAGGATGTGATCGATGAGAACCTGAGCGAACTGGCGGTTGATCCGATGGACATCGTGCGCGTGCACGAGGCCTATCAGATCGCCAAGGCCAAGCTGGGGTTGATGGACTTCGACGACCTGCTGGTCAACGGCCTGCGGCTGCTCGACGAACACCCCGACATTTGCCGCAGTTACCAGGAGCAGTTCCGCCACATCCTGGTAGATGAATACCAGGACACCAACCTGCTGCAGTCGCGGTTCGTGGATGCCCTGGGTGTGCTGCACCGCAATGTCATGGCCGTGGGCGATGATTTCCAGTGCATCTATACCTGGCGCGGGGCCGATTTCCGGAACATCATGGAGTTCCCCAAGCGCTATCCCGACGCACAGATCGTCAAGCTGGAGCAGAACTACCGCAGCGTGCCCGAGGTCCTGGCGGTGGCCAACGCCTGCATCGCGGGCAATCCCGAGCAGTTCCAGAAGACCCTGCGGCCCACCCGCCCGCCGCGCAACCGACCGCGTGTCTTCTACCTGCGTGATGGGCAGGAGCAGGCCGACGTGGTGGTTGAACTGATGCGGCGCTACCGCGCCGACGGCTGCGCCCTGCGCGACATGGCGGTGCTCTACCGGGCCCATTTCCATTCGATCGAGCTGCAGGTGGCGCTGTCACGGGCCGGCCTCCCGCACCAGGTGGTTTCGGGCGTCGGCGTCTTCGAACAGGCCCATGTCAAGGACGTGCTGGCCTTTCTGCGCGTGGCCGAGAACCCCAACGACCGCCTGGCGTTCGACCGCCTGCTGGGGATGCTCTACGGTCTGGGGCCGCGTTCGACGGCCACCTACTGGCAGAAGCTCGGGTCCGCCTTCGACTGTCGCGATGAGCGCCAGCGCCAGAAGCTGCTGGATTTGGTCAAACCGGCCGCGCGCGTCGAGTGGGCCGCGATCGACGCGCTGCTGGGCGACTACCACGCCCGGAACTGGGGGGCCAACGGTGCCGAAGCCATCGACCGATTCCAGGAGGCTTTCTACGCCCACCACCTGGCCCGGACTTACGAGAACGCTGACAACCGGCTTGAGGATCTGCGCGAACTGGCGCTGCAGATCGGCCGGAGCTCGAGTGTGGCCGCCTTCCTGAGCGAGGTGGCGCTCTGGACCAATGTCGATCATGAGTTCGACAAGGATCGCACGGTCCATCCGGAGGCCGTGCGCCTGAGCACGGTTCACCAGGCCAAGGGGCTCGAGTGGCCGGTGGTGTTCGTACTCTGGGCGGCGGAGGGGATGTTCCCGTCGAGCCGGTCGATGGGCGAGTCCGGCAACGAGGCCGAGGAGCGCCGGCTCTTCTACGTGGCCGTCACGCGCGCCCGCGATGAGCTGTGCATCCTGGCGCCCGAATGGCGCCGCACGCGCGACGGCGGCGCCTTTTACTGCAAGCCCTCGCGCTTCGTAACCGAGATCCCGGCCCCGCTGGTGCGGTCGGTCTATGGGACTCGGTTCTGACCTCGTTGCCAACCGAAGGGGGGTAACTCTGGTGCCTTTGATTACCCTCGGAAGCCATGCGGCCGGGACAGGCCCGGCCCTCCAGCGCCCGCGGCCGCCATGGAGGGGCGACCCTGTGTCGCCCGCCTCAGGGTAAGGCGGCATGGCTTCGACGGCTTCGACAAAGGGGTTCGACGAAGCGTAGCCGACGAGGTGTGCGACGAAGGCTGGCGACAACGTGTTCGGTCAGCCCGCGGCGCACACTTTTCGTCGGGTTCTTGGTCGCGCACGTCGTAGCTTACGCTTCGTCCCCGCACGTCGTTGTCCGTTGTCGTCCTCGTCGTCGGGCTTGGGAATCGAGTTCGAGGACGACGACGAGGACGAGCACGATCGAGCACGCGAGTCGGCGGACGATTACGGGCGACGATTACGGCGGACGATTCGGAGCATCCCCTCGTAATCCGTAATCGTCGCCCGTAATCGTAAACCGAAGCTATGGACGAGGACTTGACGTGGACCACGCTGAGTACCCATCGAACCGCAGTCCGACGCATCCTGAACTCAGAATGTCGAAGTCAGTCTCATCCCTTCATGATTCGAACCTCGTGATTCGTCAATCCGCAGTTTGGGGCGGCACCGGCAATCCTTGCCCGACCAGCAATTCTAATTATGAGGCGATTGGGTCTTCGGGGTCGGAGTCGGTATCGGAATCGGGGTCGAATTCCCCTTAGTTTTGTCGAGACCGATACCGACGCCGACCCCGACGCCATGGTTCCATGTCCAGGGTCCATGTCCAGATCGAGAACTGCTGATTCCACTCTGGCCCGACCCCCGCGCGTCTGCTATACTTGTATTTATGAATATCATGGCTTGTGGTGTCACTTGTGCGGTCCCCCGGCGCAGGCGCACCGGCCGCTCGAATGTGTTCGTCGGACTATCGCTGTCGCGCGGCTGGCGGGTGGCATTCGCGGTTTTAGCATGGATCGTCTGCTCTGCGACGCCCGCGCGGGCTGTTCCCGCTTGTCCCCAACCGGTCGACGTGAGTCAGCCGGACGGCACCCGCCTGCGCTTGCACGCGCGCGGGGACGAGTTCCTGCACTGGACCGAGGACGAGGCGGGTTACACGGTTCTGCGCGCCAGCAAGCGCGACGCCTGGACTTACGCCCGGCGGGCGGCCGATGGAAGTCTCGAACCCAGCTCCTGGGCCGTCGGACGCCATGATCCGGCCACCCTTGGCCTGCCCCGGCGCTTGTTGCCGGCCGAGGGCGGGGCGCGTGCCCGAGCGATGGCTGCCGGCCGCCATCCCCGCAATCGCACCGCCAGCACGTCCCATGACGCCGTCAGCGCCTCCGCCACTGCCGACGCGGATGGCCTGCCCCAGCGCGCCCCCCGCACGGGCACCATGAAGAACCTCGTTGTGCTGGTGGCCTTTTCGGACAAACCCGGAACCTACACCACGGCCCACTTCGACGCCCTTTTCAACACGATCGGGTACACCGCCGACGGCGCCCAGGGGTCCGTCAAGGACTACTACCACCAGGTGTCGTACAACCAATTGACTGTCCAGTCGGTCGTGGCCGACTGGGTCACCCTTGACCACGACTATGCTTACTACGGCGCGAATGATGCATGGGGGTGGGACCTCCGCCCACAGCAGATGGTGTCTGAGGCCCTGGCCAAACTCGAAGCCCGCGGCTTCGACTTCTCCCAGTTCGACAACGACGCCGACGGCTGGGTCGACGGGTTGACCATCATCCACGCCGGCGGCGGCGAGGAGTATGGCGGCAACGACGAAGACTACATCTGGTCGCACATGTGGAACATGTCGAGTACGGTCACCTACGATGGCAAGCGCATGTATGAGTACCATACCGAGCCTGAGCGACGCGGATGGGATTCCGACCCGAGCAGTCAAGGGCTCACGCGTATCGGCGTGATCTGCCACGAGAACGGCCATTTCCTCGGACTGCCGGATTTGTACGACTATGGCTATGACAGCTCCGGAGTGGGCGCGTTCTGTCTGATGTCCGGCGGAAGTTGGAACGGAGACGACGGCACCCAGCCGGCCTTGATGAGCGCCTGGTGCAAGACTTCGCTGGAGTGGGTGACACCGACACCCGTTGACGGTTCGGGCGTCTACACCGTCCTGCGCGGCGCCGATAACCAATCGATCTACCGCATGGACTTTCCCACACCGGGCAACCAGTACTTCCTGGTGGAGAACCGCCACGGGGCCGGCTTCGATGCCAGCCTGCCCGGCACCACCCGCGGCCTGCTCATCTGGCATGTGGACGAGGGGCAGCCAGACAACGACGACCAGACGCACTATCTGGTCGACCTCGAGGAGGCCAGCGGCACACATCATCTGCAGCTTTCCGCCGGCGATTCCGGCGACGACGCCGACTATTTCCGCTCTGGAACCATGACCACCTTCTCGTCCACCACCACGCCCAACAACAAGAGCTATGCGAACGTGGATCTGGGCCTCGATATCTCCAGCGTTTCGGCGGCGGGCGCCTCCATGACCTTCACGATCCCCACGGTGCTGCCGGCTCCGACCGGGGTCACGGCCAGCGATGGCGCCTTCAACGACCGCGTGGCTGCCAGTTGGAACTCCGTTGTGGACGCTACCCACTACCAGCTCTATCGGGCCGCGACCGTCTCGGGACTGAAGACGGGCATCAGCGGCTGGATCACGGCCACCAGTTTCAACGACACCACCGCCACCCCGGGCGTGACCTACTACTACTTTGTGCGGGCCGCTTCGGGCAGCAACGGGGAGGGGGTCGGATCGGTCAGCACCTACGATACCGGGTGGCGCGCGCTGGTGGCGCCGACCGCGGTCGCGGCGACGGACGGCACGCGGGCGACGGATGTACGGGTAACCTGGACCCCGCCGTCCGGCGGCACCCATGCGCGCGTCTACCGGGCCGACTCGCCGGGCGGCGCCAAGACCGCCGTCAGCGCCTGGATCACCGCCACGAGTTTCGACGACACGACGGCCGTGCCGGCCGTGACCTACTACTACTCGGTGGTGCCGGCGGCCGACAGCGGTGGCACGCGGGTCGGCCCCTCCAGCGGTGAGGATGCCGGGTGGCGTGGCCTGTCGGCCCCGACGAGCGTCGCGGCGACGGACGGCACGCAGCCCGACTGTGTGCGCGTGACCTGGGGCAGTGTTGTGGGTGCGGTGCGCTACCAGGTCTATCGCGCCGGTACGGCCGGCGGCGCCAAGACCGCCATCAGCGGCTGGATTACCGGTACGAGCTTCGATGATCCCACCGGTACGCCGGTCGCGACCTACTACTACTCGGTGCGGGCCGCGCTCGACGACACCGGCGCCAGCCCCAGCGCCTACAGCAGCGAGGATGGCGGCTGGCGGCCCCTGTTCGCTCCCGCCGACCTGGCGGCCAGCGATGGGACGCTCGCCAGCGCCGTCCGCGTGACGTGGACCTCTCAGGCCGGCGTGTACTACAAGGTCTCGCGCGCCACCACGGCCGGTGGCGCCAAGAGCGTGATCAGCGGCAGCGCCTGGTTCCAGGGCAGCAGTTATGACGATGCCTCGGCGGTGGCGGGGGCGACCTACTACTACACGGCGCAGGCGGCCGTGAGCGTCGACGGTCAGGCGGCCAGCGGCTACAGTGCCGAAGACAGCGGTTGGCGCTCCCTGTCCGCGCCGATCGGCGTGGATGCAGCCGATGGCACCCAGGCGGCCTACACGCGCGTTTCGTGGGTCGCTTCGAGCGGCGCCACCCACTACCGGCTCTACCGCGCCCTGTCGCCCGGTGGCGCGAGGACGCCGGTCGGCGATTGGATCACGGCCACGACGATGGACGATGCCGGTGCGGGGCAGGGGGTGCCCTGCTACTACTCGGTGCAGGCGGCGCTCGACGGCACGGGTTACCGACCAAGCGACTACAGCGCTGAGGACGTGGGCTGGCGTGCCCAAGCCGCGCCCACGGGCGTGACGGCCTCCGACGGAACCTACTCCGGTTTTGTGCGCATCACCTGGGATGCGGTCGCCAGCGCCAGTTACTACCGCGTCGCTCGCGCCGCTTCGCCAGGAGGCGGTAAGACGGTCCTGAGCGGGTGGATCACTGATCGGACGTTTGACGACACCACTGCCACAGCGGGCGTCACCTACTACTACTCGGCGCAGGCGGCGGCCGCCAGCGATGGCGCTGGTGCCAGCAGCTACAGCACCGAGAACGCCGGCTTTCGCGGCATGGCGCCACCAACGAACGTCTCGGCCACGGACGGATCATCCTCAAGCTACGTGCAAATCACTTGGAGTGCGGTATCAGGCGCGAGCCACTACCGGGTGTACCGAGCGACCAGTCCCGGGGGAACGCAATTACCTCTTGGCTCAACGTGGATCACCTCCACAAGCTACTCCGACCCTTCGACGCGAGGTGTTTCGTTTTACTACTGGGTCAAGGCTGCAACCAGTTCGAGCGGTGCCAACCCGACGGACTACAGCGCCATGGATGAGGGTTGGCGTGCGGTATCGGCGCCTTCGTCTGTGACCGCCAGCGATGGCGCCCATGACGGTCTGGTGCGGGTTACTTGGGCGACGGTGGGGGTATCTTGCTATCGAATCTGGCGCGCTACGAGTGCCGGCGGCGCCAAGACGCCCTTGACCGGCTGGAGCACCTACGTGACCCTTACGTACGACGACACGACGGCTGTGCCGGGCATCACCTATTTCTACTCAGTGCAGGCTGCCTATGATGCGGCGGCGGTCCATCCGAGCGTCTACAGCATCGAAGACAGCGGCCGGGCGGCCGGCGATCCACCCCCACCGCCGGCCTTCACGGCGCTGGGGACGGCGGTTGGCTGGTTGGAGCGATATAACCTCAGCGTCGACACCCAAGATGACGATCTCGACGGACTGCTGACATGGCAGGAGTACATCGTCGGCTGTAATCCGACCAACGGCGATTGTTTTGCCGTCCAGTCCTGCACGCGGCTCGCGGATGGACGGCCCGTGTTGCGATGGGCGAGCAGCACCAACGGTGTAACTGAGCCTTACCTGATCAACTACCGCACGAGCCTGTTGCCTGGCGACTGGCTGCCGGCGGGCATCTCGCCACGCACGCCGCCGCTAAACGTGTGGACCGGGGCGCCAGGAATAAGCAGCGCGTTCTACCGGGTGGTTGCTACCAACAGCGCGGCGCCGTGAAGCGACACGGGCCGCGGCGCAAGCAAGGTATGCGACCTGTGCCGTCCCTAAGCCCGACAGGCTCCTGGCCCAACAAGCTGCAGGTGAGGTTCGAGACTCCCGCTAGTTGACCTGCGGCTCGCCGGGAGGCTCGCCCTCCCGGATGGGTGCCACTCGCTGCTTGATGGTTCGGGCGGGAGGGCGAGCGTCCTCGCGAGCCGTCTCCGGGCCGGTTCCGTGCGTGAACAAGCGCGTGTGTGCCGCCATCTCTTGCAGAACAGGGTCCGGCGACGTATTGCACGCAACGTGGCGTGTTTGGTGTTCGACCACGTCGCAAAATAGCAAAAACGACAACCCCGTCAACGGGGTTGTCGCCTGTCTCAGCAGACCCTTGCGGGTCAGACGCTGGGGGAACTCAGGCCACCAGGACCTTGGCCAGATCCGCCGCCGAAGCGGCGTCCGGCGCGTAGCCGTCGGCTCCGACTTCGTCGCAGAAGGACTGCGTGACCGGAGCGCCGCCAACCATCACCTTGACGCTCAGTCCCGCTTCCTTGACGGCGTCCACGACCAGCTTCATGTTGGTCATGGTGGTCGTCAACAGGGCCGAGACGCCGATGACCTTGGCGCCGTTCTCCTTGGCGAGCTGGACGAACTTCTCGGGCGCGACGTCGATGCCGCCGTCAACCACGCGGAAGCCGGCGCCCTCGAGCATCATGCCGACGAGGTTCTTGCCGATGTCATGCAGGTCGCCCTTGACCGTGCCGATCACCGCGGTGGCCAGCGGTTCGACGCCGGCGGCAACCAGACGGGGCTTCAGGATCTCCATGCCGGCCTTCATGGCGCGGGCGGCGATCAGAACTTCGGGCACGTAGACTTCGTTCTTCTTGAACTTGTCACCGATGATGCCCATGCCCTGCAGCAATCCCTGGTTCAGAATCGTCGCTGGCGCGACGCCGTCGGCCAGAGACTTCTCAACCAACTGCTTCACTTCGGCCGCGCGGCCCTTCATCAGCGACTGACAAATCTGTTCGGTAATCTGCATGGTTGCTAAAACCTCCTTCAAACACACACACAACGCCGCCCCTACCAAGGGTGCATTGGGTGTAATAATGGCTGAAAAAGGGCGCGACTGCAAAGCCTTTTTCGCGTGCCCATCGCCCATCGCATCGTGCGGCCCTTCCGATGGGTGCGCCGGGTGGTGCACCTCGGCCCAACGCGCGGCGCGGGCGACCATCGTCGCCGCCGCGTCCGTTGGTTTCTTCAACAGGCCCGTACCGACGACTCGGCGGGAAACCTAGCTCGCGCCGCCAAACAGGTCGCCCTGCTTCATGCTGCGCGTGTGCTGCCGGTTGCCCTCTGGCGCCCCGGTCGCCCGCTGTCCCGCGAGCATTACGCGCAACTCGGCTTCCGTGCACGTCGGCACACCGAACTCGCGGGCGCGGGTCAGCTTGGCCTCGCCCGGATCGGAACCCGCGACTAGGAAGTCGGTCTGGGCAGACACGTTGTCGACCACCCGGCCGCCAGCCGCCCGGATGAGGGTTGCGATGTCGCCGCGCGGCTGACTCAGCGTGCCGGTGATCACGAGTGCGCGACCTGCCAGCGGGCCGGTGACCGCCTCGGAGGGCGCCGGCTTGCCGTGGGGACTGATGCCAAGGCGCTCCAGGCGCTCCAGCGCCGCGCCCCCCCATGGCGAGGCGAAGAACGCGGCCATGGCGCGCGCAGTTTCGGGTTTGATCGCACAGGCATACTTGGCCGGGCGCGCGGTTCCGGCCGCACGTTTGGCGAGGTGCAAGGCTGCCAGGGCTTCGCCGACCTGCTCCAGTTCGGCGCAGATCGCGTCGAAGCGGGCCGGATCAGACGCGTTGCCGGCCGGGGTGGTTCGATTGGCCCTGGAACGTGGGTTGGCCTTGGCTGCCTGCTCGTAGAGCGTGTGCAGCCGCAACACCTTGGACAGCGCGGGCGAATCTGCAAGCGACCGCAGATCCGGGGCCAACGTTGCGACCTGTGCGGCCACGGTGGCTCCGACGTTGGGGATCCCGAAGGCAAAGAGCCATCGGCCAAGATCGTGGTCGCGGGCAGCCTTCAGGGCCTGGACGATCCGGGCGGCGTTCCTGGCGCCGAGCAGGCGGTGGGCCTCGGTCTCACCCAGGTCGAGGGTTGCCAGGCGCGCCGCCGTCAGGTCGAAGAGGTCGAGCGGATCCTGGACCCATTGGTGTGCCACCAGGGCTGCCGCAACCTTGTCGCCCAGCCCCTCGATGTCCAGCGCATCGCGACTGGCAAAGTGCTCCAGGCGGCATTCCAGACGGGCAGGGCAGGTCAGGTTATCGCAGCGGCAGGCGACTTCGTCGGGGCGGCGCGCCACCGGTTCGCCGCAGACCGGACAGTGGGTCGGCATGGCAAAGACCTGTTCCGCGCCGGTGCGCTTCTCACGGATCACGCCGTCGATGGCGGGAATGACATCGCCGGCCTTCACGACCCAGACACGGTCGCCGACGCGGACATCCCGGCGTGCGACCTCGTCGGCGTTGTGCAGGGTGGCGCGAGCGATGATGGATCCGGCCAGGCGCACGGGCGCGAGTTCCGCCACCGGCGTGAGCACGCCGGTGCGGCCAACCTGTACGGTGATGCCGTTGACCGTTGTCTCGGCGCGTTCCGGTTCGTACTTGAAGGCGCGGGCCCAGTGCGGGCTCTTGGCCGTGCCGCCGAGACCTGCGTAGAGCGCCCGCTGGTCGATCTTCAAGACGGCGCCGTCGATCTCGAAGTCGAAGTCGTGGCGTTGGGCGCGCAACGCGTCGATGGCCGCCAGTGCGGCGTCGAGGTCGGCGCACGACCAATGCCGGGGGGCGGTCGGGAGTCCCCAGCGGGCGAGCGTGTCGATCAGGTGGGTGTGCGTCTCGAACGCGATCCCCTCCAGGCGCCCCACGCCATACAGGAGCGCGCTCAGCGGGCGTTTCGCCACTTCACGCGGGTCGTGCTGCTTCAGCGAGCCAGCAGCGGCATTGCGCGGATTCATGAAGGCGGGTTCGCCGGCGGTCTCCTGCTGGCGCGTCAGCGCCTCGAAACCCTGCTTGGTCATGTAAACTTCGCCGCGGATCTCGACGACGGCGGCGCTCGTGTCGATGCGCTGCGGAATGGCGCGGATCGTGCGAACGTTGGCCGTGATGTCGTCGCCCAACTCGCCATTGCCGCGCGTGGCGGCGCGGACCAGCAACCCGTGCTCGTAACGCAGGCTGAAGGCCACGCCATCGATCTTCGGTTCGACGACATAGGACCACGTGGCTGCGCCGAGTTTGCCGCGCAGAAAGCGATCGAAGGCCACGAGGTCGGCAGTCGAATGGGTCTTCTCGAGGCTGAGCATAGGGGGGTCATGCTGGACCTTGGCGAAGCCGGCGAACGGTTCACCGCCGACCCGCCGGGTGGGCGAGTCGGGCGTGGCCAGTTCGGGATGCGCGAGTTCGAGGTCCTCAAGCTCGCGGTACAAGCCGTCATAGTCGGCGTCGGCGATCTCCGGTTGCGCTTCCTCGTAGTAGAGCCGGTTGTGGCGAACCAGCTCGGCGCGCAGGAAATGGATTCGCTCTTCAATATCTTTGGTCAGCGACATGTCGCAAGTATCGCCAACCGGCGGGACGGGTGCAAGCACGAGGCGTGCGCGTCCGCGGGTTGCAGCGATGGACCAGCCCGCCGCGCGGCTGCGCCGCGACAGCCGGTCCCGACTGGCGCACACGGGCACGCTGTGCTAGCTTTTCTGTCAACACATCGATCCTGCCGCGGCTCGTGCTGTTCTGCCGTGGTCAAGGCGTGAAGGGAGAATCGCCATGCAGATCATTGCGACGACCACGGCACCCCAGGCTATTGGCCCCTATTCGCAGGCCATCATAGGCGGCGGTCTGGTCTGGTGCTCGGGACAGATGGGAGTTGATCCGGCCAGCGGCAAGTTCGTCGGGGACGATGTCCAGTCCCAGACGCGTCAGGCGCTGGCAAACGTGCGTGCCGTGTTGATCGCCGCCGGCAGCGGACTGGAGCGCGTGGTGAAGACCACGGTTTTCCTGGCCGATCTGGATGACTTCGGGGTCATGAACGCGATCTACGCCGAGGCTTTTGCCGGACACGCGCCGGCTCGCTCAACCGTGCAGGTCGCGCGACTTCCCCGCTCGGCGCGGGTCGAGATCGAGGCTGTGGCGGAAGTCTAGACTTCCCCCAGCTTGCAGATCGCGCAGTGGCGGCAATCGAGTTCCAGGGGCGGAGGGATCTGGCGTCCCGCCCGGATGGCTTGCCTCGTCTGCACGTGGTTCATCAGTGCCAACAGGCAACCCAAGGTGACGAAACCGCCGGCCGGCAGAATGATCAGCACCAGCGGCGAGCTCACGGGGATCGCAAAGGCGAGGTTGCCCCAGACAGTCAGCGACCCGTTGCCAAGGATCTCGCGCACCGAGGCCACGACGGACAGCGCCAGGGTGAACCCCAGCCCCATGCCCAGACCATCCGCCAGGCTGGCCACGACGCCGTTCTTGGATGCGAAGGCTTCGGCTCGACCCAGGATGATGCAGTTGACCACGATCAGGGGGATGAAGATTCCGAGTTTCTGCGTCAGGGCCGGCGTATAGGCCTGCATCAGGAGTTCCACGACGGTCACGAACGAGGCGATCACCACGATATAGCAGGGGATTCGCACCTTGGCGGGAACGACGTTGCGGATGGCCGAGATGACCATGTTTGAGCAGACCAGCACGAAGGTCGCCGCGACACCCATGCCCAGGCCGTTTTCAAGCGACGTCGTGGTCGCGAGCGTCGGGCACATGCCCAGAACCAGACGGAAGGTCGGGTTTTCGCGGACAATGCCGCGCGTGAGCTCCTTCATGAAACGCATGCGGTGCTCCTGCGGTCGCGCAACCTGCACCTGCAGGCGACCCGGGTGCCGGAAGGCAAGGTAAGGGTCGTGCTACCCACGGCGCGACAGCCAAGGTGTGCGGAGAGGTTACCACTGAGCGCTTCGGAGCATCAACCGCAAAGTGGGATCCGGGCCCCCGCGCCGGGTTCAAGACGCCGCCATTCAGCCCGCAAATCAGACCACAAACGCGAAAACCCGCGATTACTCGCGGGTTTCGGTGTGGTGGAGGTAGTCGGGGTCGAACCGGCGACCTCTTGAATGCCATTCAAGCGCTCTACCAACTGAGCTATACCCCCACAAAGCCGCCGGCGGATGTCTCTGGTCCGCTGAACGACGCGCCCCTTGTACCAGCTTTGGCCCCGGGCTGTCAACACCTGCCGGCGGACCTCAAACTGCGAGAGTTGGAATGGTGGAATGATGGAATGCTGGAATGGTGTGACGACTGTGCGCTGAATCCCGCATCCCATGCGGAGTTTTGCACGGCGGAGCCCTCCGTGGGAGGAACTCAGGCGGTTCGCGTTCCATCCATGCCATGGTGAGGTCTGCTGGCAGCGAATCGCAGGCAATTAGACTGTCTGATGGGCCATTTCCCAACATTCCAGCATTCCAATGTTCCATCTCTCGCAATCCAGGGGCGGATGTGCTTGCACGCGTGTGGCTGACGTGTGGAACGGGCGGAGGCCGCCGGAGCGGACGCGGCATCGGCAACGCCAAGCGGTGGCGGCAGCCGGTTGCGAGCCCGGGCCTCGCCGGCGGGATCCGTGGGGCCGAGTCGGGGGGCGACGCCGGGGGCGCGGTCCCTCCCGCGCGGGCAAAGAATGTTAGCATTGACATATCTAGCTGAATGCGTATAACATCCGCGGCATGCCTGCCAGGTCCCCAGCCTTCACGCCGCGGCCGTTGCCACCACGCTTTCTGCGCGAGATGGCGGACGTCCTGGCTGTGCTGGCGCACGCCGACCGTCTGCGGATCGTCGAGATCCTGGAGTCCTGCGGCGGTGCGCCGGTGCACGTGGTCGTGGCCCGTCTGAGACGGCCCCAGGCACAGGTCTCCCATCACCTGCAGCGGATGCGGCAGGTGCGGCTGTTGACGTCGGAGCGGCGCGGGCAGGAGGTCTGGTACCGAATCGCCAATCCGCACGCGGTGACCATTTTGGACTGCCTGCGCAAGAAGGAGGCCCAGCGGTGAAGGTCGTGATTGTCGGGGGAGTGGCGGCCGGTATGTCGGCCGCGGCCCGGTTGCGGCGTCTGGACGAGCAGGCCGGGATCGTGGTGTTCGAGAAGGACGAGCACGTCTCGTTTGCCAACTGCGGTCTGCCGTACCACATCGGCGGCGCCATACCGCACCGCCATAGCCTGCTGGTCCAGACGCCGGAGTCGCTCAAAGCCCAGCTCAATCTTGACGTGCGCGTGCTCAGCGAAGTCGTGGCGATTGACCGCCAGGCCCACACCGTGCGCGTTCGCGAGGTTCGCACGGGCCGCACGTACGACGAGCCTTACGACAAGCTGGTGCTGACGCCCGGCGCCAAGGCCCTGCGACCGCCCCTGCCGGGCCTCGACCACCCTGCCATCTTCGAGCTGCGCAACATCGCCGACATGGACCGCCTGATTGCGCGGTTGCAGCAGGGCGCCAAGCGGGCCGTGGTGATGGGTGGGTACATCGGCATCGAGGCGGCCGAGAACCTGCGTGAGAAGGGGTTGGAGGTGATCCTGGTCGAGAAGATGCCCCAGATCATGGGGCCGTTGGACCCGGAGATCGCCCACTACCTGCAGGAGCAGCTCGAGCTTCACGGCATCCGGGTGATGACCGGCTCCGGTGTGGCCGGTTTCCGCGACGCCGCCGGTCGCGCGGAGGTGGTGCTCGAGAGCGGCATCCACATCGAGGCCGACCTCGTGGTCCTCGCACTCGGCTCGCTGCCCAACAGCGATCTGGCCAGGGCGGCTGGGCTGGATGTGGGAGCGCGCGGCGGGATCGCAGTCGACGCGCGGCTGCGCACGTCCGACCCGGACATCTACGCGGGCGGCGATGCGGTCGAGACGGTGGACTTCATCTCGGGTCAACCAGTCTACATCCCCATGGCCGGGCCGGCCAACCGGCACGGACGCATCATTGCTGACAACCTGTGCGGCCGGGATAGCTTGTATCGCGCCACCCAGGGAACCTCGGTGCTGAAGGCGTTTGAGTTGACCGTCGCCACGACTGGATTGAACGAAAAGGCGCTGAAGCGCGCGGCGATCGACTACCGCAAGGTCTACCTCCATCCGTTCGGGCACGCCAGCTACTACCCGGGCACGGCCCAGATGCACCTCAAGCTGCTCTTCAGCCCGGACGGCCACCGCATTCTGGGCTGTCAGATTGCGGGCTATGACGGCGTGGACAAACGCATCGACGTGATCGCCACGGCCATGCGCGGCAACTTGGGCGTCTGGGACCTCGAGCACATCGAGCTGGCCTATGCGCCACCCTATGGATCTGCCAAGGATCCGGTTAACATGGCCGGTTTCACGGCCTGCAACCTGCTGCGCGGAGACGTTGACTACTGGTATGCCGAGGAGTTTGGCCGGCTGCCGGAGCAGGCGGTACTGCTGGATGTGCGGACGCCAAACGAGTACGCCGCCTGGCACGTGCCCCACGCGGTCGGCTTGCCGCTGGTCGAACTGCGCGACAAGCTGCCGAGCCTTGACGGCTCCAAGCGCTATTACGTCTACTGCAAGGTCGGGCTGCGCAGCTACCTCGCCGCGCGCATTCTGACGCAGTCCGGGCTGTCCGCGTGCACGCTGGCCGGTGGTGCGGAGACATTCCGCGCCGTGCATCCGACGCTGGGCCCGGGAGTGCCGCCGCCGCCCATGGGGCCTCTGCCGGGTGCGCCCGCTCACGCGCCGGCCGCCGTCAGCCACCCGCCGACGCCATGCGGAGCGCCGGTCGCGGCCGCCGCGTCGGCGTTGCAGGCCCACTCGCGCGGCAAGGTCATTGCCCTGGACTGCGCCGGTCTGCAGTGCCCAGGCCCGATTCGCAAGCTGGTGGCGGCCATGTCCGAGGCGGCCGTGGGCGACGAACTGTCGGTGCGCGCCAGCGACCCCGGCTTTCTCAAGGATGTGCAGGCCTGGTGCCAGGCGCATGGCCACACGTATCTCGAAGGACGCGCGGCCGCGCCCGGGGTCCTCTGCCGGCTGCGCAAGGAGGCGCCGGCGGTGGCGCCGACAGCGGCTGCTGTCGCCGGCCGGCTGCGCAAGAAGACACTGGTCGTCTTCTCCGGCGAGCTGGACAAGGTGCTCGCAGCTCTGGTGATCGCCAACGGCGCGCTGGCGATGGGCGACCAGGTGACCTTGTTCTTCACGTTCTGGGGGCTGACCGCCCTGCGGCGTCCTGCGACCGTGCCGACTACCGGCAAGAACCTCCTGGACCGCATGTTCGGCGTGATGCTGCCGCGTGGACTGGCGCGGCTGAAGCTTTCGCGTCTCAACATGGGCGGCATGGGCACGGCCATGATGAAACATGTCATGGCATCCAAGCACGTGGACTCGCCGCAGCAGTTGCTGGCCCAGGCCCGGGCCCAGGGCGCGCGCCTGGTGGCCTGTTCGATGAGCCTGGACGTGATGGGACTGAAGCCCGAGGAGCTGATTGACGGCGTGGAAATCGGCGGCGTGGCCGCGTTCCTGGCCGAGGCCGACCAGTCGAACGCGACCCTGTTTATCTAGATTTCTCGTTCCGAGAAATCTAGTGTTCTTTGGTCGCATTTCGTCGCGGCGGCGCGCCTCAGGATGCAGCCAGTCGTGGGGTCCGCCACGTGATGCGGCCTTCCAGCATGGTTAACAGCGCCTGGCCGCGCAGGGCCCAACCGGCGAAGGGGCAGTTGCGGGAGCGCGAGGAGAACGCCGCTGGCTCGACCTGCCAGGTCTGGGTCAGGTCCAGCAGCACCAGGTCGGCCCGGGTCCCGGGCGTCAATGACGGGGCCGGGAGGCCCAGGAGCCTCGACGGCGCGACGGTCCAGCGTGCGACCCAGTCGAGCGGCGTCAGGCCGGACTGCTCGACCAGCACGGTGTAGGTCACGCCGATGGCGGTCTCCAGCCCGATGACGCCGGCCGGGGCGCGGCGGAAACCCTGATTCTTAGTCTCCGGCGCGTGGGGTGCGTGGTCGGTGGCGAATGCCGCCACGGTCCCGTCGCAAACGGCGCGGCGCAGCGCCAGCATGTCATCGCGCGATCCCAGCGGCGGATTCATGCGGTAGTTCCCGTCGTCGCCCGTAATCTCCTCGGCCGAGAGCGCCAGATGGTGGGGGCTGGCTTCGCCGCTGACCGGCAGGCCGGCGCACTGGGCTTCGGCGATGCAGGCCAGCGAACCGGCGCAGGAGATGTGCTGCACATGGAGACGGCAGCCGGTCTCGCGGCACAGGGCGATGTCGCGACGCACGGCTTCGACCTCGGCTTCCGGCCACAGGATCGGAAGTCCGAGGCGCCGGGCCGTTGCGCACTCCCGCACCATGCCGGCGCCTGCACGCGAGGGGTCGATGGCATGGTCCATTACCAGGCGGCCGAGCACCGCGGCCCGCCGCATGCTTTCCGCCATGACGGCGTCGTCCGAGACGGTGCTGCCGTCGTCCGTGAAGGCCATGGCACCTGCGGCTGCCAACGGGGCAAGGTCCGCCGGTTCACGTCCGAGACGCCCGCGGGTCAAACAGGCCGATGGCAGGATCCGCACGGGCAGGTCGGCCGTGGCCTGACGGCGGACAGCCTCGGGCGTGTCACAGGGTGGGATGGTGTTGGGCATGGTCACCACGTGGGTGAAACCACCGCGTGCGGCGGCCGTGGCGCCGGAGTGCAGGTCCTCTGCCACCGTGCCGCCTGGATCACGGAAATGAACATGTAGATCCCAGAAGCCGGGAGCCACGGCCAGGCCGCGGCCATCCAGCCGCCTGATGCCCGGCGGGCAGGGCGTGCCGGGGTCGGCCACGCGCCCGTCCAGCACCAGCAGGTTGCCGATCGTGTCGCAGTGGGCGGCAGGGTCCAGCAGGCGGACATCGGTGATCAGCAGGGAGTTGCGCATGCCGGTATTCTAGCCGTGCGGCTCCCGGAAATCCACGATTTCAGGGCGTGTGCCGCGCGGGGGCCATCGGCGCCGGTTCGAGTTCGGAGTGGCGGTCGCAGAGCGGCCGTCCTCCGGATGCCATTGACAGTCGCAATCCGATTTTGCAGCATCCCGGTGTCTCGCGGGATTGTGGCTGGTTATGAAGTCAGAAACACAGATGCTCGGCGGCTTGTTCGTACGAAGAATGCGCTGGGGCCTTTCGCGGCAAGGCCAGGCGCTGGCGCTGCTGCTCCTGGTGCTCGCGGCCTGGTGGGTGGCCAAGGGGCTCTATCCCTTTCTGGCGGTCACGCACCGGACGGCCGGCGAGCTGATGGTCGTCGACGGCTGGATCAGCCGTGAGGGTGCGGAACAGGCGGCCCGTGAGTATGGTGCCGGGCACTACCAGGGGGTTCTGGTGGTGGCGCCGGTCCGTCGCACGGGCAACACGTGGGAATCGGGCCGGTTCAAGCCCGAGTTCATTGCCGAGACCCTGGCCCGGTGTGGCATTCCAACGCAACACGTGCAGGTGGTCTTCTGCGACGTCGTGATGAAGGACCGCACCTACACGTCGGCCCTGGCGGTACGTGAGTGGCTTCGATGCCGCGGCCTGACGGTGCAGTCCATCGATGTGGCGACCGTCGGGACTCACGCGCGGCGATCTCGCATCCTGTACCAGAAGGCGTTTCGAAGCCGCGCAAACGTGGGAGTCATTGCCCTGGATGAGCTCGACTACGACCCGGCGCGTTGGTGGCGTTCCAGTGAAGGCACCCGGGAGGTCCTCTTCGAGGGACTGGCCTATGTCTACGCCAAGTGGTTCTTCGTGCCCACAAGCCTGCGCACGACCCGCTTGTAGGCTTCGCATTCCGAGGCGTAGTCGTGGGCCTTTGCCACGTGGGCGGGCATGTTGCCGTCAACCGGATGATGGTGTTTCCCCTGACGCACGACGCGTGGGTGGCCTCCCGCCGGCATTCGGTTCTGGGTCGTGGAGAGCTGCCCCGACCCCCTCAACCCGGCGTGGCCAACGATCCTGGCCAGCTATACGCTTTGACCGCCGCCCGAAGCGCTCCGGCGATACCCGCCCTTGGCCCCTCAAACTGTCCGCTTTTGCACTACCGCCGACATATGGTTGACGACACGTTCGCAGCTTGGTACCATATAAGTGTAAGATGATGTTGCAACAAGCGGTACTGGCATTGTTCGCTGGTTGATGTTCGGAAGTGCGGTGAAGACGAAGGGGGGGGCGTTCATGCGTCTGACAACCTGTGTGAATCGACACGTTGTGGTGTTCGCGGTGGCGGCCGGATTGGGCTTGACCGGCAGGGGCCAAACCACTCTCAGCGGCACGGTCAGTAATGGCACGGCTGCGGTTGGCTATGCCCACTTGGCCTTCCATCTGAACGATCTGACGAACTGGGTGCCGCAGGCCAGCACGACGGCACCCTGGGTGAGCCTGGCGGACGGAGCGGCGGGTGGCACCTACAGCCGAGCTTTTGCATCCACGCCCACGGCTCTGAACGTGGCGGCCCTGGTCATCGGCTACGCGCGCGGTGTCGCGCGGGTCGCGCCGCCTTCCGCGCCGGCGCAGAGTCTGCACTTCCTCCTATCGCCCGGCGTGATGCGGGCCGAACTGGACGTGGATGGGGAGGTGACCTGCTCGATGCACTCAAGCGGGTACCGTCCCTTGATTGTCGGCAGCGCCACCGCTTCCGGCGGACACTACCTGCGCCTGGCGCACAGTTGGACGCAGGCGCGCCTGAAACTCTATTTCCCCGTGGCTGGTGAGTACCGAGCAGCCATTCGCTACAAGACCGCCAGCGTGGGCGTGCAGTTGCAGGTCGGCGACTGGCACAAATTTACCTGTCCGGGCACGGCCGGCGCCTGGAAGGTTGTGACCAATACCTTCCAAGTAACCACCAGCGCTGCATGGCAGAACATCGATCTCTATGCCGAGAGCGTCCCCCCGCCACCATCGGACGACGGCCTCGATTACGTCGAGATCTGGCAGGTCGGACCCTACAATGCCGCCGCCATCGGCGGTACGGTTACGGATGGTGCCAGCCCGCTCGCCAACGTGCGCATGTCCGGCACACGCGACGGTTCAACCAACTGGCCCGGCGGCACCTTCTTCGCCGATGGCGCGGCGGCCGGCACCTATGCGCTCACGCCCACGCCGAGTGCCATGCGCACCATCGACGTGTCGGCCCTGGCGATCGGCTACTCGCGGGCCACTCAGCGTGTGGCACCCGTGGCACCCGCGACGCTGGATTTTGTGCTCACGCCCGGTACGCTACGCACCGAGTTCGAGTACGACACCACCGTTACGGCCTCGGGCCACAGCTCGGGGTATGCGCCGATCGTGGTCGCCTCGTCCGCGGCCTCCAGCGGTCACTTCGTGCAGTGCTGCCACATATGGACCCAAGGCCGCCTGCGGCTCTATTACCCCCAAGCCGGCGAATACGTCTACCGCCTGCGCTACCGCACCAGCGGCGCGACGGTGCAGTGGCGCATGGGCTCAACCGCCGCCAAGTACACCTGGCCCACCACCAGCAGCACCTGGGTGACGCGCGACTCGCCCGGCCTGCTGGTGCCGGCCGCCGGCTGGTATGACGCCGACTTCTATGGCGGCACGTACACGGGTTTCGGCAACGGCGACGGCTTCGACTACGTCGAGGTCATCCCCGGCGGTCCGCTGGTCTCCGGTCTGGTCACGGGCACGGTGATCTCCGCCGGTTCACCGGTGGCCAACGTGCGTCTGACAGCCATGCGCGACGGCGGCACCAACTACTGGCCGGGCGCCAGCTTCTACGCCAACAGCGCGTCGGGCGGCGGCTACCGGTTCGCGTCCACGCCTTCAGCCGTGCACAGCCTCGACGTGGCAGCGCTGGCCATCGGCTACCAGCGCCAGATGCAGCGCATCACGCCCATGGGCGGTGCTACTCAGAGCTTCAGCCTGGCACGTGGCACGCTGCGCATCGAGGCCGAGAGCGACACGGAAGTCACCGCCGACGCACACGGCGAAGGGTATATGCCGAAGTCGCTGGCCCGCACCGGGGCTTCGCAAGGACGCTACTTGCAGGCCAGCCACAACTGGACACAGGCCCGTACGTGGCTCTACTTCCCCGACACGGGTGAGTACAAAGCCCGGTTGGCCTACCGCACGCGCGCTGCGAGCGTTTTGCTCAAGTCTGACGCCACGACCAAGATCACATGGACGCACAGCGCCAACCTGTGGAAGACGAACGACTGGACGGCGTTCACGGTCGCGGCCGGCTGGCACTACATCGATCTCTATCTGGCGGGTGCGGACAAGGGCGATAACGGCGAAGGGATGGACTTCCTGGAGGTCATCCCGGGCGAACGCCGCGTCTCGGCCACGATCGACGGCGCGGTGTCGGCGGCTGGGCCGTTTGCGACCGCGCGCGTGCTGGCCGTGGCCGACAGCGGTACAGACTGGCCGGGCTATGGCTTCAGTGACGACAGCAGCGGCGGCACCTACAGCTTGGCAGTCGCGGCGATCGGGCGGGTCGACCTGGCGGCCCTGGCAATTGGCTACCAGCGCGCCACGGCCGCGGTCACGCCAGTGGCGAACGCCACCCGCGACTTCAGTCTGACGCCTGGCACACTGCGGCTGGAGGCTGAAAGCGACCTGCTGCTCACGGCTCAGATGCACGGCGCCGGCTACGTGCCGCAAGTCTGGCCGGACAGCGGCGCGTCGGCTGGCAAGTATGTGTCGATGGCCCACAACTGGACGCGCGGAACCCTGTCGCTGCACTTCCCGGCGCGCGGGCAGTACTTCGTCCGGTTGCGCTACCTGACCCGTGCCGTACCGCTGCTGTTCCGGGTGGATGGAGTCACCGCGGTGACCTTCCCGGCAGCCGGGGGCGCCTGGCTGACCAGCGAGCCGGTGCGCTTCGCGGTGAGTTCGGCCGGTTGGCATACCATCGAGCTTTACGGCGAACTGTTCGACGGCAGCTACACAGGGAGCGAGGGGGTCGACTTCCTGGAAATCACCCAGGACCACGCGGGCACAGTGGTGTTCATACGGTAACGGCGGCGCGAATATCGATCAGCCTGTCCGATGGCTACAGCCCGTTTGTTTCATGGTGTTCCCTCTCCACCACAAACCGAAAACCAACATCCCGGCACGGACGCTCGCCATTCAGGTTGGGTGCCATTCCCTGCTTGATGGCTCAAGATGGAGGGCGAGCGTCCTCGCGAGCCGTCTCCGTGCCGTCTCCGTGCTTGTACAAGCGCGTGTTCGTCGACATCTCCCGCAGAACGGGGTGCCGCAAGTCAGCGGGACCCATGTAACACCCCCGGCGTACTTCTCGCCGTCCTCGGCGTCCATGTTGCTTTCGCCGCGGGTGTTTCAATCTGCTGTCACAGACGGCAAGCTGAAGGCCGAACGACGACTCGCGTGCTTCCACGCACACCTCATCAAAGATATGCTTCCGGGCGCCTCTTTTGTGTATCATGAAAAACTTTGCGTCCTTTCGAAAGGTTCTGTGCATGCAACTAGCCGCTCTCTTTTCTGATCACGCCGTGCTGCAACGCGATGTGTCAATTCCCGTGTGGGGTTGGACCAAGCCCAACCTGCGGGTTCGCGTGCGGTTGGGCGGGCTGGCGGCCGAATCCAAATCCGGACGCGACGGCCGTTTCCTGGTGCGCCTGCCGCCGCAGCCGGCCGGCGGGCCGTTTGTGCTCACGGCGGAGACTCCGGACCCGTCCGAGCGGTGTCAGATCGGCGATGTCTGGATGGGCGAGGTGTGGGTCTGTTCCGGGCAGTCCAACATGGAATGGACGTTGGGGGCTTGCGGCGCGCTGCCGCCGGAGGCCGAGACTCCCGGTGTGCGCATGTTCACGGTGCCGCGCACGGCGCTGCCCGTGCGGCAGACTACGATCGAAGGGGCGGCCTGGCAGGTGGCCAGCGCAGCCACCGTGGGTGTTTTTTCGGCGGTTGGCTTCCACTTCGGCCTTCGGTTGCACCGCGAGTTGGGGGTGGCAGTGGGGTTGCTCAACACGTCCTGGGGCGGTACGCGGATCGAGACCTGGATGAGCCGCGAAGCCCTGGCGCAGTCGCCGATCACGGTGGCGGAGCTGGCGCGCTACGAACTGCTGGCCAATGGTGCGGCCTGCTGGGACCAGATCGAGCCCTTTGACCCTTCGGGCGCGGCGCAGAAGTCGGAGTCGCCTACTTCGAGGTACCCGCTCGATCCGGGCAATGGCGGAGTCGAGTGCGGATGGGCCCGGCCGGACTTCAACGATGGCGCGTGGGAGACCCATCCCGTGCCGGGGGCCTGGCAACAGCAGGGCCACAACTACAGCGGCGTCTTCTGGTATCGCCGCGAGTTGGATCTGCCGGCGGACTGGCAGGGGCACGAACTGGTCCTGGACCTTGGCGCCGTGGACAAGCAGGACATCACCTACTTCAACGGCGAGCAGGTCGGCGCGACCGGCAAGGGGCTTGATGAGTCGTGCTGGAGCACCCCTCGGCACTACCGGGTGCCGGGCCGTTTGGTGCGGCCGGGCCGCAACCTGGTGGCGGTGCGGGCCTACTCGTTCGTCTACTCGGGCGGACTGATCGGTCCGGCCCAGGCCATGCGCGTGGGGCCCGCCGACTCCCCGGACACGTGGCTGCCGTTGGCAGGGAGCTGGCGCCTGCACTGCGAGCACGATCTGGGGCAGGTGGTGCCGGCCGGGCAGATACCTGGGCCGGGCAATCCCAACTCGCCGGGCGTGCTATTCGACAACATGATTGCGCCGCTGCTGCCCTACGCCATTCGCGGCGCCACGTGGTACCAGGGCGAGAGCAATGCCGGCAATGCCGGCGACTACGCCGAACTGCTGCGCGCGATGATCCGGGACTGGCGTGCCGCGTGGGGACAGGGCGCCTTCACCTTCCTGACGGTGCAGTTGGCCAACTTCATGCAGCCGGTCGGGTACCAGGACGGCAGCGCCTGGGCGCGTGTGCGCGAGGCGCAGTTGCAGTCGCTCGCCGACCCGCAGGCCGGCCTGGCCGTGGCCATCGACATCGGCGAAGCCGCAGACATCCACCCGCGCAACAAACGTGACGTGGGCGCCCGGCTGGCGCAATGGGCCCTGGCGCGTACCTACGGCAAGGCGATTGTTCCGTCCGGACCGCTCTATGCGGGCATGGCTATCGAAGCCGAGCGGATTCGGCTCCGTTTCACGCACGTGGGCGGCGGACTGAAGGCCGGCGGCGATCGACCGTTGCAGTGCTTCGCCATTGCCGGTGGCGACCGTACCTTCCGCCTGGCGGACGCAATCATCGAGGGTGATACCGTCGTGGTAAGCCATCCGCGGGTGGTTGCGCCGGTGGCGGTGCGCTATGCCTGGGCCGACAATCCCGACGGCTGCAACCTCATCAACACCGATGGGTTGCCGGCCTCGCCGTTCCGGACGGATTGCTGGTGACGCGCCACAGGATGTGACGAGTGGTCCGTGGGAACCGCCGCGGGATGCGCGAACAACACCCGGTCCACCTCCGCCGCTATGGCGAAACGCGGGTGGGCCGGCCTCGACTGGCGGTTTGTGCTGCCGTACCGCGCGCGGCGGCTGTGGCCCGTCACCACACGCCGCGCGCGGCCTTCAAGGCGAACTCGCCCGCCTTGGTGTAGCGCAGCCAGGTCTTCTCCGAGCAGAGCCAGCGCAGCAGCACAAGGACTGTCAGCATGTAGAACGCCCCGAGTCCCATCAGGACGCCGGCGTTCCAGAAGCGTGGAAGCAGCAGGAAGAGTCCGATGTGGAAGATGACGAAGCCGCATCCCAGCAGCATCAGGCAGACGGACAACAGCAGGCAGCCCATGAACGCGCAGCGCAACCCCTGGACGCCCTGCAGATAGCAGGTCGCCGCCCTGATCCGGATCAGATCGAGGCTAGCGTCGCGGTAGCGCCGGAGCACGAACATCAGCAGGCTCGGCAGCAGAACGCGTAGTGTTTGTCTCATGTTATGCCGGTGTGCGGGGCGGGGTGTCTGCTACTTCCGGCGGCCCAGGATGTAGCCGACGAGCAAGGCGGTCAGGGCCGCTCCGCCAATGAAGGGCCACGGAGTGGCATGTACCTGGTCGTCCACCACCGTTGCGGCATGCTTCACCTTCTCCTGCCCCACCTCTTTGGCGTGCAGAATGGCTTCCACGGCGCGCTTCTGGGCGGCTGTCAGAACCTCCGCGGCTGTATGCTCTGCCTGCACCACGGCGCCGCGCAGATTCTCATATTTTCCGGTGATCAGGTTGCGGACCTCGTCCCGCTTATCCTTGGCGGCCTCTTCCAGAAGCGCCAGCGCTTCAGAGATCTTCTCGTTGCTCGTTGTGCTGCTCATGGCATGCTCCTGCGTGTGATCGACCGCGGATTGCGTGAGAGCGCCACCGTCCCGACTTGAGTATCGGTTGCGACTCACCACACGGCCAATGTGGGTAGGATTGCACAGACCGGTGGGATTGTCCAGTGGGGTCTGCTCGCCCTGTATTGCGAGAGTTGATGCGCGAGGGAAGCGAAACGGGCCGAAGTTGCT
>CAZZCT010000020.1:0-43680 GCA_964652365.1 uncultured Lentisphaerales bacterium
GCCGGGCGAGTTCTACCAGCTCGACATGGAGATGTCGTTCGTGACGCAGGACGATGTCTTTCACATCGTGGAAGAGGTCCTCCACAGCACCTTCGCCACCTTCTCGTCACGTCCGGTCGACGCGCCGCCGTGGCGCCGCATTCCCTACCGCGAGGCCCTGCTGCGCTACGGCAGCGACAAGCCCGACCTGCGCATCCCGATCGAGATGTGCGACGTCTCCGAGATCTTTCGCGAGTCCGGTTTCAACGCCTTTGCCGGCGCCATCAAGGGCGGCGCGGTGGTGCGGGCGATCCCGGTGCGGGGTATCAAGGGCCAGCCGCGCAGCTTCTTCGACAAGCTGGTCGAATACGCCAAGACCATCGGCTCCAAGGGCCTCGCCTACCTGGTGTGGGACGGCCCCCAGATCCGCGGCCCGATCCAGAAGTTCCTGTCCAAGACCGAGCTCGATGCGCTGGCGGCCGCCGGACAGATGGCGGACGGCGATGTCATGTTCTTCGTCTGCGACGTGCCGGCCGTAGCGGCCAAGATCGGCGGCGACATCCGCGTCAAGCTGGGACGCGATCTCGACCTGATCGACAAGCAGGTCTACCGCTTCTGCTGGATCGTCGACTTCCCGATGTACGAACTCGATCCGGAGACCGGTGCCATCACCTTCTCTCACAACCCCTTCTCGATGCCCCAGGGCGGGCTCGATGCGCTGCAGAACCGGCCGCCGCTCGAGATTCTGGCACACCAGTACGACGTGGTCTGCAACGGCGTGGAACTCTCCAGCGGCGCCATTCGTAACCACAGTCCCGAGGTCATGTACAAGGCCTTCGAGATCGCCGGTTACACGCCGGCCGACGTCGAAGCCCGCTTTGGCGGCCTGCTGACTGCCTTCAAGTATGGGGCTCCGCCCCATGGTGGCATTGCGCCCGGAGTCGACCGGATGGTGATGTTGCTCGCGGGCGAGGACAACATCCGCGAAGTGATCGCCTTCCCGATGAACCAGAAGGCCCAGGACCTGATGATGGGTGCCCCCGCGGGGGTCACCGAGAAGCAGCTGCGTGAGCTGCATATCCAGCTTCGGGGTGCCAAGCAGCCGGAATGAAGCGCCTCGGCCTCATCGTAAACCGTCAGAAGAGCCGCGCGGGCGATGCCGCCCGGCGCGTTGGACTGGTTGCGGCCGAGTTGGGGATCGAGATCTGCGGCGACCCGGCCACTCTGGCGCTGACCGGGTATGGGACCCCCTGCGCGGTCAGTGCATTCGCCGGTCGAGTGGAAGCGGTCGTGGCGATCGGCGGCGACGGCACGATGCTCGATGCCGCGCGGCAACTCCAGGGATCCGGGCTGCCCTTGATGGGGCTCAACATCGGGTCGCTCGGCTACCTGACCACCGCGGGCGAGACGCGCCTGGAGGATGCCCTGCGCGCCCTGCGCGACGACCGTTTCCAGATTAGCCGTCGCACCGCGCTGGCCAGCCGCTGCTTGCGGGCCGATGGTCGCATCGAAATCCTGTCGGATGCCCTCAACGATGTGGTCGTCAGCCGCGGTGCGAGCGTACGCGTGACAGAGATCGAGCTCACGTTGGACGGCGTGCCGGTGACGACCTACGTCTGTGACGGCGTGATCGTTGCCACGCCAACCGGTTCCACGGCCTACTCGCTTTCGGCCGGCGGCCCGATCGTGATGCCGTCGGCATCGGCCTTTGTGATCAGCGTCATCTGTCCGCACGCCCTGGGGTCGCGGCCGCTGATCGTGGGTGACGAGACGGTCGTGACGCTGGCGGTGTTGCGACCGGCGCAGAACACACCTCTGATTGCCTCGGCAGACGGCCAGGACGATCTATTCCTCCAGATGGGCGACCGGGTCGAGATCCGGCGCAGCCCGCGGGACGTGGGAGTGATTCAGCTCCTCGACCACGATGGCTACGCGGTCCTGAACCGCAAACTGGGGTGGGGCGGGTTGCGGCCGCATTCGGAGACGGGCCCGCGCGACGGCCGGTAGGAAACTGTCGGACGTGAGCCCCGAAGGGTGCTCAAGACACCTGCCGACAGCTCCCAAGCATATGCATTCGAAAAGATCCGCAATGACTGCCGCACGGCCGCCGCGCGCGGCCGCGACGCCCACCCGGTGGGGCACGTTCCGGCTGTGGCTTGAGTTTGTCGGCCTGTTCGTGGTGCTGCCGCTGGTGCTGGGGGCGCTGCGCTGGAGCAGACGCACGGTCCCGATCCTGCCGGTACTCTGGCTGGCCTCGGTACCGGCCGCCGTCTATCTGGCCAGGCACGGCTGGTCGCGGCGCGACTTCTTTGGCTGGCAGGGATTCGGCACGGTCTGGCGCGGCGTGGCGCTGCGGGTCGCGGTGGCGGCGGGTCTCCTGCTGGCATTGGTACTGGCCCTGGATCGCACGCGGCTGTTTGAGTTGCCGCGTCTGCGACCGGTGATCTGGCTGCTGGTCCTGTGTGTCTATCCGCTGGCCTCGGTCTACCCGCAGGGGGTACTCTATCGCGGGTTGTACTATGCGCGCTACGCGGCGCTCTGGTCGCGGCCCTGGCAGGCCCGCCTGGCGGGCGCGGTGGCCTTCAGCCTGGCGCACCTCTGTTTCGGCAACGGCTGGGCCCTGGGGCTGACGCTTGTCGGTGGCTGGTTCTTCTGCCGGACCTATGAGCGCACGCGCAGCCTGCAGGTGGCCAACCTCGAGCATGCCGTGTGCGGATGCCTGCTTTTCACCGTGGGGCTCGGTCGCTACCTCTACCACGGCACCCTGGCCCTGCTGGCTCGTTAGTTGGGTCTTTTATTCGCCACCCGTAGTCGGGTACACTCACTTTTATCAGTTAATCGATCCGCCATCGGCACTTGCCTTCCAAGCGGAGTGACGAAGCGTGCTGCGCGCCTGACGGGTGCAGGAACCTGCCATCATGATCTACCTCGACTCCCACGTGCACGTCTACGATGCCTACGACCTCGACCGCCTGTTCGAGGCCCTGGTGGCCCGCCCGGCCGCGGCCGGGGCCACCGTTGCCATGGTACTGGTGGACCGGCATGGCCAGCGGCGCTTCGCCGCGTGGGCGGCCGCCGCCGGCAGCGAACGCACCCGTGAGGCGCGGCTGGGCGGACGCTGGCAGCCAGCGCGTGCACCCGACCCCCTGACGGTGGTGATGAGCGATGGGCATCGCGAGGTCTACGTCTTCGCCGGTCGTCAGGTGGCCGCGCGTGAGCGCGTGGAGGCCCTGGGGCTGCTGACCGCGACTGCGCCGGCCGACGGATTACCGTTGGCCGCGACGCTGGACGGTCTGCGCGAGGTTGGCGCCCTGCCGGTGCTGGCGTGGGGCGTGGGCAAGTGGCTCTTTGGCCGCGGCCGACTCGTGCGGCGGACGCTGGCGCGGGCCACGCCCGCGACGTTGCTGCTGGGTGACTCCGCCCTGCGTCCGGTCGGCTGGCTTACGCCGCGGCCCATGGCCGCCGCGCGGCGGCGCGGGTTCCGCGTGTTGTGCGGCTCCGATCCCCTGCCGCGGCCGAACGACGAGCGACGTGCCGGTGAGTATGCCACACAAATAGTGGGCGAGCTCGATCCGGCCGCGCCGGCCGCCAGCCTGCGCCGGCTGCTCGAAAACCCCGCCGTGGCGCTCCAGCCGGCCGGCCGGCGCAGCAGCCTGCGGGCGTTCCTCCGGCGTTTACGGTAGGGCGGGGTGGGCAGGACGCCAGGAAGGTGTCCGATCCGCCCTTATCTGGTTTCCTGAGCTCGTGATTGGACGGGGTTGCGGCTACGCCGCGCCCGATTACGCGCGCGCCAGGGCCCCCGTGGGGCAGGCCTGGGCGCAGGCCTGCAGAAGCTCGGCGGGGATGTCGTCCCAGGTGCGCCCGAGCGGCGGGGCGATTCGCAGTTCGAAGCCGCGCCCCACGAGGGCCGGTGCCACGCTGGCGCCGCGTTGGGCGGCCAGTCGCACGCAGATGCCGCAGGCCACGCAGCGGGCCGATTCCACCACGATGCCGGCGGCCGTGGCGGTGCGGTCCAGCGCGCGGCGGGCGCCGGGGAGCGTGCCGCTATGGCCACCGTACTCCTCGCACAGGTCGCGCAGGCGGCAGTCGTCGGCTTTGCGGCAGTCACAGTGCAGGCAGCGCGCGGCTTCGGTTGCGGCTTCGCCGGCGGTGCGGGCCCCGGGGTGTCCGGGCTGGCCGCGCTCGCCGAAGGCCGCGAGCTGTTCGCGCGCGAGGTGCCCGGCATGGGCGCGGAAGCGCAGGTGCGGTGCGGCGTCGGGTGCCTGGCCGGACACTAGCCAGGTATGCAGGCTGGCCGCCAGCCGGTGGGCCTGCGCGTTGGCGAGCACCGCCAGCCGGCAGGAGTGAGCGGCAGCACCAACGGCGAAGATGTGCGGCCGCGAAGTCTGGAAGGAGTGGCGGCCGGTCCGGATGTGCGAGCCGGCCCGTTCGAGCGCGAAGCTCCCGGCCAGTTCGGCCACGGTGGCCTCCCCTGTGGCCAGGACGATGGCGTCGGCCTCGGCGGCGATTGCCGCCAGCGAACGGTCATGACCCACGCGGCAGTTGAGGTGGAACCGGACGCCCAGTGCTTGCAGCACGGCGACATCGGCGGCGAGTTCGGGCAGCGGCTGGCGGTCCGGCGGCAGGGCCCGGCGCAGCTGTCCGCCCGGCGCGTCGGTCATCTCCAGCACGGTGCAGGCATGGCCATGGCGCTGGATGAAGAAGGCCGCGGCCAGGCCGGCCGGTCCGGCCCCGATGATCGTGACGCGGCGCCCCGTGTGGCCTGGCGCGCGCGGCAGGGGCGGCGCGCCCTGTCCGGCGGCGAATCCCTTGAGCCAGCAGATGTCGAGCGTGTGGTCCAGTGTGGCCCGGCGACAGGCCTTTTCGCAGGGTGCCGGGCAGACGCGGCTGAGCGTGCGCGGCAGGGCAATCGTCTCGTAGACCACGTGCGCGGCGGTGTCGGCTTCACCGGACGCCAGCGCGCGCAGCAGGCGCGGGATGTGCAGGTGTGAGGGACAGGCCAGCTCGCAGGGCGCGACGCAGTCGGCCGGATGATCGCTCAGCAGCAGTTCGAGGACATCGTGCCGGGCTTGGCGGACCAACGGGGTGTCGGCCGCCAGCTGCGCGCCGTCGGCCGCCGGCGTGGCGCAGGCCGGCAGCAGGCGGCCCGAGACCAGGTCCTCGACCACGCAGATTCGGCAGCCGCCGGTTGGCACCAGGTCGGCCCGGTGGCACAGCGTCGGGATCGCGATGCCCCGCGTCCGGGCCGCCTGCAGGATCGTGGCGCCCTCGGGCACGGTCAGGGTCTGTCCGTTCAGAGTCAGGGTTGGCATACGGCTAGACCACCTCCACGGCTTGCGCCGGGCAAACCTGCCGGCAGGCGTCGCACCGCGTGCACAGGGCGGCATCGATCGTGTGGCGCCGATGGGGTTCGAAGGCGATGGCCCGGGCCGGGCAGGTCTGGGCGCAGCGCGTGCAGCCGATGCAGCCCGCCCCGATGCGGTAGGTGATCAGCGCCTTGCAGCGGCCGGCCGGGCAGCGGCCGGCCAGGTGGGCCTCGAACTCGTCGCGGAACCCGCGCAGGGTCGACAGGACCGGGTTGGGGGCGGTCCGGCCCAGACCGCACAAGCTGTCGCGCGCCACGCTTGTCGCCAGCCGTTCGAGGGCGACCAGGTCGGCGGGCCGGGCCGTGCCGGCGCACAGGTGCTCAAGAATCTCGAGCATGCGCCGCGTGCCGATGCGGCAGGCGGTACAGAGACCGCACGACTCGCGCTGTGTGAAGGCCAGGAAATAGCGTGCGATGTCTACCATGCAGTCGCGGTCGTCGAGCACGATCATGCCGCCCGAGCCCATCATCGTGCCGGCCGCGAGCAGTGAGGCGTAGTCGACCGGCGTGTCGATGGCCGCGGCCGGCAGGCAGCCGCCGGAGGGGCCGCCGATCTGCACCGCCTTGAGGCGCCGGCCGGCGGGCACGCCGCCGCCGAGTTCCTCGACGATCTGTCGGACCGTCAGCCCCATCGGCACTTCGACCAGGCCGCCGCGGACCACGCGGCCGGCGAGCGCGAAGGTCTTGGTGCCGGGACTGTCGACCGTGCCGATGGCGCGGAAGGCGTCCGGGCCTTCGCGCAGGATCCAGGGCACCAGGGCGAGGGTTTCGACGTTGTTGACCACCGTGGGGCGTCCGTCGAGTCCGCGCTCGGCCGGGTAGGGGGGGCGGACGCGCGGCAGACCGCGCCGCCCTTCCAGGCTGGCGAGCAGGGCGGTCTCTTCGCCGCACACAAAGGCGCCGGCGCCCTCGACGACCCGGATCCGCAGGTCGAGCCCGCGTTCCAGAATGTTGCTGCCGAGCAGCCCGGCCTGTTCGCACCGCTGGATCGCCGCGCGCACGCGGGTGACCGCCACCGGGTATTCATGGCGGATATAGAAGCAGGCGTCGGTCGCATCGACCGCGAAGGCGGCCAGGGCCAGCCCTTCGATGATGCGGTAGGGGAAGGACTCCAGCAGCATGCGATCCATGAAGGCGCCCGGGTCGCCCTCGTCGCCGTTGCAGACGACATGGCGGGGGGCCGGACCGGCCGCCACGGTCTCCCACTTTCGGCCGGTCGGGAAGCCGGCGCCGCCACGGCCGCGCAGGCCGGCGGCCGCGATCTGCGCGCGCACGTGCGCACGGGCCGCGGCGCGGGCGGCTGGCGCCGGATCGGCCAGGAGTTGCGCCCAGACGGAGAATCCGGCGCGCTGACGGTAGTCGTCCAGGTCCATGGGGTCGGCCTCGCCGGCATGGGCCGTGGCGATGCGCGTCTGCTGCAGCCAGAACGGTGCATCGGGCTGATCGCGTACCGAGGCCGGAAAGCGCAGGGGTGGCGCGGCGCGATCGCCGGCCATCAGACGGTCCATCAACTGCCGGGCGGCGCCTGCCAGGCGCGGCAGCAACGGCGTCAGGCGGCCGCCATGGCGGGCCAGCAGTTCGCCCACGTCCCGCGGTTGCACCCGGCCGTAACGGACGCAGCCGGCCGGCAGGGCGAACTCCACGATCGGGGCATGGTAGGAGACGCCCAGGCAGCCGACCTCGCGTACCCGCAGCGGCAGGCGCCGGCTGCGGATGGCGGCGATCAGGGCGGTTGCCACGGCACGCGCGCCCGCAGCCGCGCAGCTCGAGCAGGTGCACAGACGCACCTCGCCGACCGACCGGCCGACCGGCGCGGCCGCGTCGGTGGGGGCCGAACTGGCCGCGTCCGCCAGGAAGTCGCGCAGCATCGCCGGCACGCGGGCGGGTTCCACCGGGCCGTAGATGGCCTCGTCGATCTGCACGGCCGGGGCCAGCATGCAGCACCCCAGGCAGGCGACCTTCTCGACCGTGAAGAGCCGGGCGGCGTCGGTGTCGTCGCCATCTGCGATCGTCAGCTCTTGGCGCAGCCGGTTGTAGACCTGCTCGGCGCCTTTGACATGACAGGCCGTACCGATGCAGACCCGGATGGTGTGCTGACCCGCGGGCCGCAGACGGAACTGGCCGAAGAAGGTCGCCACACCGGTGACGTCGGCCTCGGAAACGCCCAGGCGCGCGGCCAGGCGGGCCAGTGCCGGCGCGGGAAGGTAGTGGAACGTGCTTTGCAGGGCCTGGAGATGGGCGATCAGATCGCGGCGCGCCCCTCCCAGACGGTCGACAACCCCGTCCACCGTGGCTGTAATTGCGGCTTCGTCATAGTCTGTACCAGCATCCGCCATTGGTCCTATTGTAGCAGAACAATCAGGAACTCAGCCAGCCGCGCGGCTGCGCCGCGAACAAACGATGGCATAACTTCTCAAATCAAGAGCTGAGAGTTGGACGTTGGGCGTTGAGAGTCAACGCTCAACGTTCAATGCAAGGGTTGTCCTCCTCCTCCGGATCGGCATCGAAGCCGGGGCGGGCGAAGGAGGCGGCACCGGGAAGCGTCTCCTCGATGCCGCGCTTCATGCGGCTGAGCAGGGCCAGCAGGGGCAGGATGCGGTCTTCCTGGATGGGGACGATCTCACGCAACCGCAACCAGGCGGCGGTAGAGCGTTCGACGGCGATCAGCACGACCTTGCCGGTGCCGTTCGCGTCGTCGAGTCGTGCCTCGGCCAGGACCTCCAGCTCCGCGTCGTCCGTTCCGATCAGGCTGCCGACGGCCCGCGCCAGCTTGGGCGGGAGGAAGGTGTGATACCAGGCCACGACCTCGATCATCTCGCCGATTTCGCGGGCCTGTTCCTCGGGATCGCTGTCGTCGAAGGCGTTCGCGGCCGCCTCCAGCAACTCCTGCGCGAGCGTTTTCAGGTCGGCGTCGGCGGCCTTGAGCCAGTCGCCGGTCTGCCGCATGTAGGCATAGGCGAGGCGCACCAGCGGGTGGGCCTTGACGGTGCTGCGGCGCTGCGCGGCGCGAGCCTCGTAGTCCTCGTCGGGCAGCAGATCAGTCGGGAGGTTGTCGCCGGGATCCCACGGTTCGGGTCTGCCAAACGCTGCCGTTTCGAAGAGCTTGTCGGCCAGCCGGTTCCAGAAAGCCTTGTTGGCGGCATCGTCCGGGGGCTTCTCGGCCCTGGACGCTCGTTCCATCTCGCGGCCGCTGGCAAAGTTACGGCAGCGCCCGGTGAATGGGCACTTTTCGCACCAGTAGTCGCAGTAGTTGTAGATGCCGGGTATGAAGCGGCGACCTTTCACGCGAACCTCCACCTGACAGCGACGCGTCGGCGCGACGCGCGCCATGCAGGCAGGTTACGCCACTCCGGTGCGGCGTTCAAGCATCACGGCCCATCGGCGCGGATGCGGTAGAAGCGGGCGCGGTCGGACGATGGGCCGTCCGAGAGCGACTGGATGCCGCCCGTTCCCGGGACCTCGGTGAGTCCCGGCAGATTGGACCAGCTGCCGGCCGAAAGGCGTTGCCGCGGCGCGGCTTCAACGCCATAATCGCGCCACTGTGGATCGATTGTGGAAGAGACAGACGTTGGTTCCGGGGGGTTGCTGCGCCTTCCGCGTGGGCTGGGTATCGTTGTGGGTGCAACGCCTGGTCGGCGAATGGCGCGTGGCCTGGCGCCATGAGGACGCCGTAGCGACCGCCACCGTCGACCTGGCCGCCGTCATGCCTTCCCAGCTGCCCTGTCAGCGGTTCGTCGGCCAGGAGGGGCTGCACGACTTCCAGGTGCGGCCCGCCATGCCCGATCGGCCCGTGGTCGTCCGGCCGGCCATGACCCTCAGGCTGCTGCCGGACTCGACGACCGGGTTTCACGTGGGGGTGCCTGTCTGGCTGCGCGTCGAGGTCCTGAACGACCGCCGCGAGCCGGTGGCGCTAACCGCGGCGCCCACCCAGCCACTTTCCAATTCCTGGTTTGGCTCAGTCACCGAGGGTGAGCTCTGCTACGCGCTGCGGACCCGTGCGCGGCTGGCTTCCGAGGCGCTCACCGAGCCGGAGCAGGGACGCGCGCTCTGCGCGCTGCAGGTGCGCAACGAGTCGCGTCAGCCTTTCGACTTCGACCGTCTCTGCCTGCGCACGGAGCAACTGGGAATCTACAGTCAGGGCCTGCGCCTCTGGACCAATGGCGCCATGGCCCTCTTCCGCGGCCATGATGCGCCCGCCCGGCTGACCTATGCGGCCGGATCGCCGACGGAGGCCGCTGGCGCCACCTTGCTCAGCCCCGCCCGCCAGCCGATTCATGCCGAGGGCCTGACCGGACGGGTCTTCGGCAGCCTGAAAGCACTCGGCGGGTTTGAGTAACCACGCTTCGCCCACCCCATGAATGCACTTGAAACCTGGATGCTTGAACACCTGTTGCCCGCGATCCGCGTCGTTTCCCTGGCGGTGATCGGTCTGGTCCTGATCCGGACCTTCTCCCGCCTGCTTGGGCGTGTCCTGACCCAGCGTCTGGGACCGCAGACCGGCGCGGTGCTCGCGAACGCCGTGCGCTACACCCTGACGGTTCTGCTGATCGTTACCGGCCTGCAGCAGTTGGGCTTCCGCCTGGGCGCGTTGCTGGGCGCGGCCGGCGTGGCCGGCGTGGCCTTGGGGTTCGCCTCCCAGACCAGCCTGTCCAACATCATCAGCGGCGCCTTTCTGGTCTGGGAGCGACCGTTCGCGATCGATGACGTCATCGAGGTCGATGGCGTCACCGGGATCGTGCATTCGATCGACCTGTTGGCCACCTACCTGCGGACCTTTGACAACCGCCTGGTGCGGATTCCCAATGAGACCCTGGTCAAGAGTCGCCTGACCAACGTCACGCGCTTTCCGATCCGGCGTCTCGACCTCCCGGTCGGGGTGGCATACAAGGAGGATATTGCGCGCGTGACGCGCATTCTGCTCGAGGTGGCCGATGCCAACCCGCTGTGCCTGGATGAGCCGGCGCCGCTGGTGATCTTCAACGGCTTCGGCGCCTCGTCGCTGGACTTCGTGCTGGCTGTGTGGTTCAGCAAGAACGACTACCTCGATGCCCGCAATTCGCTGCTGCGTGACGTGAAGACGCGCTTCGATGCCGACGGCATCGAGATTCCTTTCCCGCATGTCTCCGTCTACGCCGGCGAGGCCACCAAGCCGTTTCCGGTGCGCGCGGTGTAGCCGACCGACACACCCTCCGGCAGTGTGTCCGGCAGGATCATGCGCGGGTCGCGCTGCAACTGTGCAATCAGCCAGGTCGCGGCGGCCGCCGCGTCCAGCAGCCGCAAGGCACAGGCCCCGAGCTGCACGATCCGCAGCGCGCCGGCCGCCAGCAGGTGCGGTTCGAGCCGCGGGTACTGGTCCCAGGTGTTGACGAAGTGGCCGTGCAGGGCGATCGGGATCACCCGGCCCTCCGCTGTCAGGCTGTAGAGCTGGTTCGTGTGGCGCGTCACGGCCCAAGGCATGCCGGCCCACTCCTCGCAACCGTGGAAGAAGGTGCAACTGTTAAGGCCGGCCCCGATGATCAGGATCTTGCCGCCCCAGGCGCGCAAGCGTCCGTAGGGTCCAGCCGCGCCGCAAGGGGTGTCGTCCTGTTCGTGTCCGGCCACGAAGGCCGCGGCGCGCGCTCCGATCGCCGCCACACTGTGGGTGGGGTGCAGGCTGCGCAAGGCGCCGGGCCGCCGACGGAACACGTTGGTCAGCGCGCCGACGTTGGAGGGCGTGAGTGTCTGGTGGAAGACCGGCTGGTCGGTGTTGACGACCTTCCAGGTGTGGGTTGGCACGGCCACCGTGCCGTCGGGGCCGACCGCCTCCAGCAGGGCGTCGATCACCGTGTCGGCCCCACCCGCCACCGGCCCGAGCGTGCGCAGTGCGCTGTGCACCAGCACCAGATCTCCGAGCTGAAGGCCGGCGTCGCGGAAGGCTGCGACCAGTTGCGGTCGGGTCCAGCCGGCAGAACGGTCATTCATGGCTGCGTCTCCCAAAGGGCTTTCAGCGTCCGGATCGTCCATTCAGCCAGTCCGCGCCCGCCCTCGGGTCCGACCGGCGTGCTGGCGGGCATGGCGCCATAGCTCCGACCGGCCACCGCCCGTTCGGTGGGCACGTAGGTGCCGGCGCCGGCGAGCTGCACGACGAAGGTCTGCACGGCCGGACTGCGAGCCTTGATGCGGATGCCGTAATCCAGGTAGTACTCAAAGGGGTTGGTGGCGATCGCCAGGTCGCCCAGGCGGATGACGTGCGCTTCGACCGGCAGCCGCGGCGAGGCTCGCTCGATCTCCCGGCGCTGCGGCACGCCGTTGAACCACATCATACGCCGGTAGGCGTGCGTGATCGGCACATACCAGCGGGGTTGAGCGCGCCGCTCGGGATGCGCGTCCAGTTCGCCTTTCAACCGCTCGTACTCGGCACGCAAGGCCTCCGCCTCGGCCTGCGCCTCCCGCACGTCGGCGTCGGACAGGCAGCGCCGGGCCAGCGAGACCTCCTCGACCCGGTGGTCAAAGCGCGGCGCCGACTCGCGCGTCGCGGCGATCCGCGGCAGGGTTGCGCTGACGGCATCGGCAATCCGCACCGCGAGCTCCTGGCGCGGCGTCCGCCCGGCCAGCCGCAGCATCCGCTCCTCGGCTGCCTGGTACCACTGCACGTGCGGCGACTGGTCGCCGGCGGCCGAGCACTGCGGCAGCACGAACAGGCCGGCGCCCAACCGGCGGCGCAGCTCCACCCGCGTGTCGTGCCAGTAGTCGGCGCTCACCTGAAAAAGCTGCTCGCTGATTTGCGAGGGGCAGGCCACGTTGACCACGAGTCCGGTGAGTTCGCCCCCGGCGTTCCACGTGGCCAGCAGGTTGACGCCGTGGTCCTCATAGCCCTCGATATGGCTGAAGTCGTCGGTCGCCGTGTCGCCGTACATGCGGCTGACCCCGCCGTCGTAGGCGCTGCGCCGGTTGCGGCCGACGACGGCCTGGCCCAGTCCATAGGCGAACGCGCCGGGTGCGCGGCGGTGCCAGGCCGTCTCGACGGCCGTGGCGATGCGAGTTGCGGCGAACGCCACGTAGTCGGCCGGATCCATGGCCGGCAGGTCGACGCGCATACCAGAGGAGGAGATGCCGCCGCCGGTCTGGCGGGCGTCGGACTCCGTCCGCAGCTCCGGGGCCGTGTGGGTGTGCGTCGCGTTCAGGACGACGCTGCGCGCGCCGAGTTCCGGCAGCGTGACGGCCAGTCGCGCCCGCACCGCGTCGCGCAGCGAGTCGGGGATGCTCACCACGTCGCAACTGACGAGGACCACGCCGCTTTCCGTTTCGGCCGGTCCGGAGGCGAGTGCCAGGGCCGTGGCGGTCACCGGGTCCAGCACGCCCTCCGAAACGCGCGCGTGGAACTGTCCGGCCAGTTGAACCGGCTGGTCGGGCGTGAGATCAACCGAGGCCCAGCCGATTTGCAGGGTGTGTTTGTCCGCTGTCGGTATGTTCATCTGTGGCATCGCTCCTCCACGCCGGCGGCGCGGGTCGCATCAGGCAGAAAGACCATCGGCTCTGCGCACTCCGCCACCGGGTGCTGGGTGATCCGGCGCATGAAGGCGTCGGCCGCGTCCATCTGCGCCGTCCAGAACGCACGGCGGGTCGGGTCATCCGGCTCGTGCGGCCGGCTTGCCGGCGGCAGCGCATCACCGTCCACGGGCGGGCGTGGCGCGTCAGGCATGGCGGCCTCCGCGGTTCGACGGGTTGGCTGGCCGCGCGCGGGCCATGCGTGCCCACGCGACGCTCTGTTCGAGCAGCCATTCGCCCTCGGCCCGGCTGCCCGCATAGGTTTGCAGCATCAGCAACGCCGGGTCCAGTTCCCGCACCAGCGGCTCGACGTGTTGCCAGGGCAGCTCGATATGGACGATCTTGCCGGCAGCCTGGATCTGGCGGTACATGGCCAGGTGGCCGGGGCCATTGGGCGGTTCGCACGGGGCCGGGGTATACTGCACCACGCGCACGAACGGTAACGAGAGCAGCCGCGGCAGGTGCTGCCGGGCATCGCCACCGTCGAGGTGGTACCAGAGCGGACCGTGCCGTTCGGCGTAGATTTCGAGTTCCGGGAGCACGAAGCGGTCGTACAGTTCGGGCGACAACATGCAGGAAACATCCGACTGCATCGAGGCGAAGGGTTTGGGCGCCCAGAAGGGCATCCAGCCGGCGTTGCCATACCAGAACGAATGGCCCGCCGCCCGCATCAGGGCCTGGAGTTCCCGGCGCGCCTGCGCCTGGTCGCGCGCGCCGGTGCGAATCGCCTCGGCCATCCACTCCGGGTGGTCCATCAGCGCGAGCAAAAACGGCTCGGTGCCCATCAGCATCGAGAGCAGGTCGTTGGCCGGCAGTCCGCCGGGCTTGCCGACCAGGAAGCCGTCCTGGCCGGCCGCCGCGCACAGGGCCAGCAGCAGTTCGCGGTACTTGCGGGTCCAGGGGCTCTGGGGGTTGTGGCGGAACGGCGAGGGCTGTGCGAAGTCGACCTCGCGCCGGTCGAACCAGATGGTGTGCGGATCGAAGCGCGGCGTGCCGCCCAGGCAGAGCACCCAGTTGGCCATCAGCAGCGCCGACGGCACGGCCTCGCCGCCCCACCAGGTGGTCTCCAGCTGCCGCTGAACGGTCGCCACCCGGTAGGCCGGATCGAGCCAGCGGGCCTCATTGTCGGCCGGCTCGGGAACCGGCGTCGGCTGGTTGCAGGGGCACGGCGCCAGCACGGAGATGCAGGGGCGGTCCAGGCGCTCGCCCTGCCAGAGGGCGGTCAGGCGCCGTTGGGCCTCGGGCCAGTCTGTCTTGTGCTTCATCCCGGCGGATCTTCCGTGTGAACTGGTCCCGTCTTCCCTATTCCGTCGCGGGCGTCAGCCCGCCTCAGGAACCTGTCGGTACGTGCGTGTGACAACCTACGTGGCCAAAGCCCGACAGGTTCCTTCCTAGACCATCACGCAGCCGTGCAGGTCGCGGCCGGCTGCGACGGCCTGCTCGGCGGCGTCGCGCGCCAGTCCGAGCAGGCGGATGCCGCGGTCCACTGTGTGGCGGAAGATGGTCTCCATGTTGTTGAGATGCGGCTGGGAAAGGTTCACGCCCTGCAGGCCGCGCAGGCGGCTCAGGTGGGCGATGTAGTGGTCGCCCCGGCCGCAGAAATGGATGCAGCCGCCGCCGAATGCCTCGAGTACCTGCTGGTCGTAGGGCGCGATGAAGCGCTCGAACATCTCCGGCGAGAAGTTCATGGCCGAGTCGTCGCGCAGCATGACCTGCCCGCGCATGACCAGGTTCCAGTGTGTGTGAAGGCCATTCGCGGCCGGTGGCACCTGCACGAACCATTGCTGCAGGAAGCGCACGTAGGTCGCGACGATCAGTTCCAGGAAAGCGTGGACCGTCTCCGGGGTGTCGACCACGGCCAGAAAGAGGTCGCTGCCCCACAGCAGGTCGCAGACGTCCATGGGGCCTTGCAGGTCGGGGTGGTAGATCTGGACGTAGCGGCGCAGCTTCGGGTAGGGCTGCAGGCGCTCCTGGTAGTGTTTCGCCAGGGCGAAGACGGGCGCGCCGAAACCGCCGGACAGGTCGGGCACGCCGCGCGCCAGCAGGCGGAGGACATCCGTGGCCGGATGCGCCAGCGGCCGTGTGGTGGGCAGGGTGTTGCTGGCATCGGTCATCCAGAAGGTCTCGGCGCCGAAGAGCGACGGCAGGATGCCGGTGCCGAAGTTGGAACGGATCGCCAGGGGCGCGCCATTGCCGGCCGCCAGCGCGCCGGAGCAGGCCCCAAGCTGCTGCAGCAGCATGGCATCCGGCGCGCGGATCGCCTCGTTGGCGCCGATGGTCGGCCACGCCACGCCAGCCGGCGCACACTGCCGCCGACGCGGGGCGAAGAGCGGAGTCTGAGCACGGCCATCCCAGAAGGCGCGCCACTGGTCGGCCAGCTCGTCTTCGATGGCGGGATCGATGCGGCGCTCAAGGTCTTCGAGATAGGGGGCGGTTGTCATGATCGTACGCAGCGGCGTAAACGGAGGTCTGAGGTCTGAGGTCTGAGATCGGAGACCGGCAAGTGGAGGTCAGAATAGCGCAGGCGGTTCGACGCGGCAAGCGGTGTCATGCGTGTCCTCCAATGGTCCGCCGATCTCGTGATCGCCGGCAAACGCGCCTTCCAGACAGACTCATTCCCGCAGGCCAAAGACCTGCTTGAACCTCCGTTCGCGTTTGACCGATCGGGTTGCGGCTGCGCCGCACGGGGCTCTCTGCGTGTGCGGTAGCCTGTGGCGCACGTCGGCCCGACGTGCGTCCCGACACGTGGGGGTGCCCCAGACCCTTGGGATGCCCGGACGGAGGCTCCCGGACTACCGGCCATTTTGGCGGCTGCGCTGCAACCACATCCAGCGCAAGGGGTTCCGTCGGCCGGCAGAAAATGGGGCTTGAACCCGCGCGCGCCGCTCGCTACGGTCGGGGGCAACCACCATGGCAGCCCCCTTCGTCCACCTCCACGTTCACACCAAGTACAGTCTGCTCGACGGCGCCTGTCACATCGGCCCGTTGTGCAAGCGGGCGGCCGAATTGGGCATGCCCGCGCTGGCCATGACCGACCACGGCGTAATGTACGGCGCAGTCGAGTTTCTCAAGAGCTGCGAAGAGCACGGCATCAAGCCGATCCTGGGCTGCGAGATGTACGTGCTGGCCCGGGCGCCGCGGAGCGACCGCGATCAGCGCACGCCCTACCACCACCTCGTGCTGCTGGCGAAGGACGACGTGGGGTACCGCAACCTGGCGCGCCTGAACTCCTATGCCCACACGGAAGGCTTCTACTACAAGCCGCGCATCGACAAGGAGTTGCTGCGGCGCTACTCCGGCGGCCTGATCGGCCTGGCGGCCTGCATGCAGGGCGAGGTGAATGAGCACCTGGTGCAGCGCAACCTGGAGATGGCCGAGCGGGTGGCCTGCGAGTACCGCGAGATCCTGGGGCCGGAGAACTTCTTCCTGGAGATGCAGGACCACGGCATCCCGGAGCAGCGCGTCCTCAACGAAGGGGTGCGCGAGCTTACCCGGCGCACCGGCATCCGCGCGGTCATCACCAATGACGTCCACTACCTGCTGGCCGGCCATGCCGCGGCCCACGAGGTGATGCTGGCGCTGCAGACCGGCACGGTGCTGAGCGATCCCAAGCGCCTGCGCTACCCGGGCAACCAGTTCTACTTCAAGTCGCGCGAAGAACTGGCGCGGCTCTTTCCCCAGGATTCGCAGTCGCTGGATTTGACCGTCGAGATCGCCGGCCGCTGCAACGCCACGATGGAGTTCGGCAAGCTGCACTTCCCAACCTTCGACGTGCCGCCGCCCCACACGGCGCGCGACTACCTGGTACACCTGGGACACGCCGGCCTGCAGCGCCACTACGGCCTGCAGGATCCGCTCCACCCCAAGAACGACTTCGAGCGGTCGCTGGTGGCGCGGTTCGACCATGAAGTGGCGGTGATCGAGCGCACCGACTTCATCAACTACTTCCTGGTGGTCAGCGACTTCGTGCGCTACGCTCGCGACCAGGACATCCCCGTGGGGCCGGGTCGCGGCTCGGGCGGCGGCAGCGTGGTGGCCTATGCGCTGGACATCACGCAGCTCGACCCGTTGCGGTTCAACCTCATCTTCGAGCGCTTCCTGAACCCCGAACGCGTGTCGCCGCCCGATTTTGACATCGATTTCTGCCAGAACCGGCGCGATGAGGTGATCGCCTACGTCAAGCGCAAGTACGGTGCCGACCGCGTGGCCCAGATCGTGACCTTCAACCAGCTCGGCGCCAAGACTGTGATCCGCGACGTTGCGCGGGTGCTGGAGATCTCGCTCGAACGGGCCAACGCCCTGGCCAAGATGATCCCCGAGGATCCCAAGATCACCCTGGCCAAGGCCCGCGAGGCGAACCCGGCTTTCGGCGCGGCCTGCCAGAACGATCCCGACCTGCGCCGCATCCTGCCCTACGCCGAGGTGCTCGAAGGGCTCTACCGCAACACCGGCGTGCACGCCGCTGGCGTGGTCATCGGCGACCAGCCCTTGGTGGACATTGTGCCGCTGGCGCGCGACAAGGACGGCGCCCCGGTGACGCAGTACGCCAAGGAGCCGATCGAAGCCTGCGGCCTGCTCAAGATGGACTTCCTGGGGCTCAAGACCCTGACCGTGCTCAAGGAGGCGGCCGACCTGGTGCGCGCCGGGCGCGGCGTGCAGATCAACCTCGACGCCCTGCCGGACAACGACCCGCCGACTTACGCGCTCTTCAACCGGGCCGATACCGTGGGTGTGTTCCAGCTCGAATCCGGCGGCATGCGCCAGCTGATCCGCGACATCGGTGTGAACAACATCGAGGACCTGATCGCCGTGATCGCGCTCTACCGGCCGGGACCGATGGAGATGCTGCCGAGCTACATCGCGCGCAAGACGGGCAAGGAGGCCATCACCTACGGCCATCCGCTGCTGGAGCCGGTCCTGAAGGACACCTACGGGGTCATGGTGTACCAGGAGCAGGTGCAGCAGGCCGCCAACGTGCTGGCCGGCTACTCGCTCGGACAGGCCGATCTGCTGCGCCGCGCGATGAGCAAGAAAAAGCCCGAGATCATGGCCAAGGAGCGCAGCAAGTTCGTCGAAGGCTGCCGCACGGCGCACGATATCCCGGCCAAGCAGGCCGAGGGGATCTTCGACCACATCGCCGCCTTTGCCGGCTATGGTTTCAACAAGGCACACTCCGCCGGCTACGCGCTGGTCTCCTACCAGACGGCCTACATGAAGGCCAACTACCCGTCCGAGTTCATGGCGGCGCAGATCTCCTCGGAGATCGGCAACTTCGACAAGCTGCCGGGTTTCGTGGCCGAGGCCGAGGCGATGCGGCTGACGGTCCTGCCGCCGGACGTCAACCGCAGCTCGGTGCGGTTCGTGCCGGAAGGCGACGGCATCCGCTACGGCCTGGCGGGCATCAAGAGCGTCGGCGAAGGCGCGGCGGCCGCGATCGTGCATGAACGCACCGAGCACGGCCCGTTCAAGGGGCTGCCGGACTTCTGCCAGCGCGTGGACCTGGCGGCGGTGAACAAGCGCGTGCTGGAGGCCCTGGTCCGCTGCGGCGCGATGGACGGCTTCGGCCTGCACCGGGCGCGGCTCTTCAACGCTCTCGACTTCGCGCTTTCCCGCGCGGCGGAGCGGTTGCACGAACGGCAGAGCGGGCAGGGCAACCTGTTCGACGGCCTGGGCGGCGCGCCGCTCAGCGGCGTGGACGATCTGCCCGACTGCCCGGTCTGGTCCGAGAAGGAGATCCTGACCGGCGAACGCGAGCTGCTCGGCATCTACATCAGCGGGCATCCGCTGGACCGCTGCCGCCGGTTGCTGCAGTCCTTCACGACCTTCGCGCTCGACAAAGTCGGGGGCGTGACCGAATCGCGCGACGTCCGCCTTGGCGGGCTGGCCTCGACCGTGCTGCACAAGACCAACAAGCAGACCAAGGAGCCCTGGGCGATCATCGTGCTGGAGGATGGCGACGAGCGGATCGAGGTGCTGGCCTTCGGCGAGACCTTCCGCAAGTACGAACCGGCGATCGTAACCGACCAGCCGCTGCTGGTGTGCGGCGAAATCTCGCGGCGCGACGACAAGGTGCGCGTCGTGGCGCAGGAGATCTACCTGCTGGCCGAGGCACCGCGGCTTTTCGGCACGCGGCTGGGGCTCCTGATGCGGGCCGACGCGCAGGGCGAGGCCAACCTGACGCTCCTGAAGGCCATCCTGCGGAAATACCCGGGCAAGACCCCGGTCCTGCTGTGCCTGGCCTACCCCGGCGGCCGCCGCATCGTGATCCAGCCCGAGCGCGGGCTGGCCGTCGACCCGGGGCCCGAATGCCTGGCCGAACTCGAGGCGCTGCTGGGCAGCCAGGCCCTCAAGTTCGTGGCCCGCGAGGAGATCTACCGCAACCCCCGGCCGCGCCGCCACTACGCGCGCGCCAGCAGCGGGTAGGAGCCTCGGGAACCGTTCGCTCGCTTGCGGGCGGCAGCCTCTGTGGCGCACGTCGGCCCGACGTGCGTCCGTCGCTGAGGAGGGGTGCCGCCCGCACGACCGCCGTCGGGCCGCCGGCGGCTACAGCGCTCCGCATCTCGCTGGCTCGTCCAAGACTTCGAGCATTGAACATCGAACGCTCAACATCGAATGTAGTCCCAGATTCAACGTCTGGTCGCATCCCGAAGAGATGCCAGAGCGTAGCCGGGGGTTGAGCGGAGCGATACCCCCGGAAATCGACGCGCCTGGACCGCACCCTGAAGGGGTGCCAGGAGTCTGGTCTGGTCGGGGACCAGGATGAGAACCAAATGTGGAAGTCAAATTCCTTCATGATTCGGACCTCATGATTCGTCAATCTGCGGCTGGCTGCATGTAATCGCTCACCGTAATCGTCGCCCGTAATCGTCCGCGCGCATCAGTGGCCGCCCCCATAGCCGACGGCGTACCCAACGCTCCCCTGTTCTGCGAGAGTTGCCGCGAAGACTGCCGCAGTTTCGTGCTCTCGACCACGCGCTGGCGGCTCGGCAGGAGCCTCGCCCTCCCGGAGCCCAGGTCAATGCACGGGTGAGGTCAGGGGCGGGAGGGCGAACGTCCTCGTGAGCCGTGATTGCATGGGCATGCGCACGCGGAGCGGCAGGTTCGGCGGCAACGCTCGCAGTTGGAGGCGCTCCTTCCAGCATTGCAGCGGCCACCCGGACGGGGTAGACTGGCACATGTTCCCGCCCTTCACGCACCGATCGCGGACGTGCCCGGGCTGGAATCTGGACGGAAGGGACGCGCACGCGATGCCATTGGTACGACGCCGTAAAGGCCGACCGCGGATCCTGGTGGTGACGCCGGAGATCACCTATCTGCCGGCCGGCATGGGCAACATGGCCAACAACATGAACGCCAAGGCCGGCGGCCTGGCGGACGTGTCGGCTTCGCTTGTCGCGGCGCTCTACGAACTGGGCGCGGACGTGCACGTGGCCTTGCCCCACTACCGGCGCATGTTTCACATGGACGTCGGCCGCCTGATCAACGACGAACTGCGCGTCTACAAGAGCCGCCTGGCGGACTCGCGCATCCACCTGGCTGAGGACCGCTGCTTCTACTACCGCGACGCCGTCTACAGCAACTACGAGAACGAGAATCCGCGCCTGGCGCTGGCTTTCCAGCGCGAGGTCATCAACAACATCCTGCCTACCGTCAACCCCGACCTGATCCACTGCAACGACTGGATGACCGGCCTGATCCCGGCGGCCTCGCGGCGCCTGGGCATCCCCTGCCTCTTCACGCTGCACAACATCCATACGCAACGCGCGCTGCTGGCGCGCGTCGAGGACGCCGGCATCGACGCGGCCGAGTTCTGGCCGTATCTCTTCTTCTCTCGTATGCCGGCCAACTACGAGGAGACGCGTGAGACCAACCCCGTTGACATGCTCGTCAGCGGCGCCTTTGCCGCCCACTTCATCAACACGGTCAGCCCCACGTTCCTCGAGGAGATCGCCGAGGGGCGCCACAGCTTCGTGCCGCCCGACCTGCGGGCTCAGATCGTCAACAAGCGCAACGCCGGTTGCGCCGCCGGCATCCTGAACGCGCCGGACGCCTCCTACGACCCGGCGATCGACCCGGCGCTGGAGCGCACCTACGGTCCCGAGGACGTGGTCGAGGCCAAGCGCTTGAACAAGGTCGCCTTCCAGCGTAAGACCGGCCTCGACGTCGACCCGGACGCGCCGCTCTTCTACTGGCCCTCCCGCCTGGACCCGGTTCAGAAGGGGCCGCAACTGCTGACCGACATCCTGTTCCGCACGATTACGCGTTTCGCGGATGCCCGCCTGCAGGTGGCCGTGGTCGCCAACGGCAGCCACCAGCGCCACTTCCACGATATCGTCCGGCTGCACGACCTGCACGGCCGCGTGGCGGTCTGCGACTTTGAGGAGCAACTCTCGCGGCTGGGCTATGCCGGCTCCGACTTCACCCTGGTGCCGTCGCTCTTCGAGCCCTGCGGCCTGCCGCAGATGATCGGGGCGATCTACGGCTCGCTGCCGATCGTGCACGACACCGGCGGCCTGCACGACACCGTCACCCACCTGGACTCCGGGCGGGGCATTGGCAACGGCTTCGTGTTCCAAGACTACAATGCGGCCGGCCTGGCCTGGGCGATTGATGAGGCCATGGCCTTCCACCGCCTGGAGCCGGGTGCGCGCGCCGCCCAGGTGGCCCGTGTCATGCGCGAAGGCAAGGCGACGTTTAACCACACGGTCTGCGCCGCCGCCTACATCGACATCTACGAGCGCATGTTGCAGCGCCCGCTGGTCAACCCCTTTGTCCCCCCCGCTGCGGGAGGACGCAGCCAGTCCTGAGACGCGCGCGCAGGGCGGCCGGGTGCCGCCGGGAGAGCCGACCATGCCGCGAGCCCCGAACCTCTCACGCCTGCTCGACGACCCGTACCTGGCTCCCTACCAGGCGGTGTTGCGGCGGCGGGCCGATGCGGCCGCAGAGCGTGCCCGCCAGCTCTCCCGCGATCCGGGTTCGCTGGCCGAGTTCGCCTGCGCCCACGAGTTCTACGGTCTGCATCGCCGCGCCGACGACTGGGTGTTTCGCGAATGGGCGCCCAACGCCACCGGCATCTGGCTGGTGGGCGATTTCAGCGACTGGCAGGTGCGCGACGCCTTCGCGTTGCGCCGGCAGCCGGGTCGCGCGGTCTGGGAACTGGTCCTGCCGGCCGACCGCCTGAGTCACGGTCAGCACTACCGGCTCGAGATGGCCTGGCGCGGCGGGCGCGGCGAACGCCTGCCGGCGTATGCGCGGCGCGTTGTGCAGGATCCGGCCACCCAGCTGTTTGCCGCCCAGATCTGGACGCCGCCGCCCTACCGCTGGCAGCATCCCGGCTTCCGCGTGCCGGACCGCGCGCCGTTGATCTACGAGTGCCACGTCGGCATGGCCCAGGAACGCTTCGGCGTCGGCACCTACGCCGAGTTCCGCACTCACGTGTTGCCGCGCATCGTGGCGGCCGGCTACAACACGCTGCAGCTGATGGCCGTGATGGAGCATCCCTACTACGCCTCGTTCGGGTACCACGTCTCCAGCTTTTTTGCCGCCAGTTCGCGGTTCGGTACGCCCGAGGAGCTGAAGGAACTGGTCGACGCCGCCCACGGCGCCGGGCTGGCCGTGATCATGGACTTGGTGCACTCGCACGCCGTGCGCAATGAGCGCGATGGTCTTTCCAGTTTCGACGGGTCCACCAGTCAGTACTTTCATGACGGGTCGCGCGGCTGGCACGATGCGTGGGACTCGCGCTGCTTCAACTACGCTAAGACCGATGTCGTACACTTCCTGCTTTCGAACTGCCGCTACTGGCTCGACGAGTTCCGCTTTGACGGCTTCCGGTTCGACGGCATCACCAGCATGCTCTATCTGCATCACGGTCTCGGCGTGGCCTTCACCGACTACCAGCAGTATTTCGACGAGCTGGTCGACGAGGACGCCTGGACCTACTGCCGGCTCGCGAACCAGGTCATCCACGAGCTCAGGCCCGACGCCATCACGATCGCCGAGGACGTCAGCGGCATGCCCGGGCTGGCCGCACCGGCGGCCGACGGCGGCGCCGGGTTCGACTACCGCCTCGCCATGGGTGTGCCGGAGTGCTGGTTCAAGCTCGTCCGCGACGTGCGCGACGAGGAGTGGAGTATCGGCTACCTCTGGCATGAGCTCAACAACCGCCGCGACGACGAGCAGACGGTGAACTACGCCGAGTCGCACGACCAGGCCCTGGTGGGCGGCAAAACCCTGCTCTTCCAGATGATGGACGCGGCCATCTACGACACCATGCACCGCAGCGCCCGCAACCTGGCCACCGACCGGGCTGTGGCCCTGCACAAGCTCGTGCGTCTGACCACCCTGGCCACCGCCGGTCACGCCTACCTGAACTTCATGGGCAATGAGTTCGGCCACCCGGAATGGGTGGATTTTCCGCGCGAAGGCAACGGATTCTCCTACCAGTACGCCCGGCGCCAGTGGCATCTGCGGGACGATCCGGCGCTCTTCTTCCACTGCCTGGCCGAGTTCGACCGCGACATGCTCCGGCTGTTTGCCGATCACCGCGCGCTCGAAAGCGGGCCGGCCCGCCGCCTGCTCGTGTCCGACGAGCGCAAGCTGCTGGGGTTCGAGCGCGGCGATCTATTCGTGCTGGTCAACTTCCACAGCGCGACGTCGGTGTGCGACTTTGCCGTGCTCGTGCCGCCCGGCGCCTACCGCGGCGTGTTCAACTCGGACGAAACGGTCTACGGCGGCCAGGGCCGGATCCAGACTGACCAGGAGTACCCCGCCTTCAGCGAGGTCCGTAACCGCGAACTGTGCCACTTCATCCGGGTCTACCTGCCGGCCCGCACGGCGCTGGTGCTGACCCGCCAGCCGTGCGCAGCTGCAACGCGCGCTTGAGCCGCGGCGCACCGATCTGGTAAGTTCATGGCGTGTGGCATGTCGCCACGTGACTGAAGGGACTTGCCATGTGTCTCGCCCGCGGTTCGAACCTGGTGCGCTCTACGGCGCTCATGATGGCACTCGGGCTCTGCACGGTGCGTGGCGCGGTCGCGCAGGAGGTCCGGCCCGCGGCCTGGTTCGGCGGTGGCTACTGGGCCGGACACGTCACCTACCAGATCGGCCAGCAGGCCATTGAGAACGGTCAGGTCATCGCCCTCCCGGACCCGCTCAGCGAACTGGAATGGCCAGTCGATTCAGCGGCCGCGGCCGGTGGCCTGACCCTGCCGCTCGGCACGCGCGGCGAGTTCTACCTGAACGGGTGGATGAACGTGACGGATCCCGACCAACCGGTGGTCGACTCCGACTGGCTCGAACAGGATGTGCTCTATATCCGCTCCGAGAGCGATGCCGCACTTGACGCCTACACCATTCTGTCCGGGCTGCGGGCCTGGACCCAGCCGCTCGGCGGCGGCCTGGCAGCCGGAACGATCCGCCTGGGCGCGGGTGTCGGGCTGCTCTACCAGTCGTTCGAGTGGGAAGCATCCAACCTCGACCAGGGGTACCCGATCGCGCCCGCCGCGCCGCACGACTACGTTCCGGGCGTTGTCGGTACGTACGAGGCCGAGGTGACCATGCCGTTCATCGAGGGCACCCTGCGCGTGAGCGGCGACCGCTTCCGGCTGCTGCTGACGGCCGGGTTCGCGCCCTATGCGCAGGTCTCGGATCGCGACGACCACCTCTTGCGCTACATCGTGGCCGAAACCGAGGCCACCGGGATCGGCGGCCTGGGCGCGTTGGAGGCCGAACTGGACCTGTCAGAGACGGTCTTCGTGAATCTGCGGGTCGACGCGGTGGCGTTCGTGGCCGACGGCACCGAACACAACCTCGTCTATGGCGGTCCCGATGCCGGCGACACCTGGACCATCGAGCACGAGGTTTTCTCCGTGCAGGCCGCGACCACGCTCGGCCTGGGCCTGCGTTTCTGAGGTGACCACCGCGGCGGAGGCCCCCGCGCTCCGATGAGATCCACGAAAATCATGCCCGAAGTAACTCACGCGCTCCACGGGTCGCTGCTGCTGGTGGGCATCGGCGGCTATGGAGGAACCTATCTCGAGGCCCTGTGGCCCGCCTGGCAGGCCGGCGGCCTGCAGGTGGCCGGCGTGGTGGACCCCTTTGCCGACCGCGCGCCGCGCTGGCCCGAACTGGCCGCGCGCGGCGTGCCGCGCTTCGACACCCTGGCGGAGGCGGCCGCCGCCGGTGTGCAGGCCGATCTGGCGGTGATCGCCTCACCCATCGCGCTGCACGCCGAGCAGACCTGCGCCGCGCTCGCGATGGGGATGGCCGTGCTGTGCGAGAAGCCGATCGCCGCCACGGTGCAGGAGGCCGACCGCATGGCCGCGGCGCGTGACCGCGCCGGCCGTTTCGTGGCCATCGGCTACCAGTGGTCCTTCAGCGCCGCGATTCGCGACCTCAAGGCCGACGTTCTGGCCGGCCGCCTGGGGGCTCCCCGCTGCCTGAGCACCGGCGTGGCCTGGCCGCGCGATTCGGCCTACTACCAGCGCAACCGCTGGGCCGGCCGCCTGCGCGATGACCAGGGTCGCTGGGTGCTCGACAGCCCGGTGAACAACGCCACGGCCCACTACCTGCACAACATGCTCTACGTGATCGGCCCGGCCCCGGACCGTTCGGCCCAGCCGATCGAGGTGACCGGCGAACTCTACCGCGCCAACCCGATCGAGAACTGCGATGCCGCCTGCGCGCGCATCCGCACCGACACGGGCGCCGAGTTGCGGTTCTTCAGCGCCCACTGCGTCGCCACGGGGTGGGGGCCGCATTTCGCGTACGAGTTCGATGACGTCGTCGTGCACTTCGCCGGCCACGGCAGCATCGTGGCAACCTTCCGCAGCGGCGGCACGCGCGACTACGGCACGCCGGACGGCGGCAGCGCCACCAAACTCGGGCACTGCCTGGCGGCGGCCCGCGGCGAGGGCGCCGCGCCACCGTGCGGCATTGAGGCCGCCCGCTGCCACACGCTGGTCGTGAACGGCCTGCAGGAGACCGGCGTACACGCCGTGCCGCCCGACTGGATCCTGCGCACGCCCTCCGGCACGGCCGGTGCCACGCTCACCCACGTGCGCGGCCTGGACACCGCCGTGCAGACCGGCCACGCGACCGGCAGGCTTTTCTCGGAACAGGGACTGCCCTGGACCGCGCCGGCCCGGTCGATCGATCTGCGCGGCTACACGGCGTACCCGCGCGCGGCGGCCGCCGGCCGCGATGTCTGAATACCAATAGAGTAAAACACCACAGGAGACCAAAGCATGCAGACGTTCTTCCCCGAAGTGAAGCGCCCGATCCCGTTCGAAGGCCCGGAGACCCGCGAGCCGCTGGCGTTCCGATACTACGAGGCCGACCGCGTGGTCGCCGGTAAGACCATGGCCGAGCACCTGCGCTTTGCCGTGGCCTACTGGCACACCTTCAAGGGCGGCGGCGCCGACATGTTCGGCGGCGGCACGTGTCAGCGGCCGTGGGACCGCGCAGCCGACCCGCTCAAGCGCGCCGAAGCGACCCTGCAGGCGGCGTTCGAATTCGCAACCAAGCTGGGCGTGCCGTTCTACTGCTTCCATGACCGCGACATCGCCCCCGAGGGCCGCAGCTTCGCCGAGACCTGCCGCAACCTCGACCGGATCGTCAAGCAGGCCGCCAAGCTGCAGCGCGACACCGGCCTCAGGCTGCTGTGGGGCACCGCCAACCTCTTCAGCCACCCCCGCTACGCCAACGGTGCGGCCACCAACGCCGACCCGCACGTCTTCGCCTACGCCGCCGCGCAGGTGCGCCATGCGCTTGAGGCCACCCTGGCCCTGGGCGGCCAGAACTACGTCTTCTGGGGCGGCCGCGAGGGTTACGAGACCCTGCTCAACACCGACCTGCGCCAGGAGCAGGAGCAGCTCGCGCGCTTCCTGCACCTGGCCGTGGCGCACGCCCGCAAGATCGGCTTCAAGGGCCAGTTCCTGATTGAGCCCAAGCCCAAGGAACCCACCAAGCACCAGTATGATTTTGATGCCGCCACCGTGCTCGGGTTCCTGCGTGCCCATGACCTGTGGGACGCCTTCAAGCTGAACATCGAGGCCAACCACGCCACCCTGGCCGGGCACACCTTCGAGCACGACCTCGAGGTCGCCTCCCAGTGCGGCAAGCTCGGCAGCATTGATGCCAACGTCGGCGATCCGCTGCTGGGCTGGGACACCGACCAGTTCGCCACCGACGTCGGCCTGGCCACCCGCGCCATGCGCATCGTGCTGCAGCAGGGCGGCCTGGGTTCCGGCGGCCTCAACTTCGACGCCAAGGTCCGGCGCGCCTCGACCGACACGGTCGATCTCTTCCACGGCCATATCGGCAGCATGGACGCCTTCGCCCGCGGCCTGCTGATCGCCGACCGCATGCGCCAGGACGGCGTGCTCGACGGCCTCAAGGCCGCGCGCTACGCCGAGTGGCAGGACGGCTTCGGCGCCCGCATGCTGAAGGGACGCGAGAGCCTCGTTTCGATCGAGAAGTGGCTGCGCGCCCACGGCGAGCCAAAGGCCCGCTCCGGTCGGCAGGAGTTGTTCGAGAACACGTTTAACCGCTACCTCTAAATTTCCCGTTCCGGGAAGTCTAACGGTTCATGCTATTCAGGCGCCTGCAAAACGCCGGTTTGTGAAGCGGAGGGTTCGGGGTTCAGATTTCAGGAGGTGTTTCAGACCTGAACCCTGACACCCTGAACCCTGTTGCGGGACGCGGCTTGGCCTTGCCGCCGGGCTGGCCGGTGGGCTACACTCGGCTAACCACTTTCCGGGAGCACCCTATCATGAGCGACCAGCTTTTCATCGGCCTCGACAATGGCACCCAGGGCACCAAGTGCGTGGTCTTCAGCGTCAATCAGGGTCGTATCCTGGCCTCGGCCTCTGCGCCGCATGACCTGATCGAGAACCACGCCGGCCGGCGCGAGCAGGACCCGCAGTGGTGGGTCGATGCCGCCACCGCCACCCTGAAGCAGTGTCTGGCGGCGCCCGGCGTGGACCGCCAGGCCGTCGTGGCGATCGGCGTCTCAGGCCAGCAGCACGGCTTCGTGCCGCTGGACCGCGAGGGGCGCGTGATCCGGCCGGCCAAGCTCTGGTGCGACACCGAGACCGTGTCGCAGTGCGAGGAGATCACGGCCCGCGCCGGCGGTCCGAAGCGCGTGATCCAGGCGATCGGCAACGCCGTCGCCGCCGGCTTCACGGCCTCGAAGGTGCTGTGGCTCAAGCAGCACGAGCCGGCCAACTTCGAACGCCTGGCCACCGTGCTGCTGCCGCACGACTACCTTAACTTCTGGCTTACCGGCGAACGCCGCATGGAGTGTGGCGATGCCTCTGGCACGGCCTTCTTCGACGTCCGCAAGCGGGTCTGGTCCAAGAAGCTGGTTGCCGCGATCGATGACTCGGGCCGGCTGGCCGATTGCCTGCCGCCGGTCATCGCCGCCGACGAGCCGGTCGGCACCCTGCGGCCCGAGATCGCCCGTGAGTTCGGCCTGCCGGCCGGCGTGGTGGTTTCTTCCGGCGGCGGCGACAACATGATGGCAGCGATCGGCACCGGCAACGTCGAGCCGGGCATCATCACCACCAGCCTGGGCACCTCCGGCACGATCTACTCCTACGCCGACCAGCCGGTGATTGATCCCAAGGGCGAGCTGGCGGCCTTCTGCTCAAGCTCCGGTGGCTGGCTACCGTTGGTATGTACCATGAACGTGACGGTCGCCACGGAGCTGACGCGCGAACTGCTGGTCTGCGACGTGCGAACCTTCGACGACCTGGTGGCGCAGGCGCCGGCCGGCGCCGACGGACTGTTGCTGCTGCCCTACTTCAACGGCGAGCGCACCCCGCCGCTGCCGCGCGCGCGGGCGGCCTTTGCCGGTATGTCGAGCGCCAACTGCACGCGGCCCAATCTCTGTCGCGCGGCCATGGAGGGGGCGACCCTGGGCCTGCGCTACGGGCTGGATATCCTGCGCCGGCAGGGCGTGACCGCCACCGAGGTGCGGTTGGTGGGCGGCGGCTCCAAGAGCCGCATCTGGCGGCAGATCGTGGCCGGCGTGTTCGGCTGCCCCGTGATCTGCCCGACCAGCGCCGAGGCCGGCGCCATGGGCGGCGTGCTGCAGGCCATGTGGTGCCACGCGCGTCAGAGCGGTGCGCCCGTTGCCCTGCGCGACCTCACCGCCCGCTATGTGCAGTTGGACCCCGCCACCCGTACCGAACCCGATGCGGCGACGGTCAAGGCCTACGACGAGGTTTACGCGCGCTACCTGGAACTCAACGCCGCCCTGGCGCCGCTGGCGCAGTAGCGACGTTGGCTGTTTCAGCCGGGAATCAGGGTTCAGGCATGAAACGCCTCCTGAACCCCGAACCCTGAACCCTCCGCTTACACGAACCTGAGGTTGTGCAAGCGCCTCCTCGATGCGCAGATTGCGCAGGCTAAGACGTTTCTTCTCGCGCGGAGGCGCAGGGGCGCTGAGGTCTCATCCTGGAAAGCGCAGTTGCCGGTGACCGGTAAGCGGTTGGCGGCGGGATGTGCGGCTAACTACCGTCCCATCCCCAATGTACTCCCTCGCATCCCGGCGGGATGCCAGAACGTAGCCTGGGGTTGTGCGGAGCGATACCCCCGGAACCAGAAGCAGGCGGATCGCGCCCTGAAGGGGTGCCAGAACTCGAGAGGTCTGCACCTGCTGAGTCGTTTCAGCCTAGAAACAGCAGTTGGAACCGCCGATGAACACGGATAGACACGGATTCCAACGATTTCTTGCCGCGTCTGGAGTTCACCATTGGGCGAAAGCTCCGTCGAGCGCAAGTCCTTCCCTATCCGTGTGTATCCGTGTCTATCCGTGGTTCGACTTCCGATTCCAGGTTCAGTGGCGCACGTCGGCCCGACGTGCGTCCCCGGGGCACAAGCCGGATGCTGGCGCCGCGACCCCGTCGCCGGGGCGGCCCATGAGTAGGGCGGGACTTGCAGGCCCGCCCCTCTGGCCTTGATTGCCGCTGGTATTGCGGTGGTTCTCACGTTCTCACGACCATGTGAGACCCGTGGGGTGGCATATTGACGGTAAGACAGGAATATGGTTATATTTTAACCGCATGAAGACCACCATCGACATTCCGGATGCGATCTACCGCCAGGTGAAGGCGAGGAGTGCCCTCGAGGGGCGGGCGATCCGGGAGGTCGTCATCGAGCTCTTCGCCGGCTGGCTGGACGACAGCGCGACGGCAGAGGGGGGCGGACAAGCGCCCCGGCCCGCGGCGGTCCATGCGCCTCGTCCGGCGTGGTTCGCCTCCCTGAGTGCCTACGCCCGCAACGCGGAGGGACGATACGACATAGCCTCGGTGCGTCGCAGCATCGCACACGGGCGTCGACACGAAGAGGTGTCCCGGTGACGGTGGGGCTCGACACCTCTGTGGTTCTGCGGTTGCTGACGGGAGCGCCGCAGGACCAGGCCGTGGCTGCGCTCGAGTGGATGCTTGCGCAGCGCTCCGCGGGCGTGGCGGTGGCTGTATCGGATCTCGTCGTCTGCGAGACCTACTTCGCCTTGCAGCACCATTTTCGCGTGCCCAAGGCGGAGGCGTTGGCCAGACTGGCGGCATTTCTCGAAAGCGGTGACGTGCAAGCCGACGGCGTAGCGGCCGCCGTCCTGACCACGCCCGGACTGGCCACAGCCAACCCCGGCTTTGCCGACCGCATCATCCACGCCCAATACCTGCGAGCCGGGGCAGAGGCCATGGCAACATTCGAACGCGCTTCGGCGCGCCTTCAAGGTGTGCAGATCCTCGCGGGCCGGTCCGGTTCATCGTCCCGGCGCGAGCAGGCCTGACGGTGTGCCCCGAGCGCCCTCGTCCATAACTTGGCCATTTTGTCGCAGTTCGGTTGGAGGCAGGCACGAGACAAAGACCGGAGACGAAGATTGAAGACAACGACGGAGTGCGGAATCTTTGTCGGGTGTCGTTGTCTTTGGTCTTTGTCTGTGAATACGTCACCAAACCGCAGAATGTCGAAGTCAATCCCATCCCTTCATGATTCGTCAATCTGCGGTTCAGGTGCTCCAACGGCGAAAGAAAGTTACGCCCTCGAACATTCGCGGCGCAGCCGCGCGGCCGGCTCGTCCATAACTTCACCCCGCTGCGGGCGACACAGGGTCGCCCCTCCAGAGGCGGCGGCCGGCCAATGGAGGGCCGGGCTTGTCCCGGCCGCGGTGGGGAAACCGCTATCGGCCTCGGGATCGTCATCGGCCACGCCGCCCATCGAAGTTACCCCCTTGTGTGTTTGCGGCGCAGCCGCGCGGCGGGCTTGCCTGTCGCCGCGGTCCTGACCTGTCAATGCAGGAAGACCACGGTACCGCGGCTCGCCAACGGGATCGGGCCGAAGAGCTGAATGCCATTCAGGACGGCAGGCTGACCGCCGGTCGGGATGATCGTGGCGGTGATCGCACCCGACCCGTTGGCCAGGACGTCGAAGACGGGAAGGTAGTTCCGCCCGGCCTCGTAGCTGCCGGCCCACCCTCCGATGAGGGTGTTTGTCTGTCCATTCGCCGCGATCGCCAAGGCGTTCCCGAAGTCTCCCGCGCTAGCCATGATATACAGGTCGTAGTACTCAGAGGGCCGCAGTCCGTTCACCGTCAGCGTGATGTTCGTGCACCCGTCGGCCGGATCTGCGATGGCGACGACGTAGTCCTGGAGGAGTGCGTTGAGCTGGTGCGGCGTGCCCACGAGCGAGTCCGCGAGCAGGTTCCCGGGGCCCGCGCTGGCTATCTTGAGGCTCACCAGGGTCCGTTGCACACCGTCGACAAGGGAGAGCGCGGGCGTCGTTACCGAGGCCGCCGTACTGTTGGCGATGACCAGGCTGTTCCACTTGTCTCCGACCACCCCTGTCGCCGCCGCGCCCGAGGCGGTCGCTGAAGCATCTGGTACCGAGTCATTGGCCGGGTCGTACCCGTTGATATCCAGGTTGAGCAGGTCGCCGTACTTGATCTGGGCCGTCACACGGGTGGAATCCGCGTTGTAATCGCTGTCCTTGGGGCTGACGATGAAATGGATGCGATCGCCAGCAACCACGCAGACGCGGCTCAGGATCTGCGTCACGCTGACGCCCGCGCCGTTCGCCATTGAGCCCCCGGCCAGATTCACGGCGCCCTGCTCGATGTGCCAGTCAACGCCGTTACCCATGGAGCCGTTCAGATCAGTGAACGACGCGCGGACACTCACGACGCCGTCGTGAGGCGCCAGCCAACTCATCACCACGAGCTGACTCGGATTCGGGTGCGCATGCACGACCCCCACCCCGATCGTCAGGTTCGCCCCGAAGCTGATCGGCGATCCGCTGAAGTTACGGCAGACAGCCGGCTCCGTGTGCGACCCATCGACACTCCATCCCACCAGCCCGGCCGCTCCCGCGAACTGCGTGTTCAGGAACGGCAGGATCTCATAGTTGCCGTCGCGAGCCAGGTTGTTCGGAACTCCGTCCGCCTGATATCGGCACGACCAGACGCTGGAGTTGTCGTTGGCGCTCGTCGGGAACTGCGACTCCAAGTCATAGCGTTCGCCGGCTGACGCCGCGATCCCCGCCGTTGCCAGCACGACTCCCAGAAACACAGTTTTCACATTCATGGATCTACTCCCTTATCCTACGTTGACTCGACTGGCGCCATTCGTTGCCGTCGCTGGCCGGGTGTCCACACCCCGGCGCGACCGACCACCCTCACAGACTCCGAGCCCACGGTGCATTCACGCGCCACGGGCGTTCGAGGTCGACCGGGCTCCGACCGGTCGCCTGCAGCTCTCCGCGAAGCCAGCGCACCACGGACTGCAACGTCTCCGGATTGGTGCTGTAGGCGTTTAAGAGAGTCGGCAGGTGGGGGATGTCGTACAGATGATACGGCGAACCGTAGGAGATCGCGGCGAAGTGGGGGTGCCGGGCTTCCAGCAAGGTCCAGAGTTTCCGCATGTATCGTCCACCCAGACGTATTCGACCCGTGCCCCAGTTGGGCCCGAACACGAAGTGAAACAACACTCCGTCGTACCGGCTCAGATCCGTGGGGGTGTACGGGTCCGCATCCAGATCGACCTCCGTCACGCGGTCCACTGTCGCGCCGTGCCGCCTCAGCAGCTCATCCACTCCGTCAACATGATACTCGGCGTCGGCGCGGATGTGAACGGACAACAGGCGCGAGCCGCGGTTCATGGGAACCGGCAGCGCTTCACCCGCCTGCCGGACAACGGTCAGGGCGGCGGCCGAGGCCTTGACCGAGGCCGCGCGATAGCGCTTGAGCCGGGCAGGCGGGCAGGCACGAGGGCCGGCGCCACGGTGCAATCCCAAGAGCTCCTTCAAGCGAAGCAGGCGGCCGACAGCCTCGTTGACGCGCGTCTCGCCGATGTGGCCGTTCTTCACCGCGCGCAGAAGGATCTCGTAGTCCTCCTTGAGATTCAGGAAGATCAGCAGGTCGCAGCCGGCGTTCACCGCCGCCACGAGGATATCTTCGCGCGATCCCCGCGAGGTGACCCCCGCCATGCCCATGGCGTCCGAGACGGCGACACCGGCGAAGCCCATTGTACCCCGCAGCAGGTCCGTCGTCAGGCGCCGGCTGAGCGTGGCCGGCGGGGCCGACTGAAGTCCGCGGCCGTCCCCCGCGTCCCAAGCGGGCAGCGCGATATGGCCGACCATGGTGCTCCAGACGCCGGCGGCATAGGCGCCGGCAAAGGCGCGCCCGCTCAGCCGAAACCACTGCTCCATGGTCAGCGGGTTGACGCTCGTGGCGAGGTGCTGGTCACGATCGTCGAACCCGTCGCCGGGAAAATGCTTGGCACACGCGCAAAGCCCGTTCTTCTGTTGCCCCCGGATGAAAGCCGAACTGAGGCGAACGATGCGATCCACGTCGTCGCCCCAGCTCCGGGTGCACGTGATGGGATTGTGGGGGTTGGCGTTGAGATCCACGACCGGCCCGTAGTTCCAGTGGATTCCACAAGCCCGGCCTTCCCAGGCGGCCGCCTCGCCCATCGTGTAGGCCAGCGTCTCGGAATCCGCCGCGGCCATGCCCATCAGGTCCGGGAACTGAGTGGCGTCCCTGACGATCCGGCCGGGGCCGTTCTCCAGATCCGTACCGACGATCGCCGGCAGCGCGCACAGCTCCTGCAGGGCCGCGGTGAAGGCGGCGATTTCCGCCGCCGTGCCCGAAGCGAGGCACACCCCGCCGGGCGTCCGGCCCGCGAACAGGTCGCGGAGTTCCTCGCGCCCGACGGATGGGCGCAGGATCGGGCTGATGAGCTGCTGGACCTTCTGTTCCAGACTCAGGCCGGCCAGGGTCCGCCTCACCCAGGCGGACGGCTGTCCGAACGGCGAATCGTTCATCGCAGATCGTCCTTCCGTTACAGATTCGTCGTGCCGTCGGGATTGCTATGGATCGCCTCGATCACACGCATCACCGGCAGCGCGTCGTCCGTGCCGGGCCACGGTTCCCGCTTCTCCAGGATGGCATCGCAGAACTCGCGCACTTCGCCGGCAAATCCCTGGATGAAGTGGCGGCTCTGTCCCATGTTCGGAATCCCGTAGTCAGGACGCCAGACCTGGATATCTGCGAGATCGAAGGCCGGACGGATCTGATCCATGTCCGGCGTGAGCAGGTCCACGCCGCCGCCACCCTGCGTGTGAAGCTCCATGTGGGCCACATTATCGACCACGAACACGGCCGGCTTTCCGTCCAGCGCGCCGGCCATCTCGAAGTGTTCCTGGATCCGCACCTGTGAGCCCAGAGCCAGTTGGGCGACGCGTCCTCCGGCGAAGCTCAGGTTGACGGCCAGGCTCAGCCATCCGTTGTCCCCCTTGCCCAAGGTGCACTGAATGCGCGTCGGTTCACCGAAGAAGGAGAGCACCAGATCGATGGGATGGGTCGACATGGAGAGGAGCATGTCCCTCAGGCTCTCCGGTCCCATGGGCCAATGCATGTACTTCATCTGGCATGCGTTCGGAACGAAACGGCCGGACCGGATGAACTCGCGGATCTTGCCGTAGGTCATCCCGTGCCGTTTCATGAAGGCGGTCATCAGGAACGTGCGATGGGCCTTGGCCGCCCGAACCAATTCCTCAGTGCGCGCAAGGTCCGGCGCCGTCGGCTTCTCCACGAAGACCGGAAGCCCACGCTGAAGCGCCTTGAGTCCGGCTTCATAGTGCAGCGTGGCAGGCCCCACGATCATCACGCCGTCGAGCGCCGCGTGGTCCAGCATCGCGTCCACGGACGTGTAACACGCCTTGCCGCCAAAACGCTTCGCGTTGCGGCGGGCCAACGCCTCGTCCTGATCGCACACAGCCTCCAGCGTGGCGCGCGCGTACGCCAACATGGGGTACAGGTTATTGGTCGAATGCGTGCCGCAACCCACAAATCCGATTCTGGCCTCGTTCATGTCGTCAACACTCCAACAGTTTCCGCATGTAGCCTGCCCCGGCTGCCGCCGCGTGGTCGGCCTCCGGCCCCTGTCCACACTCGATCTCTTGACTGAGGTAGCCGGCATAGCCGGCCTCCCGAAGCGCACGGACTGTGCCGAAGTTGTTCGTCTGTCCGGTCCCCAGCGGGACCGACTGCGTCCCCCGATGGTCCTTGATATGCACGTGAAACACCTTGGCGATCCCGAACCGTCGCGCCACCGCCTCGGGGTCGATCCCCGCCGACGTGAAATGCCCGGTGTCCAGGGTGAGCCCGATGTTCGGACTGGCAAGATAATCGAAGATGTGCTCGTAGTCGGGGATCGACTCGATCCAGTTCCTGAAGTGGTTCTCCAGCGCCAGGCGCACGGGCGTGCCGCGCAGTTGGGGTTCGAGCTGCTCCAAGGCCTTGAGGAAGGGGAAGAACGGCTCGGCGGCTCGGTCCGGGCCGCCGACCACGACAAGGTTGCACCCCGTCTCCCCCGCGGCTTCGATGGCGCGCTTCACGTAGTCAATGCACGCGCGATGCCGAGCCGGCGGGGCGCCGGGGATGGCTCCGACGTGCAGGGCGGCCAGCGTCATGCCGTGATCCGCCATGAGCCGCACAATCTGCGCGGACGTCATTCGCAGCAGATTGCCGTGAAGCGGGAATATCTCGTCGGGGAACATGAGCGGCTCGTAGGCCGTGAACCCGGCGGCGGCGGCCAGGCCGACGCCCTCCTCCAACGCATGATGCCACCAGCAGCATGACGACGCGGCGATTTTCACGGCCTTCCTGCTTCCTTTGTGCCTTGTTGCGCTACAGCCATCTCGGCCATTTCCGCGTGTGAGCCAATCTTGGCCTGCGTTTTCTATTATGGGACATGATCGATGCTTGCCACAATGGGGCGCTCTTGCTATTTATTGCACTACGTTGCGGCCCATGTTAGGCGAATGAAACATCACTCCCGCTTGCTGATGGTCTGTCGGTTGCAGGTTGCCCCCGAGTGGCGCGTCCTGCCGGAATCGCATCCCTATCACCAGTGGCTGATCGTGTGCCGCGGGCGATCGTTCGTGAGAATCGCCGGGCGCGAACAGGAGGCCGGCCCCGGCCAGTGTCTGTTCTTCGCCAAGGGACGGACGCACGAGGAGTGGACGGACCCGGACGCCCCCCACGAGTCGATCACCATCTCCTTCGCCTGGAACGCCCCGGCGGACCGCTTCCCCGTGAGGGTGGACGATGCACAGGGCCGGATGCGTGTGCTGGCGCGGTGGCTCACGGAGGAGTGGCCACGGCACGAGGAGGACTCCGCCGCGCGCAAGCACCTCTACTTTCAGGCCCTGCTCTCCGAATGGCAACGCCAAACGGCGGATCGCCAGGACCCCCTGGTGGCCCGCGTCCGGGCGCACATCCGGGCCAATATCGGCAAGCCGCTGACCCTGAACGAGCTCGCGCAAGTTGCCGGCCTCAGCCGCTGTCATTTCTCACGCGTCTACCGGGCGAAGGCCGGACGACCTGTATCCGACGACCTGCGCGCACTGCGCGTCGAGCATGCCCAGGGCCTCCTCATGTCGACGGATATCCCGATCAAGGACGTAGCGCCGCTCTCGGGAATCTCCGACCAGCACTACTTGACCCGTCTCTTCCGCAAGCATCTCAACGTCACGCCCGGCGAACTGCGCCGCACGCGGCTTACCGCGTTCTCCTCGAAACGCCGGCACGAAGACCTGCCGTAGCCGCGCTCCCGCCCGTCCGGCATGGGCGTCAAGCCTGCGCCTTCCCAACGGCGCGATCCGATGCGTTCGGCGTTACGACGGTGCCAGGCGCGGCGCGCTCACCGATCGACCGAATAACGGATGACCGCGGCACCGGGTTGCGTGGGGATGTGAACCGGCAGACCTCCAGTCGCGAGCTCGTGCCCCAGGAACACCTGAGGCGCGTCGCGATCAAGATCCTGAATCCGATAGCGGGCAGCGGGATCGAGCCCCTTCAGGCGAAACGTCTTGTCGCTCGAGTCGCACCGGCCGCGCCGAAACGCCTGGATCACCCCGTCATGCCGGTCGGACCGGTGGAACTGCCAGGCGATCCACTGGTCCTCCTGCCGCGTGTAGGGGGTTAGAGGGTAGAAATCCCCCGTGTAACAGTCGGCGACGGGTTTTACCTGAGCGGCCAGTTCGCGCAAGCGGGCGTAGTCGAAATCCTTCCGTCGCAAGTCGTAGACGAACACGGTCCCCAGTCCCTGGCTGCTGCGAATCGCGTACGGGTCGGGACGGTCCATCGGAAGAACGATCGACCCGAAATAGGGAACCCACTGAAACAGGCTGACATGGAACGCCTGCTTCGTGGTGAGATCGCCGTAGTCGTAGTCCGTGGGATGAAGCGCCACGGCTCGGCGCAAGGACTCGAGATCATTGCGACGGCCGCCGGATGCACAGCCATCGATGATGAGCTGGGGATGGCGACGGCGAAGCTCATCCCAGTAGGCCAGGTACCCCTGAATGTGCAGGTTCTCGGTGATGCCCTGTCGATCCGCCGCGTCGTTTCCCCGCCAGCCAGCGAGGGGACTCAGGTTGAAATCCTGACGGTAGAGATCGATGCCTTGCGTGGTGATCAGGCTGTCCACCCGATCCACCAGCCAACGCCAGGCCTCCGGATGGCCCAGGTTCAGCAGGGCACCGATCCGCCATTCGGCATGTTGCTGGCTCAGCCACCCGCCCCCGACGCGCTCCGGTTCGAACCAGACGAGCGTCTTGATGCCCCGCGCCCGGGCATGGTCCGAGACGGCGCGCAGACCTCGAGGGAAGCGGGAGGGGTCCGGTTCCCACGTGCCGGTCTGTTGCCACTGACCCTCGCACGGATACCAGCCCGCATCCATCCACCAGTAGTCGATGGGGATCCTCTCTTCGACGTAGCGATCGATGAACTGCGTCTGATTCGCCTCGGTGGCGTTGACCATCTCGTTGAACTCGATCGAGGTGTTGCCGAACAGGATCGGCGGCGGCAATGCGCCGTCGGCCGTACGCGGCACGTTGTAAGCCCACATCCAGCGTCGCCAGAGATTCTGAGCTTCGACGGGATCCTCGCCTTTCGAGAACATGCAGGCAATGAGCGGGGAGCGGACTTCCTCTCCGGGCTTGAGTGACAGGCACGTGCGCTCCTGACCCGCGATCAGCCGCAGGTCACGGTCGTGGTCCCGGATGAAGCACGTCGACCATTGCCCAGGCCAGCCGACCGCCAGCAGCAGGCCACCGGCTGGCAAGCGGAGGTGGTAGTAGGGGAATGCGCCGCTGCTGCCCCGTCCATCGACCGGGGCGAAACGCCTGTGCGCGCCGGGCACCAGCGTGTCCGATGACGGCTCATAGAGATCGGATGCGCCGGTGTCGCCTTTCCAGGAATTCAGCACGAACTCCCCCCGAGGCGAGCGTGTCAGTGCCGCATCGAGCCCCTGAATGTGCCGCAGCAGCGGCGTGCTGTTCGTTCCCGTGTTCTTGAAGTACACCGTCCATTCGGTGACCGGGAAATCAGAGTAGAGGACGGCGACGCAACGCACTTCAAGACCGGTCCGCGCATCCGTCCACGTCACGACGTGCTGCCGGCGGCCCCTATCGAGCGAGCGCGTCTCGGTTCGCCTCGGCCACCCAGCCAGCAAGGCGTCGGAAGGCTGGCCACCGTACTCGAACGAGAAGAGGAGCATGCTGCTGCGTGGCATGGGTCTGAAGGAGCCATCGCCGGTGGGGTCCCGCAATGCCATGTCGCCAAGCCACAGCTCGCGACCGTCCTCAAGGGTCACCTTGGCCTCGGCCCAGTCGGACTGATCCCATGAAATGCCGTCGCCCGCATCGCCGACCTCCAGTGTGAACGTGGTGGCTCCGCCCAGCGCGACCGAGACCTCGCATGCCGGCGTCCCATACTTCATGACTGGAGACCGAAAAAGCGCCCGGCCGTCGGCCGCGACGGAGAATATCGCGCTTCCTCGACCGCGGGCGGTGTCGTCGTTGTGATCAAGCCCGACAATAGCGGAGAACGCCCGGCCGGGGGCCGGCAAGCGCACGACGACTTTGCTGACCGCATGGCAATAGAGCCCGCGGGTGAAGATTCGGTCGCCGATCTTCATCGGCTGTCCGACGCGCCCATTCGGAATGACCGGGTCATTGTTCGCAACGACGTCGAGGCCGGGAACGGGCGGGGTCGGCGCAGACGCGGAAGCCGCGGATACTGGCGCCAGGGCACAGTTCAGGAGGCGCGAGTCCAACCAGTGGGCCGCCGTCGTTTCGTCGAACGTCATGGCCCCGCCGTAAGCCATGGACGCCATAACCGGAAGGAGCACGATCAACCGCACGACGCGCATAGGATCCCCTTTGGCGAGGCAGTAGCATGGAAGACAGGTGGAGACGAGCCCGACAGGCACCTACGCCCGCATGCGCGCCAGCACGTCCGCGCGCGTTCCCGCAAACGGACCGGGTGTTTCCATCTTGATCGACACCAGCGCTGCCGCGAACTTGAGCGCCTCCGGCGCCGAATGCTCGAGCCGCCAGGCCATGTAGCCGGCAAAGGTGGTGTCGCCCCGGCCGGTGCGGCCGGTCACGTTGCGGTTCGAGAAGCGCTCGAAACAGACCTCGCCCCGGACGCAGGCCAGAACCCCGTCGGCCCGCGTGATGACCACCTCGGGACATCCCCACGAAGCCACCTGGCGCGCCGCTGTTTCCAGGTCATCCTCGCCGGTCAGCAGTTTGGCCTCCACCACGTCCAGCTTCACCCGGTCCAGCAGCGCTACGACGCGGCGCTTGTCCGGCGCGTCGCGGAAAGCGACCACGCGCGTCGCGGGATCGACCTGACGCACGAGGTTCTGCATGTCGGCGGAAAGGCTGACCCCACGGGCCTTCAGCGCCTCCATGAAGGGCAGCGTGAACTCGCGGTCCGAGATCCCCGCCAGATGCACGAAGCGTCCGGCCAGCGGCGGGATCTCGTCGGCGACGAAGAAGCCAGCGTTCTGCTTGAGCCGCATCTCGCGTTCATCCACGTCGGCGCTGGGATGCACCACCTCCATGCGACTGGTCTCTGGCGCCGGCACCAGTACGCAGGCCACCCCGGCGTCGCGCAGGGGTTGCAGCAACGGCTCGTCGTCCGGGTGCAGGCGGGCGATCACCGCCGTGCGGCAACCGATCCGGGCCGCGGCCAGGGCGCCGCACAGGACCGCGCTGCCCGGGGCCACGCGCACCTCGGCCTGGTAGGGATGGACTTCATCAATGCACATGTGGCCGATGAAGGTGATGTCTGCCTGGATCGTCATGGTGCCACCGTCCACTTCTGGCTGCCGCCGGCTGGGATTGAGAGCGGCGCGTCGTCGCGCCACCGCACCACGACCGCGGCGGTGTTTCGTGTTCCGACTTGGACCGTCACCGCCTCCCGCCGCACGTCCACGCGTACGCGCTGACCGTGCCAGTGCACCGTGAACGTGAGGAATTCCCACTGCCGCGGCAGGTTGGGCCGCAGCTCTAGACCGTCCGCCGTGGGGGTTAACCCGCCCAGGCCGAACACGATCGCCTGCCAGGCCACGGCCGTGCCGGAGACGTGCACGCCGCGCTCGGTATCGAGGTTGACGTCGTCCAGATCCATGCGGGCCGACTTGTGCAGGTTGTAGAGCGCTTCGTCGTTCAGCCCGCAGCGGGCGGCCGACAAGGCCATGCCGGGCAGCGAGAGCGACGAGCCGTGCAGCGTGCGGGCGTTGTAGAACCGCCAGTTCGCACGCCGGACCTCGGTGTTGAACAGGCGCTCGAACCGCACCGTGGCCGCCAGCACGTCCGGCTGCTTGACTGCCTGGGAGTGCCGGCAGTAGCTCTCGGTGATCCCCTCCAGGTCGGGCGCCAGGCCGAAGAAGCCGTCGAACTCCTCAATGATGCCGGCGGCGTCCGGCGCCGGGATGAAGAGCGTGGCGACCTGGTTGCGCCAGGCCGCGACCTCCGCCGGGGCCAGCTTGATCCGGGCGGCCACGGCTGCATACCGTGGGTCATCCGCCAGACCGGCGGCGTACTCAAGGTTCCAGCGTGCCATGAGGCTGATGAACACGTTGTTGTCGGCAAACGTGTGGTACTGGTCCGGGCAGCCGATGTCCGGCAGCTCGTGGCGGTTGCGGGTGGCCACCCAGCGGATGCGGGAGGCGTAGAAGCGGGCCGTCTCGAAGACGAACTCGGCGCCCATGGTGTCGAGCACGGAGTTGTCGCCGGTGATCTCGGCGTACTGCTTGAACATCCAGGCGGCATCGGCGGAGATGTGGATTTCGCGCTCCTGCAGGCAAAGCCAGGGGGCGGTCTCCTCTTCGCCGCGCGTGTTGGTCTCCCAGGGCACCTGCGCGCCCTTGGCGCCCCAGCGCCGGGCGTTTTCGCGGTAGACATCCAACTGGCCATAGCGATAGACGAGCAGGTCGCGGGCGGCGTCCGGCTTGGTCATCAGGTAGTAGGGGAACATGTGAAAGTCCATGTCCCAGAAGTTAACGAAGCGGTAGCCGTAGCCGGTCAGGCCCTTGATCGGCACGCCGGTGCGCGCCGTGGCGGGGCCAATGGCCATGTTCAGGTGCAGCAGCCCGAAGTTGAGGCCCTGGACCGTGGCCCAGTCGGCGTCGGTCTCGAGCGCGCCGCCCGACAGTTCGGCGGCAACCGCCGCGACGTGGTCTTGGCAGCAGGCGGTATAACCGCGTCCGGCGGCGGCTGCAGCCCGGGTCAGCGCCTCGTCGAACGGCAGCTCGCCTGCCACGGCGAACAACTCCAGTTGGAGCCCGTCCGCAGTCGGCGTCAGCGTGGTCTGCTGCGCGATGACCACGTGGTGGTTGCTGACGTGCGTGACGCATTCGATGGCCTTGCGTCCCGGCTCGTTCAGGCTGCGTCCGGGGCTCCACAGCAGCACGCCGTTCTGGTTGGTCACATCGGTCTTGAGGAATCCCTCCACGGTCAGGGGCGCCGCGTGTCCGAGCCGGCGCACGCGGTAGCGCAGGCAGATCAGGTTGCGGTCGGCCATGCTGACGAAGCGTTCGGACTCCACGCGCGTGCGGCGTCCGGCCGCGTCGCGGAAGACCAGGCAGCGCCGGACCACGGCCCGGTCGGTTTCGAGCAGGCGCTCGTTGCTCAGGACTTTCATGGTCTCGTGTGTGAACGTCACGCCATCCACTGCCAGCCGAACGGCCACCGGGAACGGCAGGTTCGGCAGGGTCCAGATCACATCGGGCCGCAGGGTCTTGAGGGCCTCGGGTGTGATGCGGTCCGGGTGGGTCAGGATGTGGTCCGGGTCATGGATGCCGAGCAGCGAGGCCGGTCCGCCGGCATAGGTTCCGGCCACGTAGAACTCGGGGCGTCCCCAGGCCGGGCACTCCTCGTGTGCGCCGCGCAGCCCCAACAGGCCGTTCGAGAGGGTGAAGGTGGTGCCGAGCTTGCCTTCGAGTTCCGGCTTCGTGCTTTGGACCCAGTAGTGCCGGCGCGGATCGCGGCCGATCTCCGGAAGCGGGGCCCCGACCGCCCGCTTGCAGGAAGGGGCGACCTGCGAGGGGTCCTGCGCCGGACTGCTTCCGGCCGCGGTCGGGTTGGTGTTGATGACGTTCATGGTTCCTTTCAGCGGGAAGTTCGATTCAGTCTCGATACGCGTCCTTACGGTGTGCAACTTTGACGACGCACACCACAAGAACATCGTCCTGGATCTCATAGAGCACTCGGTACACTCCGCATCGGAGCCGGTACCTCTCCGAGCCCGTGAGCTTCCTAACCTGTGGCGGCCGTGGGTTGTCGGCCAGGGCCGAAATGGCCTCCACGATCCGTTGGACATCCCGCTTGGGAATCGGGTCGAGATCCTTGATTACCGACTTGCGGAAATGGACCTCATAGCTTGCCATGACGCTTGAGTTCCTTCACGAAATCCTCGAATCCGATCCTCGGTTCGTTCTTCCGCGCGTCGAAGGCTGCCAAGTCATCGGCATCTTCGGCCAGGTCATGCCGGATGGCGTCATTGAGCAGGTCTGAGACGGACCGTGCTGTCTCCACGGACTTCAGACGCAAAGCCCGGTGCAACTGCGGCTCAAGGTAGACGGTCGCCCGTTTGGTCAATGTTGTCACGGCACACCTCCATTTCAGGCGTCAGTATAGCGTTTAGACGTTGTAACGTCAAGACGTTGCTCCATTCTTGCTTCCCTTGCATTGAACGTGGCGCGGAGGTTCGGTGCGGAGCCACGTATTCACCACCGCCTGGTACGCCGCCTTCCTCCAGGTGGCGCACCAGGCCGGCAGCAGCTCGCGCAACCGGGCGAGGCCGGTGCACGGTTCAACTTGAAAGGCGACTCCCTGCCGCCGTATGATGCAACGTGAAAAGCCGGGAACTCTTTGCCCCCGTAGCTCAGCAGGACAGAGCAGCGGATTTCTAATCCGCCGGTCGCGTGTTCGAGTCACGCCGGGGG
>CAZZCT010000021.1:0-42335 GCA_964652365.1 uncultured Lentisphaerales bacterium
ACAAACTCCAGCCGTCCCGGCCGCTACACCATCAACTATCTTGGATCACACCCCGTTTCGGGCGTTTCGGGCGCAGCGGTGATAACGGGTCGATTGACAAACGCGCCCCCGGCTCCGCCGGGGGCGCGTTTAGTTTGTCGATCGACCCGGATTACCGACCATTGGTCACCGGTGACTGCGCTTTCTGGGATATCCGGGGATGCGGCCGCGACATTGGTGTCTTGCCTTGTCAACGTTCAGTGCGTTTGGCATGCTAACGTCCTGAACGTTGGCCTATCGACCGTTCCGCCCGTTGAGGATTGTAAGATGGACATGCACGAAGTGAATGTGGCGCTCGGGGCGGGAAACATCTCCGACCCCGGCGTATTGCCCAAGTTGGACGAGCTGCGGGAACAGCCCTTCGTCATGGACACGAGCTTCGGCATCGAAGAGCTGCCGGAGGCCCCGGGCCTTCTGCTCGTTCGCGGCGCACGGCAATACGGCAAGAGCACCTGGCTGCAGCAACAAATCGCCGCGACCGTCGGACGGTATGGTCCCGGGTCCGCATTCTGGATTGACGGGGACGAACTGCGCGACGCCGATGCCCTTGTGGAGGCCATTCGAGGCGTACTGCCCGCCTACGCCGCCCAGGCGCGCGTCCGACGGCTCTTCATCGATGAGATCACCGCCATCAGGGACTGGCAGAATGGACTCAAGCGCCTGCTTGACCGCGGCGAGTTGAAACGCGTACTGGTTGTGACCACGGGATCGAAAGCGGCGGATCTCCGGCGCGGGGCGGAGCGACTGCCCGGACGCAAAGGGGCTCTCGCGCGCACGAGCTACATCTTCACGCCGGTGTCCTACACGGAGTTCAGGCGGGTAGCCGCGCCCCATATGAGCCCCTCCGAGGTCCTGCCCGCCTACCTGCTTTCCGGCGGATCTCCTTGTGCCTCTGCTTCCCTGGCCGTGCAGGGTCACCTGCCTGACCATGTTCTGGAGATGGTCCGAGACTGGGTCTACGGCGAAGTGTCGGCATCGGGTCGGTCCAGGCCCATGATGGTGGGTGTGATGGACTGCCTGATGCGCTTCGCCGGCACGCCCGTCGGCCAGTCGAAGCTGGCACGCGAAGCAGGACTGGCCAACAACACGGTGGCCGGCGGCTATGTCGATCTCCTGTCCGACCTGATGAGCGTGGCATCCTGCTTCGCCTGGGACGAATCCCATCGGCGCCTCAATCGCCGCCGCCCCTGCAAGTTTCACGTCACCAATCTGCTCGTGGCCGCCGTCTGGCATCCCGGGCGCCTACGGCGACCCGCCGACTTCCACGCGCTCGGCGCGGTCGACCAGGGAGGGTTGATCGAATGGCTGGTCGCACAGGAACTGTTCCGGCGGGCTGCCCTCCGTGGCGAAGAGTTCCCGGAGGTGATGTCTTTCTGGCAGAGCGGCGAACACGAACTCGATTTCGTCTTGGCCCCCGATCACTTTGTCGAAGTCAAACGTGGTCGAACCGGGCCGTTGGACTTCACCTGGTTTCCGAAATGCTTCCCGAAGGGCCGCCTGACCGTGTTATCCGAATCCCGCTTCGAGACCGATCGTATTCACGGCATCACACTTGAGGACTTCCTCCTCGGCGCGGAATAGCGTCCTTGCCATGCAGTCGGTTCACGACACCGTGCCGGCCGCGGGACCGTGGAGGGGGATTTCGCGCGAGCCGGCGACGAGGAGCAACTGATCGCCCGCCGGCACAGTGTAGTGCAAGCCGGCGGCGTCGCACCGCACCTTCACCTCGCCGTGCGGCGTTGCGACGGCGCCCTCGACCCACGCGAGGCCGTTGTCGCGCGGCTCCCAACGCAGCGTCGCGCCGCCCGGCGCCGAAAAGGTCAGGCCAAGCATCGCACCCACCAGCGTGGCCGCCACGTGCCCGCCGTAGCCCTGGCTGAAACAGGTCGCGGCCGTCTGCTCGCGGATGTAGATGGGCCACATCTCCCACAACCCACCCTCGCCTTCGTCGAGCATCGCACCGAAATTGTAGCGCAGGTACTGCACGGCCTCGGTCGGATCGCGCCGGTGGATAACCTGCGCGCAGAGCGAACTGCCGAAGGGCGTGCCGACGACCACCGGTTTGCGCGCGTCGTAACGCACGCGTTCGCCCTGCCCGTAGCCCTGCCAGCCGCTGCGCGAGGTGGGCCACGTGCCGCTCGCCCCGGCACAGAACCGGTAGGCCGCCTCGCGGCGCTCCGGCGGCAGCAGCCCGTGCAGCAGCGCGAAGGCGTTGTCCACTTGCGCACAGAAGTCGAGTAACCGGCCGTCGTCCGCCGTGCCCTGCGCGAGCGCGCCGTGCCCCACGTGCCAGAGCTGCGCGGCGATGGCCGCCACCAGCCGCTCCGACTCCGTCACGGCTTCCGCCGCCGTCCCCAGCGCCTGAAACCCACCGCTCCCGGCCGGGGCTGCGCCTGAAACTGATGAAGCTTCGATCGCGGCGCGCATCTCGGCTACGGCCCGCCAGCCCGCTGCCGCCAGCAGATTTTCCCACGTGGAGATCTGCTGGGCTGCGTTCATGTTCCACTCGGCCCAGCGGCAGGCGCCGTCGTGCGCGCGCCCATACAGGCCATGGACCTGATACTGCGCGTAGAAGCCCAGCACCGTCTCGCTGACCGCCAGCAGGCGCGGCGCGAACGCGCGGTCGTCGGCGTAGCGCAGGTAGTCGCGGCAGATGAGCGGAAACCAGAGGTCGTGGGCGGGAATCCAGCGTACCGCCGGCTGGATGGCGGGGTACCAGTTCGGAACGAACCCCTCGGCGGTGAAGAAGTCGAGGTAGTCCTCAAGCATCTTGCGACTCAGGCGCAGGTCGCCGAACGCGGCGAAGAAGCCGTGCATCTGCGCGTAGAGGTCCGGCCCGCCCCACCCCTGGCGCTCGCGCCTGGCATTGTCCACGTGCGAAGTCAGCGAGCACTGGTGCAGCGTGGCGCGCGCCAGCTCCCAGACGCCGTTAAGCGTGGCGTCGCTGCAGCGGAAGCGCACGGCGTCGTCGTGGGGGTACAGGTGTTCATCCACGCGCAGGTCGTGCAGGACCGCCGGCGCCGAGAACGTGCACTGCAGATAGCGGAAACCCCGGTCGAGCGGCAGGCTCACCCACTGCCGGCCGGCGCCGACGATCAGCCGGTCCGCGAATACATGCCCCTGCGTCGTGGGGTTCACGCGTCCGCGCTCGAGGTGATCGGCATACCCGAGATCGATCGTCAGGTCGCCGTCGCACGCCACCTCCAGTCGCACGTTGCCGCTGGTTTGCCGGCCCAGATCCCAGCACAGGTAAAGATCCGCGCCTCGGTCCGGCAGTGCCAGCGGTCCGCGGAAGCCCGCGGCCGGGTCGGGCCACCCGAACGCGGCCGCGCGCTCCGCCTGCGCCAGGCCCAGGGCCGTGCCTTCGCGCTCCTCGGCCGAAAGCACGCTGAAGCGCAGGGCCGGACGCAGCAGGCTTTCGTGCGCCTGCGCCCACATGCGCTCGGCGACCTCGTCGGGTGTGCGCGCCGGCGCCCCGCCCCGCGCCAGGCCGGCATCGATGAGCGCAACCGGCCGCAGCGGCGTCTGTGTGAGCGGCGGGAGCGGACTTGCGCGCAGCGTCGGTCGCGCGGGAGCCGGATGCGCGGTCACGACCGTGGCCGCGTTCCAGCCGCGGTCGTCAAAACCCGGCTGCGCCCAGTCCGCCGGCTCGCTGCGGAAGTCCGCCGCGACGATGCGCTTGCCGCCGAACGCACGCCGCGCCATCGGCGCCTGCACGATGCGGCCCGCGGCGCGCGCCTTCCACGCGGGCCCGGTGCCGAGGACTGTTTCCGGCGTGACCAGCCAGCCGAGCAGTCCCGCCTGCCAGGGGTCCACGTCGCTGACCGACGGCACGCGGCCATCGAACCAGACCTCCACCGCGAGTACGTTGCCGCCCGGCCGCAAAAACGGCGTCAGGTCCCAGTCCGTCAACCGCGGCTGTGTGTGAACACCCGTGGCTGGTCCCACACCCACGACCTCGCCGTTGCAGGTGAGCGTGTAGAACGTGTCCGCAAAACCCAGCCAGCGCGCGGACGCGGCGGCCCGGAAGGACAGGCGGAAGCGCCCGAGTTGTCCCGGCGCATCCGGGTCGGCGTCGGTCCAGATCCACGTCGCAGGCGGCAGTTTGGAGAAGGGGGTCATGGCCCGACAGCCTCCAAATCTTTCAGTGTCCGCCCCAGGAGAACCTGATCGAAGGCGGCCGGACCGCCTTCCGCGCCGAAGTTGATGGATGTAATCGTGGCTGGCTTGCCGCCCAGGAGCGGCAGGAGATCGACGCGCGTCGTGGCCCACTGTTCAGACGGCTTCTCCACGACGATCGGCTTGGCACCGACGACCGTGAGCGTGACGCGGGTGGTCTGCGGTGACAGGGCCTTGGTTGCGAACTGCAGGTAACGGTACTCGCCGCCCTGAGGCTGCTCGCGGATGGCGAAGCTCCAGTGAGCCACGAGCGAGTGGGGGCCGGCTTCGGGCTTGTTTGGGCCGGGCGTGAAGCTGATGTAACTCGATCCGCTGCAGGCGTCGCTCGCCGATACGAGTTTGAAACCCGGGTTGTGCCCGTGCTCATAGGGTCCGCGCAGATCGAGGATGTTGTCGTCGAACAGCACCGCCACCGGCCGCCCGGCGCGGACGTCGGGGTGCGACGAACCCAGATCCTGGCCGTGGAAGAACAGTTCGCCCAGGCGGATGTTGCCCGGGAAGCCTCCGGCGAGCACGAGGCGGAAGCGCGTGCCCTCAACTCCGCCGGGCAGCGCGTGACTGTGGATGGCCGCGTTGGAGAGCAGCGGGGCCACCGGCATCCATCGGCTCGCGCCGAAATCCCACCGCTCGAACTTCACGTCGCGCAGCCAGGACTCGGGCCGGGCGGCATCTTCGAAGAACGTGATGGCGTCGAGCCGGACCAGGCGGATCCCGGCATCGAATTCCAGCCAGTTCTCCGGCGACTGCTCGGCGAAGGTTTCGACCGTCGGCCACGGGATCAGCCCGTCCACCGGAGCAGCGGCCTGGCCGTCGAAAAGCTCGTCGACCTTGCGGGTGAGTTCCGCCTGACGTCCGCTGGTCATGAGGCGGATCGCGAAAGACCAGGTGCGATTCGTGCGGGGCACGAGCAGGTTGTCCTGCTGCGTCAGGGTATTGGGGGTCACCAGCGGCGCGGTCAGGGCGTTGCCCCAGCCATCCATACTGTGGGTAGGCATGGCCGGCACGGCGAGCGAAGCGGCCGTGTCGCCTTCGGTCGGGGTCAGGCGGACCTGCCATCTGGGCTTGTAGCCGGCATCCAGGCGGACGACGTTGCCCATCCAGTCGCCCAGCACGAGATCGCCATCAGCCAGCCAGACCGGCACCGCCACGGCGTGCACGTCGTGGCTGTAGAGCATGGCTGCATCGGCACCCAGCACGTACACCGAACCCAACTCGCTGGCGACCGCCAGGCGCTTGCCATCGGGCGAGAAGCGCGGCAGGCGCAGCGCCGAATCCGCGTTGAACGACCAGCGTGCGCCGTCCACCAATGACAGCACCGACAACCGGCGGTCCTGCGCCAGCGCGAGCCGCGCGCCGTCGGCCGAAAGGGCGAACTCGCTGACGCCGGGACAGGGGACCGACTGCTCGATCTTGCCGCCGCGCAGTACGGTGACCCGACCGCCCTGGAAGCTGGTGAGGGCGGCGACGGTCGCGCCGTCGCGGCTGACCTGCAGTGCGCGGATGTCGTCGGTGCTGCCCAGCGTCTGTTCCCACCGGGGCTTGCCGCCGGCTGTGGCGGGAATGGCCCGCAGCGTCATGCCGCGAGCCGCCAGGAGCGTCCGTTTGTCGAGCGCAGCCAGCACCATTGGCTCGCGTCGTCCGTCGCGCCAGGTATCCTCCGACCACAGGAGCTTGCCGGCGGCACTCCAGACGGCCAGACCGAGGTCGCCGGAGGTGGCAATCCAGGAGCCGTCGGGCGCGGCGGCGAAGTTGTTGAGGCGGTCGCGCACGAGGTGCGGCACGAAGCGGTGCGGCAGGCGATTGGCGATGCCGTAGAGCGCGAAGCGGCGCTGGGACTTGCCGGCAGCATCGAGCTGGTAGAGGTGATAACCCTCGCACGCATCGAAGTCGAAACCCTGCACGAGGAAGCCGCGGCGCGTGGCAACGGGGGCGAAGGCGAAGTAGGCGCCGACCTTGCCCTGGAAGCGAACCGTGCCATCGGCGAGTCGGAGGGCGTAGACGTTGTCATCCCAATTCATGGCGTTGAACATGACCGTCGAGCCGTCGGCCGACAGGGCGGCGTCACGCAGGTGCGGCCCGAAGCGCTGCTCGATCGGGGGCAGCAGGCCGGTCGCGGAGTCCGTGACGGTGCGGAGCTTGGGTTCGCCCGCAACCGGGGCGTCGGCCGGAGTCACCTGCACACCCACGCGCGCACCCATGCCGCTCACCAGCTCCACCGCGCGGAGCGTCAGCTCGCCGGCCGGGGCGTTGACCGGTACGGGCAGCGTGCCCTCAAGCCCTGCTTGCGGCACGGCCAGTTGCACGTCCTCCCAGGTCGTGTTGCCGGCCAGCAGGTGCACACGCACGGGCAGCGTGCAATCAAGCGGCTGGCCGGAGGCGTCCAGCACGCGCACGTTGTAGCGCAGCGCCGAACCGGCCTGCACCTGCTGCGGCGCGCGCAGCTCCACCTGGCCGATGGCCGCCGGCAGGGCGGCGATGACCCGCAGCGGCAAGGCCCGCAGGTCGGCCTTCACGCGGCCATCCCTGGCTTCAATGCGTTTCAGTGCGAACAGGTCGTAAAGGGCGCGCCCGGCCAGATCCGGCGGGAGGACGACGTCGGCGATTACCGGCAGGCGCGTGCTGGAGAAGAGCGTGGCCCGCCAGAGCTGGCCGTAGTCGAGCGGGATCATCGTGTTGTTGGCGACCCACACGAACGCGGCTCCGCCCGAACGGCGGGTGCTGAGGTAGACCTGAGGGCTGGCGGTGTCCGGCTGTTCCGCCCGGAGGAAGCCCAGATGTTGCGCCAGGGCGGCCTGTGTGGCCGCGAGCAGCTGCGGCATGAGCCGGTAGGCGATGTCCTGGTGATTCGCGCCGAAGCCGTCATCGAACTGCGTGAATCCCACGCCCAGCGGGGTGCAGTCCTTCACCAGCTCGGCGCGGCAGGTGTCGTCGGCAAAGACTCTGACTCCCGCGGCGCGGGCTTCAGCCAGCGCGGCGGCCAGTGGCGGCTCCAGTTCGAAGCGCTGGTCCACAATCAGCACGGCCTTGTACGCGGCAAGCGCACCGGGGATGAGATCCTCCGTGAAGACGATGCTGGCGGGTGTGTGGTTGGCGAGACAGGCCATGTAGGCGTTGGCCAGGCGACCGAAGTGCCGGCCGGTCCAGGAGGCCCAGGCGTCGGTCTTCAGCATGCGCGAGCTGGCCACGATGGCGACGGGGTCGGCCTTCTCGGTCCGGGTCAGCCAGGGACCGTAGCTGGCCAGCAGCTCGTTCAGGCTGCGCACGATGGTCGGGCCGCCCCGGGTGCTCACGCGGCTGTCGGCCGCATTGAGCGGCTGCTGGAACATGGGGGGGAGTCCGCTCTGGACGCCCGCGCCGTCGGGACCGCGCATGAGCATCATCAGGTTGGCGCCCAGCGTCTGCTCGCCGGTGCCGGACTCGTTGTAGATCTCCGGGTGACCCCACGCGCGCTTGCCCGGGCGGCGGTAGTAGTCCACTTCGTGCAGCATATAGAAGGGCGCCGGTACCTGCTCGCACTGGTAGTGCAGATCCACCTCGTCCACGTGGGCGAAATTCATGGGCGGGTACCACTCGACGCGCCGGTACGGGGCGGCTACGGCTGTCCGGCAGCGGCCGGGCTCGATTGCCTTCTCCAGCATGCCGGTCAACCGCCGGATGCTCTCGTCGTTCTGGGCGAGCAGGCGGTTGTAGACGGTGTCGATGACCGGATCCCAGGCACCGGTTTCGTCTGTCCGCTTCCAGGCGGCGTCGAAGGCGGGCTTGTCGGCGCCCACGACGACCGGCAGGCCGGAGAACATCCACCAGTTGGCGGCCCAGTCCCAGCCGCGGAAGGCGGCGTAGGGCGCCATCGCCTGCGTCGCGCGGGTGATGTCGGCGGTGAACTCCTCGTCCTTGCGGGCATCGAAGCCGGTGCCGGCGGGTGAGCCGGCGTCGTTGCCCAGGAAGATGGGCAATGCCTCGACGCCCAGCGCGCTGTATCCGCCCAGGCACTGCAGCAGCGGTGGGGGCTGCGTGAGTTTGCGCGGCGAGGTCGCCAGCGGATCCTTCTCCAGCCGGGCCTGCCACGGCGCCATGGCGGCATCGAAGCGGCGATTGTCGAACCACCCGCGGTGCAGATGCGAACCCAGCCGCTCGACGATGGCGTTGAAGCCCAGCCGGTCCATCGTCTCCACCCAGCCGCTCACCTGGTCGGGCGCCTGCAGGGGCGTGGATTCCCCGATGCTGAAGTTGCCCATGTCGCCATGCAGCATGCGCCAGAAGGGCTGCGCGCGCGCCCCGGGGCCAATGACCAGATGCTGGGCGACGCTCGTCAGACCCGTCGCGACGGCCATCAGCGAGTAGGCGCCGGGGCTGAGTGACGCGGTCAACTCGCGCGGCAACTCCGCAGCGAGTTCGACCGACACGGCCGAACCGACGGCCGGCGCGCTGCCGGCCGGGGCGATTGCGGGTGCCGCGGCCTGTGCGGGCTGCGCGTGCTCCCAGACGATGCGGCCCGGCGCAGTCGCGGCGCCACCCTCGCGCAGTTGCAGCGTGACGGTGCGAGGCACATCCGAGGATTGTGCGGCTCGAATCAGTACGGTCGCCTGGAGGTGTTCGCCGCGGCCGTAGCAGACGCGGCCCTGCGGAGTCATGACGCTGGCCGTGCCTTTGCTTTCCGGCGCACGGACTTCGACAAGGGTCTGGGCCAGATAGTCCGACCCGGCGCCGCGAGCCCACGGCTGCAACTCGTCGCTGACCTTGAGCTGGTAGAGTCCCGCGTAGTCGGCCGGCACCTGCAACTGACCCCCGCGCCAGGCCAGTTCGCGCCAGCCGGGGGCGCCGAAAGGCCGGGCCCAGACCCGCCAGGCCGGCAGGGTCCGGCGTGCGCCGGGGTCAAATTCGATCGTCAGCCCCACGGGCTGCCCGGCCGTCAGAAGATCGGCGTTGAGCGTGACCGCCAGCCGCTCGTGCTCGGTCAGCACTGCGCCTTTGAAGGCGCCGGTCTTGCGGTCGTAGCGTGCGAAGAGCTCATAGGGGTGGTTGCGCTTCAGCAGCACCTCGTCGCCCATCACTTGCAGAGCCGTGAAGCTCTCCTCGGCGTCCTTCGGCAGGCGTGTTCCCAGATCGAGCTTCACGTTGCCGACCGGCTTGCCGTCGATGCCGAGCAGGACTAATGCATCGCTGTTGCGGTGGGCAATTGAGTAGACGACACCGTCCTCGTCGACGTCAAACGGCCCTGGCGGCTGGACCGTGCCCCGCACCGTGCCATCGAAGCCGATCGCCTGCTTGGGGGCGGCCCAGTAGTCCACGAGCAGGAAGCCCTTTGGCTCGCACACGCGCAGGCTGAAGGCGTTGCCGTCAGGTATCGTGTAGACTTTCACGGGCCGGCCCGCGGCGTCCAGCCTGACCACGCGCTTGGCGAAGCGGTCCAGCGCGTAGAAATCACCACTCGGCCCGACCCCGATCGTCTGCGGGCCGTCGTAGTTGGTGTTGTCGAACTCGGTGTTGGCACCCAAACGCGTGCCGTCGGCGGCGATGAAAGCCGCCGTGTGCGCGAAGTGCCCCAACCGGTGTGCCCGTGTGCCTTGAACATTGACGGCGGTCACGCCCTCGGCATGGCCCACGAGCAAGCCGAGCTTGGCTGAGCCGTCGGGTGCCATGGAGAGGACATAGCCGCTGCCGCTGCCGGGACAGCTCAGGTAGACGCGCCCGTCGCGGCCGGCGACCAGATCGGCGTTGGCCGCGTTGAACTGGGGCGCCTCCCGGCTGATTACGGTTTCGACGCGTGTCTGCGCCGGCGCGGGGGCCGGCGCTGCGGTGGCGAGCAAGAGTACGGCAAGGCCGGGTGGTATGCGACCGATGCGTGCGACCATGTTGATTTCTCCATTTCCGCCTGAAGGCGGGACTACGAACGCGCTTTCTCGCACGATGCGGAGCCGCTTGTAGTCCCGCCTTCAGGCGGTCGCCAGGCGCCTTCCTTTCGGCGGAATTCCCCCTTAGGAGCCTGTCGGGTACGTGCTTGGGGCAAAGTGCATGACCAAGTCCGACAGGCTCCTATGGCAGTTCTCTGGCCATCGCGATTTCGGGACAGGTAAAAGGATTGGCGTGCTTGGTGCAGTTGATGCAACCCATGTAGATCTTGTGCATTAACTGCGATTTCGGGACCTCGTGGAAGCCCAGGCGCCGGAAAAACTCTGGTGCAAAGGTCAGCACGATTGCCTGCCGGGGGCCAAAGGCTTGGATTCGGTCGAGCACGGCCTGCACCAGGTGCGAGCCGATGCCGGACTTTCGCAGCGCAGGAGCCACGGCCACCGACTTGATCTCGACCGTGGTGCGGTTGGGCTCGCCGATCTCCGGCAGGATGCTCCAGGCGGCACAGCCCAGCAGGTGATCCGCCTCGGTGCAGACGACAAAGCGGTCGATGTTCTGGATGATGTCGCTGAGTGGCCGCGGTACCAGTTCGTCTGGATAGGACTTGATCAGATCAAATATCCCGGGCGCGTCGATGAGAACGGCGGGGCGGACGGGCGGTGTCTGATGTGCTGCTACCATGCTGCAGTCTAGGGCCACACGGGCCGCGGAGACAAGCGCAGAGTGGGTGCGAATCCTGAAAACGGGAGTGGGGCGGGCTTCTAGACCGCGAACCGCGTGTAGTGCGGGTAGTCGCAGCAGAGCAGGTGCTGCGGCGACTCGTCCTCAACGATCGCGGGAAAACGCCCCACCGGCTCCAGGAAGCGGTTGTCGGTGGTGTCGTCATTCACGCGGCTGACTTCGCCCACGAGGATGCGACCCCGGCCCGCCTCGCCCCAGAACGTGTGGTAGAGCCGTTGTGGCAGGCAGATGGATTCGCCGGGCTCGAGGCGGATGCAGCCGCCCGCGGGAAGTGTGCGACGGATGCTGTCGACAGCCACGGTCACCGGCGTGTCGGCCAGGGCGTCTTTCGGTGTGGCATTCCAGAGCTTCACGCAGAGCACGCCACCGCCGCGGTTGATGATATCCTCGGCCTTGACCGTATGGAAATGCGTTGGTGTGACCTGGCCTTCGGCCACGATCATGATCTTCTCGGCGTAGACCTTGCCGTTATCCGGCTGCAATCGGCTGATGGTGCCATTGCGCAGGGTGAAGAGAAACAGCCCGACCCGCGCGAAATCGCCGCTGCCGAAATCGGTGATGTCCCAGCCCAGCCCCTCCGCGACGATCCCGATCGCCTCATCCCCGCAGGCCTGCCACTGCGCGGGCGTCCAGAACGCGAACGGCGGGAGGCGGAACCGATGCTCGGCCAGGAAGTCCTGGCTGTCACGCAGGATCGCGTTGATCTGGGACCGCTTCATGGCGTACCTTCGAAGTGAGTTGCGGGCGCCAGCCCGCCTTAGGAGCCTGTAGGAGCCTGTCGGTACATGGCTGGGGCGACGGATGAAGCCTAAGCCCGACAGGCTCCTCGGACGATCAGTTCTGGACGCGGCCCTTGACGCCGGCCGCCTTGGCGGCGTTGGCGTGCACGGCCTCGTGCGGACGCAGGTCGCGCACCGCCTGGCCGGCGCGCCACATCTCGGAGTCGCGGATCTCGGCCAGTTCCTTGCCGAGCAGTTCCTTGTAGTCAGGGCCGCCGCAGGCCTTCATGACGCGGCGCGCCTCCTTCTGCGTCTTCACGGCCTTGTAGAGGTTGCGGAAGACGGGCATGACGGCGCGCTTGAAGCGGGGCTTCCAGTCGAGGGCGCCGCGCTGGGCCGTGGCCGAGCAGTTGCAGTACATCCAGTCCATGCCGTTCTCGTCGACCAGGCGGATCAGGCTCTGGGTGAGCTCTTCGACGGTCTCGTTGAACGCTTCGCTGGGGCTGTGGCCATTGGCGCGCAGCACATCGTACTGAGCTTCCATGATGCCGGCCAGCGCACCCATCAGCACGCCGCGCTCACCCACCAGATCGCTGGTGACTTCGTTTGCGAAGGTGGTGGGGAACAGATACCCCGACCCGATCGCGATGCCCAGCGCCAGGCAACGCTCCTCGGCCCGGCCGGTGGCGTCCTGCTCGACCGCAAAGCTCGAGTTGATGCCCACCCCGTTCAGGAAGTTACGGCGCACGGAGGTGCCCGAACCCTTGGGAGCGACCAGCAGCACGTCGACATCGGCGCCTGGCTTCACGCTCGTCAGACCGTTGTAGACCATGCCGAAGCCGTGCGAGAAGTAGAGTGCCTTGCCGGCTGTCAGGTAGGGCGCGACGATCTTCCAGACCTGCTTCATGGCGGCATCGGCCACCAGCATCTGGATGACCGTTCCACGTTCGGCGGCTTCGGGGATGTCGAACAGGGTCTTGCCGGGCACCCAGCCATCCTTGACGGCGCGGGCCCAATCCTTCGGGAAGGCCTTGGACTGACCGATGATGACGTTGATGCCGTTGTCCTTCATGTTCAGCGCCTGGGCCGGACCCTGGACGCCGTAGCCGATCACGGCCACGACTTCCTTCTTCAGGACCTTACGTGCCTTGCTGAGCGGAAACTCTTTGCGGGTCACCACGTTCTCGATCGTGCCGCCGAAGTCGATTTTGGCCATTTCAACATTCTCCTCAGACCGCGCACCACCATGGTGCCGGTGTCAGCCGATGGGTCCACCATCTGCGCAATACAGCCAGCATCTTAGGCGACTACCGGCTGGAAGCAAGCCATTTCACGCGCAGGCGCGTGATTTCGCACGAACCGCCGGGCGTGCAGGGATCGTTGCTGAGCCTCGGGTTGGAGGCGAACCGCCGAGGTCGGACGGTGCCGCCTCCGGCAGTCCGGTGTTTGCCGTGCCCGTGGCCGTCCCGCGAAATCTTTGTCGGGAGCGTGGCAATCAGGGTACGGAAAACCGTGACGGCCCGGCCGTTTGGTGCCAACATGCCAACATTGTGCGGGCGGGTTCCCCGCATGGGTCTGGTGGAACTCGAGACCCGGGGAGGCAGGCATGCGGGTTTCAAGAATGGCGGGCGGGTATCTCCTGGCGGCGCTGGCTACGCTGACAGTGGCCTCCATTGGCGCCGGCCTGCGGGCCGCGGAGCCGGCGGACGGGTTCGATTCGGCGGGCCGGCTGCGCCGGCTCTGGACGGGTGCGGCGTGGGTTGAGGCGGTTACGGATGTAGCGGTGCCGTCGCCCGACTGGCAGCAGGTGGCCTACCTCGGCGACTCCGCCCGTCTGACGCCGGCGGCGGCTTCAGAGCCCCGTGTGTGGCAGGCGCTCCTGGCGCCTTCCGGAACCGTCGGATGTGTGGTGTCGCAGCAGGTCCGGCGCAGCGGTCACCGGCAGACCATCGAGGTGACGGCGCGGGCGGATGCCAGCAACGCCGTGGCGGGGGTGTTCCTGTTGTTGCACGTGCCGGCCGCGCTTTTCGCCGGCGGCTCCTACACGCTGGACGGCGTTCGAGGGGCGTTGCCCGAACGCCGCGTGACGTCGCACGCCCTGACCAGCGGCCCGGCCCGGCAGGTACAGCTCGCGCCGCCCGGAGCTCCCTATACCGTCGTGCTCGGTCTGCCGGCGCCCCTGACAGTGCAGGTGCAGGACTCACGCCAGTGGAGTGACCACTTCACGGTGGTTGTGACCCTCTGGTCCGGGCCGCTGGCGGCCGGCAGTTCGGTGCGGCGCAGCATTTCCCTGGAAGCGCTCGCGGCGCGCCAGGTGCCGGTTGTGGACGTGCGGGTTGCGCCCGGTGAAACGCTGTACCGGTTCGACGGGTTTGGGGGCAACTACTGCTATGCCCTGGACACACCGGTGGCTGCCATGACGCGCGATGCCTTGTCGCCGCCGTGGGCGCGCATTCGTGTCCGCCTGGAGGCGTTGGTGCCGCCGGCCTCGGCCGCCGGCGCCTACGACGAGTTCCGCCGCCAGTTGGCCGCGGCCGACCGTGCGAATCTGCCGTTCGCGCAAGACCTCGATTTTGCACGCACCCTCAGCCACCGCGGCGCGCGCCTCATGGCCGGGATGTGGCAGCCTCCCGACTGGATGCTCGAGTCGCCGGTGGTTGAAGCGCAGAACCGGCTGACCGCGCGTGCATCCGACCTGTTGCCGCCGGCTGTCAGTGCGTTCCTGGCGCATGCGCGCGACAGCCGGGGCTTGAACGTGGAGCTGTTTGCCTGCAACGAACCCGACTGGGGCGCCGCAGTCGTGTGGTCGGCCCAGGAGTACGTCGAACTGGTCCGCGGTCTGGGCCGCGCCTTCCGCCTAAACGGCGTGGCGACGCGGATGCTGTTGGGCGATCTGGCGCGGGCCGAGGGCACCCTCGACTATCTGCAGCCGGTGCTGTCGGACCCCGAGGCGCTTTCCTACTGCGCGGCCCTGAGCTTCCACTCGTGGGGTGGGGCGCCCCGCGAGACGTACGAGGCCTGGTCTGAACTGGCCGGCCGCCTGCGGCTGCCGCTGATCGTGGCCGAGGCCGGCGTCGAACCCGACTGGCGTAACGTGCAGGTGCACAGCCCGGAGTATGCGCTTTCCGAGCTCTGGCACTACCAGCAGCTGCTGGCATGGGCACATCCGCAGGTTGTGCTGCTATGGGAGTACAGCGACAACTACGCCATCCTGGCCCGTGGTGCCGACAACCGGTGGCAGACCACGCCGCGCTTCGCCTTCCAGCAACACTGGCTGGCCTTCACGCCGCCCGGATCGCTGGCCTGGGAGGCGCAGGCCTCTGGAACGCAGGTGCTGCCGACCTGCTTTGCGGTGCCACAGGCCGCCGGGCGGCCGGGCCTTACGTTGCACCTGGCCAACCAATTCGGCGAGCAGCCGGTGCGTGTGGTGGGGTTGCCCGCAGAACTGACAAGCCTGCGCGTGGTCGAGACCACGCCGGGTCGCCTGTTCGCACGCCGGTCGGACCTGCCCGTAACCGATGGCCGCGTGCAGTTGACGCTGGCCGGGGCTTCGCTGACGACCCTGACCACCCTGCCGATTCCCGAATGCTCCGCGGACGGCCTGCGCGGCCTGCCGTCCTGGCTGCCGATCGGGTCGACGACGCCCGGAGCTACCGGAAGCGCAGGCGCAGTCCCACCGCCACGGCGTAGTCGTACGGGTAATCCGCACCCACGGCATCGACGGTTTCCGCGCTGCTCGTCCCGACGCTCGGCCGGACGAACCCGGTCACCGGCTCGCCTTCGTAGCTGCCGAGGACGCGACCCAGTTCCAGGCTGACGGCCACGAACTCCTGCTCGCCCTCGAGATCCACGATCCCCGACGGTTCCAGCGTCAGCCAGCCCTCGCCGTCGGCCGCCCGCCAGATGCAGGCCAGGGCGAAACGGCCCTCGTTGATCTCCGGCCGCCACTCATGGCCGGACACACCGACCAGGTGACTGTACGAAGGCGTCAGGATGACGTTCTCGCCCAGGTACCAGACCAGCCGGATGGATGGCGCTACGATGTTGCGCCCGCGCCCGCCCACGCGCTCGGAGATGGTGTCGAGAATCACATCGGTGCCGAGCGACCAACCGAAGCGGTCGCCTCGCTGCACGGCCCACGTCAGTCCGGCCGTCAGTTCGCCGACGCTGTTCATGCCGTCGAACTGGTCGGTCAGCACATAGGGCAGTTGGACGCCCAGCAGCCAGTCCGCGTCCAGCGGGAAGTCGAGATCCACCGCGATCACGTTGCGGTAGGTCTCGCTCACCATGGCCTGGTAGGTGTTCGAAAATCCCAGCCGCTTGGCAAAGACCAACGGGTCGGTACCCGTCGGGTCGGAGGCGTCCCGCATCGCCGGGGCGATTCCCAACCCCTCTTCTTGGGCGTCGAGTGCCGGCGCACCCTCCTGAGCCAGCGCGACACCCAACAGCCCGAACAGTGCCCAGCCCCCGCCCAGCAACAAGCTTCTCATCTCGTACTCTCCTGTTTCCGTCACGTCGGGCAGTGTGCCGACTCGCATTCGTCCAGATTATCCGTTGCCGCTGCGCGGGTCGCAACAAAAAAGGGGACTGCGCACACTGTTTGCGATCCACTCAAGCACGGTCTGGGTGCGGACCAAGGGCGGCCCGAAGTGTGCCAGGGCCCGTGCCGGGCTGCCAGATTGCGCGCCCGTCGGCACCTCGCCGGTGAGGACGGGGGTGCGTCCCAGCAGGCTCCCGAAGCGCGCGGCCGCAGCGCGCAGATCCAGCAGTTCGTCGCCGGCCAGGTTGAGGGCGGCGGGCGGATGGTTCGCCAGGTCGAGGCACTGGATCAGCCAAGCCAGGGCGTCTCCGATCCACAGGGGGCGGCAGGGAGGGTGGGCGACATCGACCGCTACGCCCTTCAGCACCCGCAGTGCGGTCTCCACCAGGCAGCCGTGTCGCAACGCCGCGACCGGCTCGAGGCGCACGAACAGGATCGGGGTCTGCCGGATCTGGGCCGTGAAGGTCACGAGGCGTTCACGGGCCACGCAGGCGGCGTCCGATTCGTCGGCCACAGCCAGCGGCGTCTCCTCGGGCGCGCCGCCATCGGTCAGGGGCCGGGCGGGATAGACGCGCCCGTCGGAGGCCATCACGATCCGCGAATGGGAATAGCGCTTCACGGCGTGGGTTGGCGCGAGCGTATGCAGGGCCCAGAGTCGGCCAGGGTCTGCCGTGGGCGAGTGGCGCAGGCCAATCAGGTGGAAGACCGCGGCGGCTTCCGGCAGCAGGCGCAGGGCGTCATGCTCCAGTAGATCACAGATGACGGGCTGGATGCCGCTGGCGGCCAGGCGCTCGCGCAGGCCGGCGGTGGTGAAGCGCGAGATCGCGTAGACCGGATCGCGACGCCCCAGCGCGTCAAGGCCGCGGCGCAGCATGAGCGCCAGGCTGGGGCCGAGCCGGCCGCCGGCCCCCAGCACCGCCACGGCGCCCGGATGGCGCGACAGGACTCGCAGCACGCCATCTGTCGGGCGCGACTGGAGTTCCTCGATCTCGGCCGGTGACAGCGGCGCAGCAGGCAGCGGGGCGGAATGCATGGAGTTGACTTTACGCCTGCTGGAACCGAAGGGGCAAGCCGCAAGTCAGCCCCCACTCAGCCGCCGTTCAGCGCGGCTTCGGGCGGCGCGCGGAACAGGCCCGGTTCGGCCGAGTCGAGCAACCTCCGGCCGGTCGATACCAGGTCGTCGCACAGCCACTGCAGTTCGGTCTCCAGGCGATTCTCTGGGTGCATCAGGACCTGCCAGACCGAGGTGGTGCAGAGGTCGAACAGGTGCCCGGTGGCAGCGAACACGGTCTCGGCCGACATCGCAGTGCTCGCCGGCCGCGAGGCGGCGGGGGGGGCTGGAAGCTGGGGCGACGGGCGAGACAGGTAAGCCACGACCAGAATCCCGGCCGCCAGTCCGGCCAGCGCCAGGCCCGGCCGGCGCCAGGTCGGTGTCTGCCAGATCCGTGCCGGACTGCCTGCCGTGGCCTGGCCGGCCTGTGCGGCCAGTCGGGCTGCCACGGCCGCCGGAAGGGGGCGCGCGGAAACGTCGGCGGCGAGCAGGGTCTGATGCAGGTGCACCAGTCGGGACCGGAAGGTCTCGCAGGCCGTGCAAGCCGTCAGATGGCGAAGGGTGGCCGCATCGGGTGGCTGGCCGGCATCGAGGGCCCGCTGCAGTCGTGCCTGGGTCGTGTTGCAGTTCATTGCCTTGATCCCTTCGCGGTGCGGACATGCCGTGCTGCCTGCGATCTCTGCGGCGCGTCTCCGGAGGCGCGCTGAATGACCGGTGTCTCCGCCGGCCAAGTCGCCGTCAGGCGGCGCCGGGCGCGATGCACCAGCACGCGCGCATGCACCGCGCTGAGTCCCAGGATCTGCGCCACGCCGGCCAGCGGTTGGGCTTCGGCATAGTGCAGCCACAGAGCCTCGAACTGGCGTGACGGCAGGACCCGCCTGGCGAAATCCCAGAGCGCCTGGGCGTCGACGGTTGCGCCCGGCGCCTCGGCGACCTGCGCCGCGGGTTCATCGGTCATTTCAATGGGCACCCACGACCGGCCGCGACGCACATGGTCACGCGCGACGTTGCGTCCGATTGCGAAGATCCACGTCGCGACGGAACTTCGCCCCGCGTGGCGCGCCGTCGTACGCGCCATGCGGATGAAGGTCTCCTGCACGACATCCTCGGCCTCGGCCGACGGTACACCGAGGCGCTGCACGTAAGCCTGCAGGCGGCCGCCGAACGTCTCGACCAGCCGGTGCCAGGCCTGTTCGTCGCCCGCCATGGCGTGGGTGAGCCACGCCACGTGCCGGGCATTGTCATCAGCGTAGACGGACATCAGGCGCGACGCAATCAGGGCTGTACGGCCGCGGCCGGCGCGGCGCGGCGGGCCTGGATTGCGCGGACGGTGCTGACGAGATCATCGATCGGCATCTGCAGGGTAGCGCGCATGCGTGCGCCTTCGGTGGTCAGCCGCAGGGCATTCGCCAGCTTGACGGCCTCGGGCATCTCCTGGGCGCGCAGCAGCAGCACGCTTTGCATGCCCATGACCACAGACTGGATCTGCGCTGCTGCGGCTTCAGACACGGCGCGCAGGTCGAGTGCCAGACGCAGGTTGCGCCCGTCGGTCGCCAAGGTCAGACCTAAGGCGTCGGCCTGACGCAGGACGCCGGCGCGTGGGTTGGTTCCTGCCAGGGTCGCGCCGTCGCGCATCAGGATGGTGACGAAGGGGGCGATGGTCTGCTCGCTCTCGATGGACTTGAACGCGGCGACGCCCGACAGGCCCGGAACCGTGGTGTCCAGGACGTCGAGGGCCGTGCGCAGCGCGCTCTCGCGGTCGGTCATCAACAACAGCCCATCGGCAGCGAAACAGGCGTACCGCGACGATTCGGTGGCGCCGCGCTTCTCGACCCAGCGCATCACGCGACGCGTACCGATCTTCGACTCGCTGGGCTTGGCGGCGGCTGCGGCCAGGGTGGAGAGGTGGGCGACGTTCCAGCGGCCGCGCAGATAGCCAACCCAGCCCTGCTCAGGACCGGCCGAGCCGCACAGCGTGACGCTGTCGACATCCGATGTGACATTGATGGAACTGAGTGCCTGAAAGGCGGCCAGGCGTGCGCCCATCGGGCTGTCGGCAAGGGTCTTGATCAGCGACTGCCCGCAGGCGGTGTCGCGGAACGCTGCGGCGTCGACGTGCACGAGCCAGCGGGTGTCCGCGGGCAACTGCGAAAACGGCGCGCCAGCCCCGGCAGACAGGGCGGTGATGACCAGGCAAGCGAAGGCGTGAAACGACAGACGTCGGGCGCACAGATTCATCGGAACTCCTTGGGATGAGGCGCCCGCCGCAGGTTTGGCCCTCGTGACCGAACGATGCAATGGGCGTGTCAATTACTTAGACGCACGAATGGGTGCAGATGTTACACCTGCGGGCGCCTTTTATTCCAAAGAGGCGCCTGCAAAACCTCTGGATTGGGCAAGCGGAGGGTTCAGGGTTCGGGGTTCAGGGTTCGGTTTCCGCCTGAACCCTGACACCCTGAACCCTGTTTCTGGCTCTTGCAGGGGTTCTGCAAGCGCTTCCAGAAGAGGCCCCCGTCGAGCTCGCCACGAAGCGCACGAAGAAGACGCTTTCCGGCCCACCACGGGTTTCCCGGCCCGGGAAACCTAGCGCATGAGAAGCAGTGTGCCCTGCGGAATCGTGACGTTGACCTGGATCAACCGCTCCTTGATTGAGAGGTCAGACCCGATGACCCTGAGCCGCAGATCGACCGGCTCGGTGCCCTCGACGTTGCTGAGCACAACCGACGCCAGGTCGGACGTAGCGGGCACCTGTGCCGTCCCGTTGGTCAGGGTGGTCCAGCCATACGCTCGCTCAGGCGTGGACCGGTAAGAACTTGGATGGAAGTATGACCACGTGCCGCCATTCACGCGCCACTGTATCCAGAAGTTCGCCCCGCCGCCGCCCTCGCCATGTTCGAGGCGCAACGGCCGCCAGCCCTTGGTCAGGCTGACGCCGTTAATGGGCGTATTGTCGGCTGCCAGCGCCGGCAGGGTCCACGGATCGGCGCTGGGGTTGTCGGACACCACGACGGTCCAGCGGTCGTCGGCCCCGCCTGTGAAGTCATAGACCCCGTTGGTCGGAACGTACCAGTAGCCGGCGATCAGCGTCCGGTAATTGTCGTATTGCGGCGACATGCCGATGTCATCCCAGTACACGCCCGCGGAGACAGTCGTGAAGCAGTTGGTGCTTCCGATCCAGGCCCCGCTGCCGTCCTGGCCGTTCTTGAACTTCATGGTCAGGCTGCCGTTCCGCTGCTCGGCCGGGTACCAGCGCCCCAGTTCCAGGCTCCAACCGGCAAAGGTGTGCATGAAGGATGGGTTGGCCTTGAACGACGTGCCGGGGGGGATGCCGAAGTTGTACCACTGCCCGCCGCCGAAGTCGACAAAGTCGGCCGTGAAGGGGTGCTCGCCGGCCGGAATCGAAATGGGGTTGTTGTAGACGCCGCCTTCGTTGCGGCTGTAGAAGACGGGCTGCCCGTGCAGGTAGAGCGCGACCAGATCGTCTCCACCGCCGCTGAAGGAGTAGCCGACGACATCGCTGGGCACTACCAGCTTGCCTTCCATGCGGACGACGAACCCGTCGCACCAGGGGCCGCCGTTGTCGTCGCCGGCCGTGGACGTCTGGCTGAAGATCCGGCGTATGAGGAACGGCGGGAACCAACTGTCGTTGAGTCCGGCATCGCCGGGCAGCCCATAGGTCGAGCGGAAGGCGGCGTTGTTGACGAACCACCAGTTCGCATAGCTGACCGGGTTGGTCGCGAACTCCGAGTTGAATCCGAACTGCAGTTCGCCCAGTGCCGGCGAGTCCGGCACGGTGCGCGCAGTCGGGAACCACTCGATCCGGCTCTGGCCGCCCGTCTGGCGATAGAACGCCTGCAGTCCGCCCGGCCGGAAGACGAAGTTGGTCTCCGGCGCAGCATTGAAGGCGGTGCCGCGGATCGTGAAACGGTTGGACACTTTCTCGCCCGCGACCGGACTGGCGAGGCTGGCCTGCAGATCCATTGGCGCCATGGCCAGATCAGCGATTGAGGCCGACGCGGTATTCGCGCCGCCCACGACATAGTTGGCGCCGGGCAGCACCGTCAGGATCACGGCCTCGGCACCCTCGTTGCCGTTGATGTCGGCCAAAGGCAGGATCGTCACGGTGACGTTCGAGACGCCCACCGGGAAGGTAACCGTTGGAGCGATGGAACTGTAGTCGAACCCGTTAGCAGCTGCTCCGCTGGCTCCGATGCTGACCTGCAGCGGCACGTCGACCGACCAGCCCGGCCGTGAGACAACGAACGTGGCCGGGTCTGGCGGCATCTCCTGGGCCTGCGCATCGGTCACGGCGATGGCGACCTCACCCGGCACCACGTACTGCAGGTTCGTGCTCCAGCGCTCGCCCGCCGTGTTCACCGCATAGTACCGGTAGTAGTTCACCGCGTTCGGCACGAGCGCGATCGGTGTGGTGAGCGGCCCGGGCGAGCAGGTGCTGAGATCCACCACGTTGCTCCAACTGCTGGACACCGTGGCGCCATCGTTCGTGCCCCAGTAAAGGTGCACCACGGTTTCGGCCGTTCCTGTGGAAGAGAGATAGCCGCGGAAGTCCGCGGTCGTGAGCGTGGTGTTGGCGGGCGGTTCGTTGCGGATGATGGGCGCGCCGCCGAGCGTGACCACAATATGCACGATGCTCTCCGTGTAGCTCAAGTCCGAGCCTACCGCCCGCAACCGGAGATCCACCGGCGTGCCCTCGGCCACGTCGCTCAAACTCACTTGGGCAACATCCGCGTCCGTGGCAATGGGCGTGCCCGAGTTGGCTGCCAGGGTCCAGTCATATGCGCGATCGGCGGTCGACTTGAAGCTGGCGGGGCGGAAGTAGTCCCACGCACCGCTGTTGACCCGCCACTGAATCCACCAGTTCGCGCCGCCGCCACCCTCGCCGAACTCCATGCGGAAGGGCCGCCAGCCCTGGGTCAGCGCCACACCGCTGGCCGGCGCTTGGTTGGCTACCAACGGAATGGTCCAGGGGTTGGCATCCGGATCGTCGGAGATGGCTACGCCCCAGCGGTCATCGGCCCCGCCTTGGAAATCATAGGACCCGTTCTGCGGCACGTACCAGTAGCCCGTCATGTACATGCGGTAGCTGTCCGCCTGCGGGGCCGGGCCAACATCGTTGCCGCCGTAGCTCTCGGTCGAGAGACCCTTCCAGTAATTGGTTGTCCCGAGCACACTTCCGCTGCCGTCATAGTTCTGGCGAAACGACAAGGTCAGCATACCCGGGCGCTGGGTCTGGTAGTAGCGTCCGTATTCCAGCGTCCAGCCATTGAAGACATGCTCGTCCGGCGGCGCGGCGCTGAGCGTGCTGCCGCCTGGGATGCTGAATCCGTAGTACTGTCCTCCGCCAACTTCCTGAAAATCGGCCGTGAAGCCGTGCTGGCCGGCGCTGAGGTAGACGCTGCCGTTGTGGCTGCCCGACATCCACTGGTCCCAGGTCTTGCGGCCATCGATGGTCAGGAGCACACGGTCGTCGCCGCTGCCGGTGAGGGTGTAGGTGCCGGCGGTCGGCACGTTCAGGCGACCCTCCAGCCGCAGCGTGAAGTAGTCCTGGTAGGTGGACCACATGTCATCAGCCGACGTGCTGATCTGCCCAATGCACTTGCGCATCAGGTAGGGAGGCAACCACTGACCGGAGGCGGTGCCAGGGATGCCCCACGACGTGCGGAAGGCGGCACTGTCCTGCAGCCACCAGCCTGAACTCGTGGCGTTTGCCGCGAACTCGGAGTTCGTGCCGAGGGGCAGTTCGCCCGCCAGCGGCACATCCGGAAACGCGCGCACGCCGGTATCGGGGTAACGTCCGCTCGGGTAGCGGTAGAAGGCGCGCAGTCCGCCGGCGGTGAGCGCCCCCTCGGCGGCAGCGTTGTAAGCTACGCCTTTGACCGTGAAGGTCGGCAAAACAGGGTCGCCATCGCCTAGGTTGGAGATGTCGGCCGTGAGGCTCAGCGGCGACGCGCCGGCCGATGACCACAGCGCAGACGCCAAAACCAGAAGACTGACCCGCCTGCCACGCCCTTGATTCATGACTCCCCCTTGATGAACCGCACGGCCCGTTTCCGCACACGCGTTGGTCCTTAAGTACCATCGAAGGACCGTCGCGATTTTCGCGTAATCCAATCCCGGCTGTCAAGCGCGTGGCGGATCGCTGCAAACGGTACGGAGTCCCCCGCTGCACGCCTCGTTCGATCGGCCGCGGTCAGAGCGGGCTGGCGGCTGGCGGTCTCGGCGGGGTGGTCGATACGGTGGCGCGGGGTTCATCGCCGGGCGGAGTATCCGGTTCGCGGGCCGGTTGGTCGGTTTGTGCGCCTTCGGTCCGCACCGGCCGGCGGGGGCGTCGGCGGCGTCGCCGCCGGGGGGCTCCTGGATCGGTCTCGGGTGCGACCTCGGACGCCTCGGCGAGCGGCTCTGCGCCTGAGTCAGGCGCCTCAAGGTCGCGGCGCCCGGCCACGTCGGCCGGGTGCGGGCGCTGGCGCGTGGCGGCATGTTCGGCGCCCAGTCGTTCCCACTCGGCCAGGTGGCCGGCATCCTTTTGTTCGGCGGCATGGACCATGCGGGAGAAGGCCAGCGCCTCCGGGAAGAGTGCCTGACGTGACGTGTGCCCGCGGCGGGCCAGGGCATCGCGGCCGTGGAAATTGCGTTGCGCGTCGATCACATGCGCGGCCGTGAAGACGCCCGCGCGCGGCACGTGCATGCGATGCCCCACGGGGTCCAGGACGGCATGCGCCAGGGTCAGATGATTCACGTTGCCGCCGTGGCGGCCGGCCTCTTCCAACCGTTGCAGGAACAAGGGGTAGAAGAGCATGGCCAGGCGCAGGCCGTTCGAGGCGTCGCCGCTGGCCGGGGCGTGGTCCAGCGCTTCCAGGTACCGCCACAGGGGCGACTTGCGGCCCCCCGTGTCGTTCACATAGGCGTCGATCTCGGGCAGCAGCACCGACAGCAGGCGGGTCCGCCAGAGCAGTTCGAAGGCCGGCATGGCCGACTGGTGCGAGAAGAGGCGGAAAACCTCCTCCAGCAATCGCGGTGCGGCCGCATGCAGGATCTCGCGGTAGTGGCGCCGGATCGCCCGGCGGCTGGCCCAGTCGATCTGGAATCCCAGGCGGGCCGAAAAGCGCACGGCGCGCATCATCCGGACCGGATCCTCGCGGAAGCGCACGTTCGGGTCGCCAATGCTGCGCAGGACGCGGCGGTCCAGGTCGCGCAACCCGCCGACATAGTCGATTACACTGAAGGTCTTGATGTCGTAGAAGAGCCCGTTGACCGTGAAATCCCGGCGGCGCGCATCCTCTTCCGGGGTGCCGAAGGTGTTGTCGCTGTGCTGGTACAGGCCGCCTGGGACGTCCTCGTCGGCCTCGGACGCGGGCGGTTGCCGGCGGAAGGTGCAGGTCTCGATCACCTTGTCGCCGAAACGCACGTGCGCCAGGCGAAACCGGCGCCCGATCAGGAAGCAGTTGCGGAACAGCCGCCGGACCTCGTTGGGGTGCGCCGAGGTGCCGATATCGAAGTCTTTGGGCTTCCGCTCCAGCAGCAGATCCCGCACGCTTCCCCCCACCAGGTAGGCGGTGTGGCCGGCATCAGCGAGACGGTAGAGGACGCGCAGGGCGTCGGGATCGATATTTTTGCGCGAGATGATGTGCTGCTCGCGCGTCCGGATCACAGGGGTTTCTTTGCGGAAGAACATAGACGTCTGGAGGTTCGTTGCGACTCGGGGCCTGGCGACCAAATGCCCGGGACGCGCACGTGCGTTCCCGCGAAATCAGCGACCGATCTCGGGCGGTTTGGCTCTTTCGCCCAAGGGAGTACGCCACACGCCATCCACGAAGAACCCACTTGAACGATGGGTTATATGTTACCGAACTTCCAAGCAGGTTACAAGCTGTTCCAGCCTGCTGAACGGGTTGCACGGTGCCGTCGTCGCGTCCCGCGCCCCGCGGATTGCGACTGGCAGCGTGTCGGACTTAGGCACATGATGCCGACAAGTCTCTGTCACGACACGCTTAGGAGCCTGTCGATACATGGCTGGGGCAACGTATGAAGCCTAAGCCCGACAGGCTCCTAGGCCAGGCGGAAGCGCAGCACCAGGTGCGGCAGCGGTTGCGCCGGGCGGAAGAGCACCCTGCGCAGGACCCGGCCGGTGGCGCCTTCGGCGGCCGCGTCCGTCTCGGCGACGACCTCGAAGCGGCCCGGGTGCTCGGCGCGCAGGCAGGCGCCGCCTGCGCGCGGGCCGAGTTGCACGGCCCGCCCCCCGCGGAGCGTGCGGGCGGACTCGAAGGTCACGAACGTTTCGACGATCGGTGGCGGGTCGGACACGAAGCGGAACCGGTCCTCGATGGTGAGTGCGTGGCGTGCGTAGTCGAGCGTCAGCGTGCGTCCCAGCGCGCGCACGGTTCCCTCGGGATACGCGCCGGCCATGTCGATGAAGACCGACTTGTCGCGCGCCTGGTCAAGGTTGGTCACAACCAGACGGCCCTGGAACTGCGGGCCGACCCCCTGCTGGGTGTCGCCGATCAGCGGCACGGAGTGGCCGAGGGAGTTGCAGAACAGGATCTCGTAGCGCCGGTTCGAGAAGGTCTTGGCCGTGTAGCGCGGCGCGCCCGGGTCGGTCAGGAGCTCGCGGCCCTGGCGGTACACCATGAAGCTGCCGACGTCGTTGTGGTTGTGGGGTACGCCGTTGTGGCCGGCCAGGGCCATGACCGTCATCTGGTGCGGTCCCGGCGCGCTACGCAGTCGCACCAGTCCCAGGTCGGGCAGCAGGGCATCTGTCGCGCGGGCCCGCGGCGGGCGTCGGCCGCGGTCGAGCGCCAGTTCGTGCCAGGTGCGTGCCGTCAGGTGGCCGTGGCGGTCGTGCTGGCAGCAGCCCAACAGCTCCGGCAGGTCGAAGAACCGCCCGATGAGCAGCGCGATCTCGGCCGGAATCCAGCCGTGTCCGCCGTCGGCAAAGGTCGCCCGCTGGTCGCCCGCGATCTGCACCGCCAGGGGATAGCGGCAGATGCGCTCGATCTTGGGGTCGGAGGTCATCAGGTTGATCTTGCCGCGGGTGTGCTGGTGCAGCGCCCACGCCGTCTGGACGAAGTGCCCGAAGCCGTAGCTCCAATAGCCGGGGCCTTCGAGGCAGCCGCCATCGTCGGCGAAGCCGTCGAGCGCGAATTGCATGTTGCGCACCAGGCGGTGCACCCAGCGCGCGCGGTCGGCCGGATCCGGCTTGAGCAGCAGCGCCAGGCGCACGCCGTTGCCGTTGCAGACATGGTTCCAGTTCATGTGGCAGCGCTGCCACCAGTGGGGTGGCCGGTCGAAGCGATCGAAGATGCGCTGCTGGATCGTCTGATGCACCCGTTCGCGCACCTCGGGTTCGATCCGATCGCCGAGGACCTCGAGCGTCTCGGCCAGCATGATGGCGGTCCCGGTGGACATCAGGTCCACGCGGTTGTGCTCTTCGTGGGCCGTCCCCACCCAGGTCCAGCAGTCGCAGGTGGCCCACAGCAGATCCTGCACGTAGTCCACCGAAGCGCGCGGATGGTCCAGCCAGACGGCCAGGGCCGCGCGGCCGAGTTCGTTCAGGCCGGCCTGCCAGGCCGCATCGGCCGGCTGGCGGTCGCCTCGACGGCGGTAGGCGCGGTAGTCGGAACGTCGCAGCGCCGGGATCGGGCGGTCAGGGTCCAACGCGTCCAACTCCTGCCACAACGCCGTGGCCTGCGCCCGTCGGCGGGCGCGCCGTTGGGCGGTTGGATCCAGCAGGTGCGCGCAGGCCGAATCAGTGGGCTGGCGGAAGATCGCCTCGAGCTGGGCGCGCGAGAGGTCGGCGAAAAGGGTGGTGTGCGAATGCATGCTTCCGAGTGTAAAACGCCGGCTTGACGAATGCAACGTATCTGCTTTGGCGCGCGTGGTGGGCGATCGATGGGGTGCGATTGCGTGATCGCGCCGCGTAGTCAGGGGGATCGCGAAGCGGCATGCAGTGCCAGTCCAAGCTGTCGGGCGGCGGCGACCATCTCGGTATCGAATGTGAGCAGCTGCGCGTCAGGCACCTGGGTGGTCTGTTCCCAAACGGTGCGGGCTGCCGGCGTGTGCACCTCGTTCAGCACAAGCGGTACGACCGCGCTGGTGTCGAAGTAGACGTTCATTACCAGTCCCTGGCCTGCCGCATCCCGACAACGCTGTTGCTCTCCCCGCGCGGGCCGCTGACAGGGGGTAACGGGCGGCCCAGCTTCCGCCCCCACTGGCTCACCTGAAGACCGTCGGTCTCGAAGGCCCGCAGCAGGTCTTTCCCATTCGCGCGGTCGATCTTCGTGTCGGGAGCCGAAAGGTACGCGACGGTCCTTTCACGCACACACACCTCGATCGGTTCGGCGCCGCCCTGAAGCTCCCTGATGTAGCGCGAGAGGTGTGTCTTCATCTCGCCAATTGCCACTTTCATGGCGCGACTATGACTAACTAAGACCAACCAAGTCAACCTGATTGGTCTTTTTCAGGGGAATCATCGCGGGCCGTGGAAGCAGGCACACCGGTGCTCGGGGTCCGGGCCGCTGCCGAGTTCAGGGACGTCGCGGCGACAGCGGGCGTCCGCCCGCGGGCAGCGCGGTGCAAAGGGGCAGCCTTGGTCCGGGCGGCGCGTCGAGGTGGCCGACCCGGCGACCTCGCCATCCGCGGCGGGCCGGCCGATCGTGGGGACCGAAGCCAGCAGCAAACGCGTGTAGGGGTGCGCCGGCGTGGTCAGCACCTGCTCGGCCGGGCCCTGTTCGACAATCCGCCCCAGGTACATCACGGCAATGCGGTCGGCGAGGTGCTGAACCACGCCGATATCATGCGTGATGAAGAGGTAGGCCAGGCCGTGCCGGGCGCGCAGATCTGCCAGCAGGTTCAACACCTGGGCGCGCACCAGCAGATCCAGGGCGCTGACCGCCTCGTCACAGATCAACAGGCGCGGTTCGAGCGACAGCGCGCGGGCGATGCAGATGCGCTGGCGCTGCCCGCCCGAGAAGGCATTCGGGTAGCGGTCCAGCGCTTCCGGCCCCAGCCCCACGTCCTGCAGCAGGCGGATGGCGGTCGGTCGCCGCGCCGAGGCCGGGATCAGGCCGTGCACGATCATGGCCTCGGTGACCAGTTCCAGCACTGTCAGGCGCGGGTTGAGCGACGCAAAGGGATCCTGGAAGACCACCTGCACCTGGCGGCGGTAGTCGCGCAGGGCCGCGCCGGCCAGAGGCAGGATCGCGCGGCCATCGAGTCGGATGGTGCCGCTGCGGGGGGGTTCCAGACGCAGGATCGTGCGGGCCAGCGTGGACTTGCCGCAGCCCGATTCGCCCACCAGGCCCACGGTCTCGCCGGCTGCCAGGGTCAGCGAGACACCGTCAACCGCCCGCACGTGGCCGACCGTGCGGCCGAACACGCCCCGACGGATCGGGTACCACGTGTAAAGGTCGTTCACTTCCAGCAGGGGTGGTCGTTCGCTCATGGCAGCTCCGCCGGTGTCGGGGGTATGTCGGGCAGGCCGACCGGCCGGAAGCAGCGCACGCGGCGGGCATCGGTCCCGGCCGCAAAGAGCCCGGGCGCCGTGGCGGCACAGCGGGGCACGGCGCGCGGGCAGCGCGTCCGGAAACGACAGCCGGAGGGGTAGTCAAGCGGCGAGGGCACCTGGCCGGTGATGGCCCGCAACGGTTGGCCGCGCGTGGCCAGCGATGGGATGGCCGCCAGCAGGGCGTGGGCATAGGGGTGGCGTGGCGCGGCGAAGAAGTCCGCGGCCGGTGCGGTCTCCACGATCAGGCCGGCGTACATCACGGCCACGTGTGTGCACATCTGCCAGACCACGCCCATGTCGTGGGTGATCAGCAACAGGGCCGAATCGGGGCGGTGCAGCCGCCGCATCAGAATCAGCACCTGCGCCTGGATTGTGGCGTCGAGTGCCGTGGTGGGCTCGTCGGCGATCACCAGGTCCGGCTCCAGCATCAGCGCCATGGCGATCATCACGCGTTGCTGCATGCCGCCGGAGAGCTGATGGGGATACGCGAGCACGCACTCGTCCGGGGACGGGATTCCCACGCGCCCAAGCCATTCCAGCGAGCGCTGCCGCCTGGCGGGGCGCGGCCCGGTGGCGTGCAGGCGCTGGACCTCGTCGAGCTGCCGGCCGATGCGGTGCAGCGGCGAGAGCGCGGTCATGGGATCCTGGAAGATGACGCCGATGCGGCGGCCGCGCAGGGCGCGCAGGGCGTCGATCGGCAGCCGCAGCAGGTCCTGGCTGTCGAACCGGATCTCCCCGCGCGGGATCGACGCGGGCGGGCAGGGCAGCAAGCGCGGGATGCTCATGGCGGTCGCGGTCTTGCCGCTGCCCGACTCGCCCACCAGTCCCAGGCGCTGGCCGCGGTCCAGCGTCAGCGCGACGCCGTCGACAGCATGCACGCTGCCTTCGTCCGTGGCGAACCGGACGTGCAAGTCGCGGATGTCGAGCAACGCGGGCACGGGTTTACTCCAGGCGGGTGAACGGACGCGGGTCGAAGGCGTCGCGCAGGCCCTCGCCGACCAGCACGGTGAGGATCATCACCGTGAAGAGCGCCAGCGAGGGATAGGCGATCAGCCACCAGGCCCAGCGGAATGTCTGGGCCTGCTGCAGCAGCTCACCCCAGCTCGGGGTCAGCGGTGGCAGTCCGAAGCCCAGGTAGTCGAGCGCGGTCAGGGCCGACACGGCCCCCACCAGGCTGAACGGGAAGAGCGTGATCAGCGGCGTCAGCGCGTTGGGCAGGATGTGGCGGAAGATGATCCGCACGGGGCCGAGGCCCTGGCAGCGCGCCGCCTCGACGAACGGGCGGCTGCGCAGGCGCAGGAACTCGGCGCGCAGGTAGTAAGACATGCCGATCCAGTTGAAGAGGCCGTAGCAGAGCAGCAGCAGTCCGAAGCCGCGACCCAGGACGGCGCCGACCAGGATCATGATGTAGAGAAACGGCAGGGCACTCCAGATCTCGATCACCCGCTGAGCCGCGATGTCGACCCATCCGCCGAAGTAGCCCTGAACCGCGCCGACCACGCAGCCCAGGAGCATGGCCCAGGCGACCAGCAGCAGGCCGAAGGTCAGGGAGGTGCGCAGGCCGTACAGCACCCGCGCGAGCACGTCGCGCCCGGCCGCGTCCACACCCATCCGATGGCCCGGCACAGGGCGGTGCGGCCAGGTGATTTCCGTGCGCAGGCCGCGCACCTCGGCCTGGCTCGTGCCCCAGGGCACCCGCGTGACGACCTGGTCTTCGCGGCAGACCTGGCGCGCACACTCCAGCAGACTGTCACGGGCGGCGGCCGGTACGCGGCGCCACGCCCGGGCCGAGCGTGGGCGCACCGCGGGCGGGTCCTCCGGCCGGACGGCGGCGTTGCGGAAGTCGAGCGTCATGGGGGCCGTGGCGGGGGTCTCGGTCTGCCGCAGTCCGATGCGCACGCTGGCCGGTGGCACCGCGCGGGGCTCGAAGGCCGCCAGGGAGGCCAGCACCTCCAGCCGGTTGCTGGTCAGGCTCACCAGGCGCGCCTCCGCCGACGGGGCGGCCTGGTTGGCAAAGCGCTGCCGGATGGCCTGGTCCAGAGCGGGCGGGATCTCCCAGTAGTTGGTAAACACCGCGGTCGCATCCTGGGCCTCCCAGGCCTCCATAAACGCCGTCAGGTTCTCGGCGCGCGTGATGCGGCCTTCGGCTGTCAGGTTGAAGCGCCCGCTGGCGATCGCGGGTGTAATGGTCAGGCGGGCCAGGCGCTGGGATGCGAGTTGGTCCGGATCCAGCACGGCGCGGGGATGGCTGCGGAACGGCGGGAAGATCGCCCGATTGTGCGGGTTGTTGGTGAATCCCGGTGTCTGCGCGAGGCGGGCGTAGTCAGGCCGTGTGTGGACGTGGTTGCCGAACAACTCATGCTGCGAGTGGTAGCGGAAGACCGGGAAGTAGTTGCGCCCGCTGATGCGCAGGTAGATCGGCCGGTCGTTGCAGAGCAGTTCCGCCCCCAGACTGAGGCCGTAGAGCGCGGCCAGGATGCCGAGCGACAGCCACGCCCGGCGGTTGGCGCGGAAGCGCCGCAGCCGTTTCAGGGTCAGTGGCGAGAAGCTTATGGATGGAAGCAGCGGCATGGTGGGGGAGGCCGGCCCGCGCAGGCTCAGCGGCCGAAATGGATCCGGGGGTCGATCAGCAGGTAACAGAGGTCGGAGAGCAGGTTGCCCAGCAGTTGGAGAGTCGAGGTCAGCGCCAGGATGGCCATGAATACGGCGTAGTCGCGGCTCTCCACGGCCGAGAGGCTGAGGCGGCCCATGCCGGGGATCTCGAAGACGCGCTCAATGATCACCGAGCCGGCGAAGAGCACCATCAGGATCGAGCCGAAGCCCGTGGCGATCGGGATCAGGGCATTGCGGACGGCGTGGCCCCAGATGGCCCGGCGGGCGCTGGCACCCTTGGCCAGGGCCGTGCGCACGTAGTCGCTGCCGATCTGGTCGAGCAGGGAGTTCTTCATCAGCAGCGTGAGCACCGCAAAGTTGCCGAGCACGTAGCAGGTCACCGGCAGCACCATGTGCCAGGTGTGGTCTGCGAGGCGCCGCAGCCACGGGCCGCCGACCGCGTTCGATGAGCCGAACCCGCTGAGCGGAAAGACGTCCCACAGCCCCTCGACGGTGCCGCAGAGGGCCATCTTGAGCAGCATGCCCACGGCAAAGGCCGGCAGGGCGTAGCCGATGAATACCAGCACGCTGGATGCCACGTCGAACCGCGAGCCATGCCGCAGCGCCTTCGCGATGCCCAGCGGAATGCAGACCAGGTAGCTGAGCAGCACGCCGGTGATTCCGAAGGTCAGCGAGACCGGAAAGCGCGTGCGGATCAGCTCCCAGGCGGTGCGGTCGGGGTAGTCGTAGGACGCCATGCGCAACCCCATGCGATCGCGCACCAGCCAGCGGCCGTACTGCACCAGGAACGGCTGGTCAAACCCGAACTGGCGCGTCAACTCCTGCCGTTGCGCCTCGGTCACGGTCGCCACGCGCGCGGCGCTGGCGGTGCCGCTTTCGCCGCTGCCGAGCGCCCGCATCCGCGCCAGGCGTATCTCAACCGGGCCGCCGGGCAACAGGCGCGTGAGGGCAAAGCAGGCGAGGGTGATGCCGAGAAAGGTGGGCACCGCCAGCAGCAGGCGCCGGAGAAGATAGCTGAACCGGTCCATGGACGTTTACGGACTGCGGAAGGTGAGGTCGAAGTCGACGATGTCCGGCCGCGGAGGCAGCGCCTCGCCCGAGGCCATCGCGGCCTGCAGGTCGGCAGCCGAGTCGGGGTCGAACCACCAGTAGTTCAGGAGCGCGCGCTCGTCGCTGTACTTGGAGAGGACCGTGGGCGGCGTACCGAATTTGTCCCAGTAGAGCAGGCGGGTCACGTCGATGTTCCAGAGCAGGATGTAGGGCACGTTCTGCGTCAGGATGCGATCGATCTGGCGGCAGATCTCGTCGCGGGCGCGCAGGTCGAAAATCGCCCGCTGCTGCTCGATCAAGGCGTCGACTTCCGCGTTCTTGAACCCCGTGATGTTGTTTCCGGCCGGCCGATCGGCCTCGCGCGTGGACCACAGGCCCTCGGGGTCTTTGAAGATGCCGCTGCCCCAGGAGGCCCAGGTCATGTCGTAATTGTAGGCATCCATGTCGCGGGTCCAGGCCGCCCAGTCCTTGCGCTCGATGCGCAGTTCGATGCCGACGTCCTTGAGGTCCTCGGCGTAGAGCGCCAGGAACTTGTCGGAGGTCGTGTCGCGCGTCAGGAAGGAGAAGCGCAGCGCCTTCCCCTCCTTGGTCAGGATGCCGGTCGCAGGATCCGGTTCCCACCCGGCTGCGCGCAGCAGCGCGCGGGCTTTGGTCTTGTCGAACTCGAAGACCGGGTTGTCGCAGGGATGGTACTTGCCGTACAGATCCTCGAAGTACGAACGATGCTGAAAGTATTGGCCGTGCATCAGGGTCTGGTTCATCTTGCCGCGGTCCAGCAGGTGGGCCAGGGCCTGGCGCACGCGCAAATCGTTGAAGGGCGCCCGGCGCAGGTTCATCGCGAAGCCTTGAAACCCGATCGGACGGTGGTTGCGGACGCGGCGCTTGACGATCCAGTTGGTGTCGAACTTCTCGCCGCTGGTCTCGTTGACCCAGATGCGCGCGGTGTAGACCGGGAAGATATCGACCTCGCCCTTCTTGAACGCCTCGAAGGCGTTCTCCTGTTCGCTGAAGAAGCGGTAGACGATCGTCTGGAAGTTGGCCGTGCCGCGTGTCGTGCTGCGGGCGCGGGCCCACCAGTTGGTGCGGCGCTCGAGCCGCAGGTCAAGTCCCTCACGCATGGGGCCCAGGCGGTAGGGGCCGGAGACCACCGGGAAGGCGAAGTTGAGTTTATTGAAATCGGTCTCGGCAAAGGCCCGCCGCGGCAGGATTTCAAATCCACCCACGGCGCCGAGATTGCGCCAGTGGACTTCGGAGGAGGTGAAGCGGATCGTGCGCGCGTCGAGGATCTGGGGCGGGGTGTTGGTGAAGGTCTGCAGGGCCACTTTGTGCGGTCCGGTCTGGCTGGCCGGATCCATCAGGCGGTCGAAGGTCCATTTCACATCCTCGGCCGTGACGGGGGTGCCATCGCTCCAGTACGCGGTCTCATCCAGTGTGAAGGTGAAGGAGCGCTTGTCCGCCGAGATGGTCCAGGAACGCGCCAGGCCGGGCACGTAGTCGGCTGTCAGCGAGTCGGACCACAGCAGGGTCTCGTACATGGCCCCGAACACCTGCGCGGAGAAGGTGTTGTTGTCAAGGTAGTAGTTCAGGCTCTTGGGAGCCTGGCCCGCGGCGTACACCAGGGTCCCGCCCGGCAGGGCATCGGCGCTGGCCAGCGGGTCGGGCCGGTCCTGCCATGACGACTTCGGGAAGACCTCCTCGTCGTCCGCGGCGACCGCGGCGCACCCGAGCAAAAGGGCAAGGATATAACGATACATAGCTCGACCTCGTTCCACCACGCCGCGTCTCGCGGCGTGTTTCACTTACGCGCGCCAGTCTAGCACAGCGCGCGGGATGTGCCGCAACGAAAAGTGGATCGGTTCCCGGCCGCCCGGCCCTCCAGCGCCTGCGGACGCCATGGAGGGGCGACCCTGTGTCGCCCGTGTCAGGGTACGGCGGCATGGCTTCGACTGCTTCGACCGTAATCCGTAATCGTCGCCCGTAATCGTAAACTGAAGTTATGGACGAGGGCGCTACCGCGCAACGCGATACGCCCCGGCGAAGCAGATGCTCTCGATGCGCAGTTGCCCGGTGGTCACGCCAGGCGCAAACTCCGGGCGGAGTTCCACCGTGTGACGGCCAGGGCTGAGGTTGTCTGCCAGTACGCGCCAGATGAAGAGGCGCCCCGTGCCAAACCGCCGGGTGCTGAAGTCCCATATGTTTCGACGCCGGATTCGATCCGGGCCTGGATCAGCGGAAACGCGTCACCGATGCCGGTTTGGTAGGCCGCGGCGAGTTCGAGGTGGTCGCGTCGGCGCGGAAGGTCCGCCAGATTGTAGCTGCTGCCGAAGTTGAACCGAAAGCCCAGGAAGACCTGCACGACGGGGATGCCGCGGCCGATCAGGTCGCGCAGGATCGCCTCGTAGGAGGCCAGCGGCGGACGGCTGGCGCTTTCCAATCCGTCGTTGGCCGTGAAGTCGAGGAATACGAGGTCGGGCTGGCGCGCGAGTACGTCGCGCTCAAGCCGGAAGATCCCCAGTTGCGAACCCGTCCCGCCGATCGCGGCGTCGGTGAATACCAGCGGGGCTCTCGGGTAGCGCTGGCGCAGGTAGTCCATCATCAGCGCCCGGTAACTGGTGCGTTGCGGGTCGGACGCATTTGCGCCCCACGTCAGCGATCCGCCGAAAAAAACCACGCGCAAGGGTTCGCCGGCCTGTCCATGGCGATCGAACGCTCCGAAATCGGCCCTGCCGGCGGCCTGCGATCTGGCAATCTGACTCACTGCTGGCGCTCCTTGTCTGAACCGATCCGCGAACACGCGTGGCCATGGCGCCCGACGGACAAGCACACGGCCGGGCTGATTCGCCATTGGGGGGGTGGTGGGCGAGGCGGGACTTGAACCCGCACGGCTTGCGCCACAAGATCCTAAGTCTTGCGTGTCTGCCATTCCACCACTCGCCCGTCTGCGCCTGGAAGCCAAAGAGAAAGACTCAGTTTTTGGCCGTTTCTCGCGTCCGCCGTACCGGCTGTGCTGACGCATCATGGCGCCCAAGCACCTCCTGCGTGTCACCTGATTGTCAACACGTTGGGGCCGGACCACGGAGGTTAGACGGTACGACGGGCCGCCGCTTACGCACGCAGCGAGGCGCAGAAGGCCGCGAAGCGCGTCAGACCCTGCTCGATGTTCTCCAGGCTGCAGGCGTAGCTCAGGCGCACGCAACGATCTGCGCCGAAGGCGCCGCCGGGCACCACGGCCACGTGCTGCTGTTCGAGCAGACGCTTGGCAAAGGTCAGCGAGTCCAGGCCGAACGAGCCAATGTCCGGTAGCGCATAGAAGGCTCCCTGCGGCCGCACACAAGCCACGCCGGGAATCGCCGTGAGTCGGCGGTAGAGGGCCTGGCGGCGCTCGTCAAAGGCCGCCACCATCCGGGTGATGGAGTCGGCACCCTGTTCCAACGCCGCAATCGCGCCATACTGCGCAAAGGTCGTCGGGGCCGAGGCACAGTGGCTCTGCAGGGCGTCCATGGTCTTGATGAAGGTCGCCGGGCCGGCCGTGTATCCCAGCCGCCACCCGGTCATCGAGTAGGCTTTGCTGAAGCCGTTGACCGTGATGGTCTGGGCGTGGATGGCGGGGCTGAGAGCCGCCACGCTGACGAACTCCAGGCCGTCGTAGACCATCTTCTCGTAGATCTCATCCGAAACGATCGTCAGGCCCAGCCGCACGGCCGTTTCGGCCAGAGCCTGCAGCTCGGCGCGCGTGTAGACGATGCCGCTCGGGTTGGAGGGGCTGTTCAACACCAGCGCCACGGTGCGCGGGGTGGCGGCCCGTTCGAGATCCTGCGGCGTGATCTTGAATCCATGCTCCTCCGGGCCGGGCACGAAGACCGGCTGGCCGCCGGCCACGCGGATCATCTCCGGGTAACTGAGCCAGAAGGGCGAGGGGATCAGCACTTCATCGCCCGGGTTGAGCAGCGTCTGGAAGATCAGTGCCAGCGAGTGTTTGGCGCCGCAGCTGACCACGACCTGGCTGGGGGCGTAGTCCAGCCCGTTATCGCGCTTGAGCTTAGCGGCGATGGTCTCGCACAGCTTCGGCACGCCGGCCGCCGGCGTGTACTTGGTCAGCCCCTTGCGCAGGGCTTCGATGGCGGCCTCCTTGATGAAGTCGGGCGTGTCGAAATCCGGTTCTCCGGCCGAGAAGTTGGCGACCTTGTGGCCCTGGGAGGTCATCTGTTTGGCCAGGGATGCGATTGCCAGAGTCGCGGACGGTTGGATCGCTGCAATCTGCCGGTTCAGTGTCTTCATGGGTAGTATCGCTGGATGACATTGGCGAACTGTTCGCCGTTTTCGACTTGCACGATGCGCATTTCGCGCCGGGCGTTCTCGACCGAATCGGAGGCATGGGCGGCATTGACCAGGATGCTGGTGCCGAATTCGCGCCGCACGGAGCCCGGGCGGGCCTTGTTGGGGTCGGTGGATCCGAGCAGGTCGCGGATCTTGCGCACCCCGGCCACGCCCTCGTAGACAATTGCCAGACACTCCTCGGTGCCGGGCAGGTGCTTCATCTCGGGGGTGCAGACCGACGGCCGGCGGCCGCTCATAAACTCGACGATGTTCTCGAATTCCCGCTCGGCAAAGCGCGGCGCGAGCTGCTCGCACAACGGCCGCACCAAGTCCTCGTCCACCGGGAAGCCGAACTCGCGCGACAGCGCCTGGGCGGCGCGGCCCATGCCGAAGTTCGGGAAGACGCGTCGCAGGGTCTCGCCGACCGGCCCGTAGAACTCCTCGGCCTGGGCCACGCTCATGGCGAGCTTCTTGACGCCGACCATGCGCAGGCCGGTGCTCGACAGCAGGTCGACGATGTTGCCCGCCCGCAGGCTGGGGAATCGGAAGTTGTCGGGCTTGAGGATCACGAGGGTCTGCTCGACGCCTTCGCCGCCCGGGATGTCCAGGGCGCCGCGCACGATGCCCGAGTCCGTCCGCAGGTGCCGGCCCCAAATGCGCAGTGTGGCTTCGGTGGCCTCGCTGCTGGGACAGATCAGGACCGCCGGCTCGAAGTAAGTGACGGAGCCATCCGGGGCGGTGACGAAGTCGCCATAGGTGTCGCGGATGGTCTGGCCGCTGCCCCAGCGCAGGCGCGCGCTGCCGGTGACCTCGTTGATCTGGCGGATGGCGTCTTCGCCCTCGAACAGCAGGCAGAGCGTGCGGTGGGGCCGGCCCGAGGCGGGGTCGGGCGCGTAGTAGCGGCTCACGTAATCGGAAATCAGCCCGCCCATCTCCGGGTCGCTGGGAAGCGCCCGGCGGAGGTAGGTGGCGAACTCCTGGACTAGGGACTGCGACGGGCCGAACAGGCGCGCGGCGGCCAGCTTGAGGTCGGTCCGGCCCAGGTAACGCGCAATGACGCCGCCGGTCCGCGACTTGCGGATGGTGTACGGATTGATCAGCACACACGCCAGTTCTTTAGCCATCAGACGCTCTCCGACCCGAACACAGGCGCCGCGCAGGCGGCACGGCAACGGCCCAACCGCCCGGCACGCACCGTCGTTTTGCACGACGCACCGACGGTGCCACCCCCCACGATTCACAAGGCGCGCAGATTCTACCGGGGCTGCCGGTTGGTGTCAAACAGCTCGCGGCCGGTCAGCAATTCCCAGAGGCACCGCCAAAACCTCCGGTTTGTGCAAGCGGAGGGGTCAGGGGTCAGGGTTCAGGATGCGATTTCTGCCTGCACCCTGACACCCTGAACGCTGTTTCCCGGCTCCTGCAGGGGTTCTGCAAGAGCCTCCTCAGTCGGGCCGTCCGCGCTCAGGCTAAGTCCATGGCGCAGGGGCCGGGCGGCCGGGTTGGTTAGAATGACATGGCGTTCGCGTCAATCTCCTGTTACAGTCTATGAATCGCGAGTTGTGGCTGCACGTGTCCCGGTCGCGAGTGGCCCGTTGAGGAGAGGAATCGCATGCATAGCCTTGTGAATCATCTGGTTCAGCTTCAAGAGTTGGCTCTGATCCGCGACGAGCATCGCGCCACGGGTGACGGTTCGCATCTTGCGCGCCTGAACGAAAGCATCGACGATCTGGCTGGAAAGCTGCCGGGGCCGGTGCGGTCGCTCTACCAGCGGCTGTACAAGAAGGATCACATCGTGATGGCGCCGGTTCACAACGGCAGTTGCGCCATCTGCGGCATGCGTCTGCCGATCAGCCAGGTGCAGTCGGTTCGGATGGCCAAGGAGCTGCAGAACTGCCCGAGCTGCGCGCGCATCCTTTTCGAGTCGAGTGATTCGCCGCGCTGGGTCGGCGAGAAGCCGAGTCGGACCGAGCCCCGGCGTGTGGGCATCTCGCGCTTCTCGGCCGAGTCGCTGATGGTGCCGCAGATCGCGGCCGCCACCGGTGACGAAGCCATCCGGTTGATGGCGCGGCAGATGCACCAGGAGGGCTTTGTCGACGACGCCGACAAGCTGATCGCGGCGGCCCTGGAGCGCGAGGCGATCCTCAGCACCGGTATGGAGAACGGGTTGGCCTTTCCGCATGTGCGCGGGGTCGAGGGCGGCGGGCTGACCCTGGCCGTGGGGACCAGCCGCACGGGCCTTGATTTCGGCGCCACGCAGCCGGTCTATGTCGTGTGCTTCCTGACGATTCCGACGGCCGTCAGCGCCTTCTACCTCAAGCTGCTGGCCGGCCTGACTGAGGCCTTCATGAAGGCCCAGAACCGCGAAGCGCTGCTGGCCGCCGACACACCCGTAGCCCTTTGGAAGGCGCTGGCGAAGGCCACTCGCTACACCATCAAGTAGGTGTGCAGGCCGGATTGCAGGCAGGCTTGCGGATGCGCCCCACAAAGCGGGCCATTCGCACCATGGCCTCCTGAATCTGGTCCATTTCCGTGGCGTATGAGCAGCGCAGATGTCCGGCGCCGCAGGCGCCGAAAGCCGTTCCCGGCACGCAGGCGACGCTCTCCTCGGCCAGCAGTTGCATGGCGAACGCATGCGAGTCCAGGCCGGTCGGCCGCACACTGGGAAAGACGTAGAAGGCACCTTGGGGCACGAAACAGGGCAGTCCCATCTCGGCCATGGCCCGGCAGATTACGTTCCGCCGCTCCCGGTAGGACTCGCGCATCGTGCGGATGTCCTCGGCGCCGTTCTCCAGCGCTTCGATGCCCGCCTTCTGGCTGACGGTTGGCGCGCTCATCATGCAGTACTGGTGCACCTTCATCATGGCCTCGGTCAGCTCCGGCGGCGCGCAGGCGAAGCCCAGGCGGAAGCCGGTCATGGCCCACGCCTTGGAGAAGCCGTTCAGGAAGATCGTGCGCTCGCGCATGCCCGGTTGCGTGGCGATCGAGACCCGCTCGCCCTCGTAGGTCAGCTCGGAGTAGACCTCGTCCGTGATCACGAGCAGGTCGTGCGTGCGCGCGAAGTCCGCCAGCATGGCCACATCGGCGGTCGCCAGGGCGGCGCCGGTCGGGTTGCACGGGAAGTTGATCAGCAGGACGCGCGTGCGCGGCGTCACACGGGCCTCCAGTTCGGCGCGCTGAAGGCGGAAGCCGTGCGCGGCATCGGTCGGCACGGCCACGGGCACGCCGTGCGCCAGGCGGATCAGCGGGGCATAGGCCACGAAGCAGGGCTCGTGGTAGAGCACCTCGTCGCCGGGAGTGACGACGGCGCGGATGGCCAGGTCCAGTGCCTCGCTGACCCCCACGGTGACCAGCACCTCGTGCTGCCAGTCGTAGTTGACGCTGAACGAGTGCGCGACATACTGGCAAATGGCTTTGCGCAGTTCGGCCAGCCCGAGGTTGGCCGTGTAACGCGTGGCGCCTCGCTCGATCGCCTCGATGGCGCGTTCGCGGATGTGCCAGGGCGTGACGAAATCGGGTTCGCCGATGCCCAGGCTGATGATGTCATGCCGGGTGGCCACGAGTTCAAAGAAATCGCGGATGCCCGAGCGCGGCAGCCCATGGATGTGGGGCGCGACAAAATCACGGCGAGACTTGGAGTCGCTCGTCATTCGAATCGTTCTCCATCAGGACGTCCTGGTCCTTGTAGGTCTTGAGCATGAAGTGGGTCGAGGTCGACAGCACGCCGTCGATCGAGGCCAACCGCGCGCTCACGAAGGCCGCCACCTCCTGCAGGTTGCGCCCGCGCACGAAGAGCAGCAGGTCGAACCCGCCCGAGACCAGGAACATCGAGATCACTTCCGGGAAGCGGCCGATGCGGCGGGCCAGACGGTCGAAGCCGCCCTCGCGCTCCGGGCGGATGCGCAGTTCGATCACGGCCCGCACCTCGCCGTCGCCGGCGGCGGCGCCGTTCACCAGCGCCTGGTAGCCGCGGATGACTCCCGACTGCTCGTAGGCGGCAATCCGGGCGCGGACCTCCTCGGGCTTGAGACCCAGTTGACAGCCGAGTTCGGCATCGCTCACGCGCGCGTTGGCGCGCAGCAGTTCCAGCAGACGGTCCATGGCGCATCTCCCGCAGGGTGCCTGCCACCCCGCTCGTGAAAGAAAACTAATACTCTATGCGATGTGGCGCGGGCAGCCAAGCTTGGAGTTGCCTGGAGTTGGCGGGGTGGCGGTGTCGGCGTGTCGGCCCCTGTTCTGCGAGAGTTGCCGCGAAGCCTGCCGCAGTTTCGTGCTCTTGACCCTGCGCTGGCGGCTCGGCAGGAGCCTCGCCCTCCCGGCGCCCAGGTCAATGCGTTGGTGAGGTCAGGGGCGGGAGGGCGAACGTCCGCGTGAGCCGTGATTGCATGGGCACGCGCACGTCGGGGCGGCAGATTCGGCGGCAACTCTCGCAGTTTGAGGTCGGCGTGTCGGCGTTGCCAATTCCACCCGGTTCAGCTATCATCAGGGGCCAACTCGGAACTCACAGGTGATGCGTATGTTCTGGCCCTCGATTGACCCCTTGTACTGGATGCTGATGATCCCCGGGCTGCTGCTGGCGGTCTTTGCGAGCATCCTCACGAAGTCGACCTTCAACCGCTACGCGCGGGTGGCCTCCTCGACCCGCATCACCGGCGCCCAGGCGGCCGAGCGGTTGTTGCGCTTTGGCGGCGTCTACGACGTGCGGATCGAGTCGGTGCAGTCGTTCCTCGGTGACCATTACGACACCTCGGCCAAGGCGTTGCGCCTGTCGCCCCAGGTTCACAGCGGGCACTCGCTGGCCGCCATTGGGGTCGCCTGCCACGAGGCCGGCCACGCCCTACAGCACGCCCAGCACTATGCGCCGCTCGTGTTGCGCACGGCGCTGGTGCCGGTGGCGCAGATCGGCAGCACGCTGGGCTACTGGATCCTGCTGGCCGGTTTCGGGCTGGCCCCGGTTGCCGGCCGGGTCGGTACCCTCGTGCTCATGGCCGGCATCAGTCTGATGGCCATGGGGGTGCTCTTCTCGCTGGTGACCCTGCCGGTCGAGTGGGACGCCAGCGCGCGGGCGCGGCGCCTGATGGTCGACTGCGGCATCGTCTCGCACGACGAGGCCGGCGCCGCCGGCCGTGTGCTGAACGCGGCGTTTCTGACCTATGTGGCTGCGGCCGTGAGCGGACTGCTCACGCTGCTGTACTACTTGCTGCGCAGCGGCCTGCTGGGCGGCGGTCGGCGCGACGACTGACGCGCGGTGATGGCCGGTTCTGCGCACGCGCGGCCGCAGGTGGCTGGAGCGTTCGGCGGGCCAACCCGACCGGTAAGTTTTTCAAAACAAGGAAGGCTTGTGCAGAACCCCTGCAAGAGCCGGGAAACAGGGTTCAGGGTGTCAGGGTTCAGGCGGGAATCGCACACTGAACCCCGAACCCTGAACCCTCGGCCTGCAAAGACCAGAGGTTTTGCAGGCGCCTCTGAAATGAAAGGTTGAGTTCCATGGCTGAAACACGTACCTGCGAGTTCAAGGCCGAAGTCCGGCAGCTGCTGGATCTGGTCGTCCATTCGCTCTATTCCAAGACTGAGATCTTCCTGCGCGAACTGATCTCCAACTCCTCCGACGCCATCGAGCGGGCGCAGTATGAGGGGCTGACCGACAAGACCCTCGTCAGCGACTCGCCGGCCTGGGAGATCGGCATCGTGGTGGACCGCCAGGCGCGCACCCTGACG
>CAZZCT010000022.1:0-41023 GCA_964652365.1 uncultured Lentisphaerales bacterium
GCGATTTGGATCGGACGGCAATCAAACACGACGTAGCCCGATCGCCACCGCGTGTGTCGGCGGCTACGCCGCCCATCCAAGTTACCCCCTCGAACATTCGCGGCGCAGCCTCGCGGTAGGCTCGTCCACAACTTGAAACTGGAAACTGGAAACTTGGTCGCACGTATTGGCGGACGAAAGTGGCGACGAGAACGGTGAACGAACGGCCCGGAGGCCCGTTCTCGGCGCCGTAGCACGGTGCTCTGCGCCGTGCCGTCAGTGCCGCGCGGTCTCTGGGCACACGGGCCTTCTGGCGCAGACACCTGGTTCGCGCTCGAAGTGCATGAAGGAAGCCAAACAGATGTGACTTTAGTCTGCAAGCACGAATCTGAAGGCTGTCTTGCGGCGCAAGACACGCCAGCCCGCCTGGAGCGGCTGTAGCACGGTGCTCCGCGCCGTGCCGTCACCTGCTGCCCTTCGCGCTCTTCGTGCCTTTCGTGGTGAACCCAACTCCCGTTTCCAGGTTGCCGCCGGCCTGGAGACCACTGTTCATCGTATCCATTGGCCTCGTGTCCGCCCAAAGTACGGCGGGACTTGCAGGCCCGCAGCTCCCGAGAGGGTAATGCGCCGCCAGCCCACAGCGGCACTACTCTGTCGATCCAAGAAACCGCTCAACCCTGTTCGAACTCAAGTTGACGACCACAGGAACGTAATGCGGGAACCCGCCCATCAAGGGAGACATCTGTTGCCACTCAGGGAAGACGTTCGTGCCAACAGTTCCGCACGCTGGAGGTCTGCTGCGCTCGGCGTCCACCGATCCGAAGCAGCATGGAAAGAGCTGCGCGAACCGACGGCGCAACCTGCGAGGCTCGCGGCCATGAGCAGGCGGTGGAGGCGGTGCTGCGGGAGTGGCAGGAGCGGATCTCGACACTGCTGGTGCTGCCGACCGGGTGCGGCAAGACGATCTGCTTTGCGGACATCGTGCGGCGGGTTCAGCCGCTCAAGTGCGTGGTGCTGGCGCACCGCGAGGAGTTGATCTTCCAGGCGCAGAAGAAGATCGCGGCGGTTACCGGGTTGGACGTCCAGGTGGAGATGGCCGACTACCGGGCGGAAATGGCGGGGCTGTATGGCGGTCCGCAGGTAGTGGTGTCCACCATCCAGACGCACTGCGCCGGCGGCGACGGCGGGCGCATGACCAAATTCAACCCGGAGGAGTTTGGGGTGCTCGTGATCGACGAGGCGCACCACGCCACGGCGGACACCTATCGGAGGTCTACTGGCCGACGATCTACTTCCCGCCGTGCCTGCGGCACGACTTCGACGGGTTCACGGGCCACGGCGGCTGGGAGTCGAACGCGCGCTTCTACCTGCGGCGCACGGGCGCAGCGAGGTATCTGGGCGTGAGTCTTCGCACGATCGGCGAGATGCAGGCTCGTCGACAGATTCCGTACTCACGGCTGAGCGCACGGTGCGTTCTGTTCCGGGTGACGGACCTGGACGCAGCGATCGAACGGTTCCGCGTGAACTGCATCGGCGGGGGCGACGCCTGCTGACGTGGTGACAAATCTGAGGCGATTTTTGTCACCACTTTTCGGCCAACCCGTGACGAACTGGACATGGGGCCATTCTGCACTGAACCCTAACAAATACGGGAAATCGTCAGAACCGCGGTGGTGACAATTCGTGACAAAACCGGCGCCTATCTTCGCCTTTTTCCGCACAATCCGGGATCAGGTGGAAGATGGCCGCGCGTGCAGAAAATTGCTGAAAATGCCAATAAATCTTGGGTTTTTAGTGGTAGGCCGCCCGGGGGTCGAACCCGGGACCCCGTGATTAAAAGTCACGTGCTCTAACCAACTGAGCTAGCGGCCCACAATGCGTTATTTATTGGCGTTTCTGCGTATTCCGCAACTTTCTGCGGGACCCCACTTGACACTCCGGGACGTTTCTGGGACACTTGCGCCGTTGCTAAGGGAACTGTCAGGCACCAAAGCGAACGGAGCGGCCCATGTCAACGTATCAGCGTCAGTGGCGTTCATTCGGGAGTATCATACGCCAGAGGGGTTCGGCATTCCAAGTCGAAACCAGCCACAACGGGCGGCGGAAGCGTGAGACCTTCGACACCGAAGACGCGGCGGTCTCACACGCGAAGAAGCTCGCCGGCCAGATCAAGCAGGAAGGCGACACGGCGCTCGCAATCACCGGGCCGCAACGCTTGGCCGCACTGGAACTGCTGACTGCCTTCCCGACCAAGGAAGCACAGACGGACGCGATTACCGCCGCTGACCTGCTGGGGACGCGCGGCCGTGGGGTCAACCTGGAATCACCCCTGCCGACGCCCATAGCCGAAGCAGTTCGGTTCTGGCTGGTCCATCACCCCGAAGGGCAAGCGTTGCCGACCCTGACCGATGCCCTGGCCGGGTACCTGGACGCGAAGAAGGCGCGCCGGGCGGCGACGGTCTACGAGATCCAGCACAAGGTTGGCCGCTTCGTCGCAGCCTTCGAGGGCCGGACCGTGGCCGACGTTACGGCGGCCGCGATCTCCGACTGGCTGACCGACACCCTGGACACCCTGCCGACGCAACGCAAGTACCTGAACCTGCTTCGGACCTTCTTCGGGCACGTCTGCAAGGTCCACAACCTGGCAAAGAACCCGGCCGCTGGTGTTGCCCTGGATGCCGGCGAACTGGACCAGACCGAGGTTGAAGCCTATACCGTGGAAGAGGTCCGGCGCATCCTCATAGTCGCTACCGGGTCGCCTGCCGCGTCGCAGCTTGTCCCCACGATTGCGGTTGGCCTGTTCGCTGGCCTTCGCCCTGCCGAGGTTCAGGGGCTTGACTGGGCCGACGTGTCGCTTGCGGCCCGTCGCGTTCGAGTGTCCCCGGAGACCGCCAAGCGGCGCCGTTCCCGCTACGTGGACATTTCCGACAACCTGGCCGACTGGCTGGCCCCCTACGCCAAGGAAGCCGGCCCCGTGTCGCTGCCCCTGATGACCTACCGCCGCGCCCGTGCCGAGGTCATGGAACAGGCGAAGTGCCGCTTCATCCGGGACGGTTTCCGGCATTCGTTCGGGACCTACCACCTGGCCGCATTCGAGGACGCCGCCAAGACCGCCCTTGCGCTGGGGCACCGGGGAAACACGGACCTGGTATTCACGAACTACCGCAAGTTGGTCACGCGTGAAGAGGGACGGGCTTACTGGACCATCCGGCCGCCGAGGTTGATCGAGGCGCAACCGGAAGGACCGACGGCGGCCCCCGCAGTGCTGGCAGAGTGACGGACGCTTTCCCGCTGGCGTCGGGTGGCGCTGGGCGGGTTCTCAGGAACAGGAAAGGGAGAATGCTACCATGACCAAGAAGATGCTGAAAGACGTAGCTGGTGACAGTGTGGTAACCATCGAAGACGGCGCGAAGCTGCTGGCCGTGAGCCGGGAGCATCCCGAAGCCTTCACTATTCGGCCCTTCTCAGGTCGCCAGCCTGACGGTGCGTTGAAGGGTGGCCCGGATCGTGCCGGGTGGGTGGGGTATATCCTGGACGGGTTCACCGTGCTATGGGCTCGGACGGACGCACCGGCACACGTGGAATGGAAGCGGGCACGTGCACTGCGCTTGGAACAGGCAGAGACCAAGCTGACGCGCCGACTCGAACGCGCGCACCGGCAAGCTCGGGCCGCCTGAGTCTGGCATGGATGATGAACGATGCGCCCCTGTCTGGTACACACCGGGCAGGGGTTTTTCGTGCCCTGAGATCATCAGCGGACGCACGTTCGGGCTGTCACTCGTGGTGGAGCGCCCGTCTTCGGACTGCCTAAGTGACTGTGCCGCAAGTGCGTGTGCGGACACCCAGATTTTCCCGCTTGCGTTCATACAGGTTAATGCTACTCCTGACCACACCGGGGCGGATTAACCCCATGTCGGAACGACAAACACACGAAGGGAGCATCCATGCAAGCACACACGGCGGCCGCAATCTCGGCCCTTCTGAAGACTGACCCAACAATCACGGCGGAGGACCGGGCGCGCCTGCTCAGTCCCGACAAGACCGCACCCACTGAGCGCATTGTCCGTCTACGGGAGGTCACGCAGCGACTCGGGGTGACCCGTCGCACGGTCTCCAACCTTCTCAGTTCGGGGGCACTCACAGCGGTGTACCTACCTGGGCGCGTACGTGCCTATGGGGTCCGGGAATCGGCGTTACTCGCCATGATGGACGGCAAGTCTGGCAAGGCGGCGTGAGGACCGGCCGCACATCATTCGTGTGCAAGCTGCAACGCCGCCGGGATGCCCGATGCCGGACCCTGCCAAGATGCAAGACGTGCGCCCGCGTGCTGGCGTTCCATTTCCCTGACGGGCTCTGCAATCGGTGCGCCGGCTACGGGAAGGCTTCACCATGAACACCCGAACGAACACCCATCCGCCGAACGAGACCGTCGAGCGGTGCCACGCATGCGGCCGGGATGCCGTCACGATCCTGCTGCCGCTGTCGTCCGGGCACATAGGCCGTTGCTGCGCTATCTGCCGGGCCTGTCGCCGGATGCGTCCTTACGCCAGCCGCCGCGAGTTCGAACAACAGTCAGCCGACACCCGAAAGGGAACAGGGCATATCTATGAACACCTGCGCACATGACTCCCCCCTCTACGAACGCCCACACTTTACCGGCAAGCGGACCGACTCCCCATACATATTCCGCGAGTTGTCGAGTGCCGACCGTCAACGATACTTCTGGTTTCCCAGGGACCTGGTGACCAGCGGCCTATGGGCAGATATGCCATCAAGCGTGCGGTCCGTGCTGCCGGTGCTGATGCGGTATGCCGGACAAAACCGCCCGGCCCTCCCATCTGCCGACACCACGGCTACCCTTGCCGGAATCAATCGCGCCACTGCCCTGGATGCGTATGCGTATCTGTGGGGGAACCGGAGCAACCACGCTCACGCGTTCATGTCAGTCGCAAGGGGGGTGACGCGCGACGGGCGCCGCCAGTATGAATTCCGGTTCCATCCGATTGTGGCGGGCCAGGGGTTCCCATTCCGCGACTGCGTGTTCACCGGAGGCGCTTGGAACGGGGTCGGGCGGTCGGCCCATAGCCTCTACCCCGTCATTCGCACCTTCGCCAAGTTCGACGCGAGGTACACGGACAAAAGCGACGGGGCCGTATCTGCCAACTTCCCGCTCAGGAGTTACGAACGGTGGGCTGTGGAGGACGACGTTCTCATGCAGTACGCAGGAATCGCCAAATCAGAAACGCTGCAAGGGGCCGTCGATGACCTCCGAAGGGTGGGCCTCGTCGAGATCGACCCGGAATCCGACTTGGAAGCCGATGAAGAGGACGGGCACAAGGTCTTTCTGACGCCTTCCGTGGTTTGGACCGCCGACGAGCTCAACGGGTGACTTCCGAAAACCTAACCCTATCCAAGATATTATCCAGGCCACTACCTAAGCCTCTACCTAAGCCTCTACGAAAGGTGTCTCCATGCGACACCCCCCGGAACAGCCATGGAAATCAGAGACACCAGTCAGGGAGAATCAGAAAGTGCAACCAAGCCCCGTCGTCCTGATCGATTCGAGGGAACAACGCCCGCTCGTGTTCACCCGGCTTCCGTGCGAACGGGCCACGCTGTGGACTGGAGACTATTCTGTCCGGGGCATGGAACGGACCTTCAGCGTAGAGCGGAAGAGCCTTGACGACCTCGCCGCGTCACTGACCGCCGGCCGCGAGCGGTTCGCCCGAGAGATGGAACGTCTCCGTGGGTACAGCTTTAGACGCCTGTTACTCGTTGGGACGCGTGCACAGATAGAGGCGCATGGCTACGCGAGCAAGGTGGCACCGGCCGCACTGCTTGGTTCCCTGGCCGCCTGGGAGATTCGCTACAGCGTTCCGGTTGTGTTCGCCGCGACACCCGAGGCCGCCGCTGTCGAGGTTGAACGATGGGTTTGGTACGCAGCCCTCGAGAGGCTGAAAGAAGCCGAGGCCCTTCAGGGTCGCCAGCGTGGCGTTACTCATCAGAAGCCGGAGGGCGCTGTGTCTCTTCTTGTCGCGCCCTTTGAATCGCATCCGTAACGAAGTTGTGCAAGAAGTCCTTATCCTTGCTGGCAGCTTGGAACAGTTCCGCTGCCCGCCTGCGCTCTTCCTCGAACTTGGCTATCTGACCGGGGTACTGCCGTTTGAGCCATCGGCGCCGATTGTGCTTCTGCCATTCGACCACCGCCGCGCCCCCCCACCAAACGAGAGTGCCGACGACACCCCAAACCAGCTTATAAAAGTGCCGGTATTCTTCCCAGTATATGACCGCAACCACACAAGCAACCACTACTGCCCACGTAGTCCAAAACAAACAGAATTTGAAGGCGTCCTTCGTGTCCTCCCTGGCCTCTTCGTCTGACTTCCGTAGTTCGAAGATGTCAGGAGTTGATCCGAAGCGGATCATGTCACCCAGAGGCCGCCGGTCGCCCTTCAACCGCTTTCGTGGACTGTTGGCCCACGCCTCGTAGTCGGCTACGGTGAGTTGCGCGCTGGCGGCCTGTTGCAGCGACTGCATGCCTGTGGCGGCCGTCGGGTGGGCCTGTGCGCCTGCCTGTGCCGCCTGCGCCTGCCCGGCCGTGGCAGTGACAGTCTGCGGGGGCTGTACCTGCGGACGGGCTCCGGGGGGCCTTTGGTTGGGCAACGGGCGGGCGAAGCGGACGGGAACTGATAGATCGGTCATGACTGCATGCTCCTGGGTGTAGGCAGTGAACGGTCGGCGCCTGCGGTTCCGTCGCTTGGCGGGTTCATGTCTGCCGCCGCGTCGGTTGCCTGCCGGTCGGCGCCGGTGCACGGCGGGAACTCGAAGCCGTCGCCTTTCCGGTGATCCCGGAGGAACCCGACCAGTATACTCACCAGAGCTTGATATGCGAACGCCGTATCGACGTGCCGATACCTTGGGATGGGCGCCCCCTCGCCGTTCATGTTGCCAAGGAAGTTGCTCTGCCTGACTCTCAGCCACCCCTGGTCACGGGCATACTCTTGCAGGGCGAAGGACGGCATGCAGTCCGGCGCATCGAGGAATTTGCAGATTTCCTTGTACAAGTCAAAGAGTGCATTCGGTGCGTCTTTTCTGTCGGCGGCTTTCATGCGATCTCTCCTTGCCTTGGCCCGCTGGGCCTTCCTTGCCTTCTCCTGCTCGGCTTTGTGTGCCAGCAGCATCTTGGTGACCTCTTCGAGCGATGTCGGTTGCGTCTCGCGCACCAATTTCGTCAATCGCTCGTTCTCCTGCTGCCGTGAGGCGACGTACTGATCGAACGCGGACATTCCGCCGGGGTTCTCTGCGCTTGGACTTGCCGCGCCCGTCGTATCGGTGTCACTCATGTGTTTGGTTCTCCGTGGCGCTGCTCGCGTCCGGCTGTTGGGGTTCGTCCGGTGGGGCTCCATCCCTTCGATGAAGCTGAATCTCTATCGCTTCGGCGTAGGACTTCGGCAAGTTCTCCAGCACCGATTTCAGACAAAGCCTGCTCTGCTCGCGGTGGTGGGCGTTGAGGGGTAAATCCAGCTCCGATTGCCCATCTGTGATAGGACGCCCCGAGGTCAAGTCGCGGAGGTCTTGCCGCATGCTTTCCAGAAGTCGTTCCCCCGCCTGGGCCTCCTGCTCCTGCTGCTGCTCCGGGGTCATTGGCTTTGCCGACCGCAGAATCTCCTGGACGCGTTCCATGAGCTGCTTGCGATGTTTGATTTGCATTCCGGGATGATACCCCATCGTGTCGATACTTGTCTACCTGGCCACCGACCATGCGTTTCTACATGAAGAGTCGCGCGCGGGCGTGCGTTACCCCCGCCTGGACAAAACACCGCCTCTGCTGTCGAATCGCCCCGCCGCGCTTTTCGCCACCGTGAGCCGGTTCCGGGATGGTTGCTGACTCGGGTTTCTGCGATTGGCCGGGGTTCTTACGTGGCGCATGCCGCCGAACGCGGGTTGACAATAGGCCGCCAGCGTGCCACTCGGACCGATGGACAGAACACGCGTGACCGTGCGTGCCTTGAAGGTGCGTACTGCCTGGATTCCCGGAAACGCGCGCGCACGAGAACGCTTGCCCGTGGGGGTGTTCAACATCATGCTGCCACGCGTTACACAGAAACATGGGCGGGGGCTTGGTCCGGGTGGGTGGGTGCCCTTCGGCCGGTGGGTTGCGTGCGGCCGGTGGCGGCCGGGGCCATGAGCTCCCCGTGGGTGCGGTCCGTGTTCTGTCCCGCGTGGAAGCGACTCCCACACGTGCGGACCCTTGCAAGGGATACGGGCGGGGGGTGGTGGAACAGGCCGCGCTGGTCCATGGGGGGGGGCGCCGGGCCACGCCTTGCCGTCTTCCTGCCGTCGGGGTGCCGGGGGTGCCACTGCCTAGACTCCCGCCCCATCATCCCGCCACGCTGGCCCATCCTGGCCCCGTCCTGCCCTTCCGGCTGTCGCCCCCGTGTCTGCGCACGTCCTGAACCCCGAAAACGCCGCCTTGCCCGTCCTGGTGGGCCGTGGGGGGCATTGATCGAAGCCGGCCGGGTGTTCCATGGCCCGTCGAGTATGCCGGGGAATGCGTTGCGACGTGTGGGCGCCGGCCGTGGCCCGGTGAAGCGTACCGGCTGGCGTGCCCATGGCCGGGTGACGTGAGGCCAGCCGGACCGGACCGACGTTCAGTTTCCGGCTGGCACACTGGCCCCGGTGGCTGGGACGGTACTGGGACCGCCGCCGCTGGGACGGAACCGGGACGCATGCGGGGGCGCGCAATGGAAGCCCGGAAGGCCGAAAAGGCGGTATTTCCCTGGAAAGCGGCCCTTTTCCTGATTAAAAGTCACGTGCTCTAACCAACTGAGCTAGCGGCCCACGTTCATGCAATCCGCCGCGTGTGGCGCGGTGATGAACGTATCATACGGCAAGACGGCGGCGTCTTTCAAGCCGCGACTGCCCGCCGCCTGGATCGATTGCCGCGTCCGCAGAAACGCCCGAACCTCGGGCGCGGGCAGTGGCACCACCCGATTTCCGCAGTGGAGAAAGGCTGAAACGCGGACGCGCGCGGCTTTCACGCTTCCAAACCCGACGGCAACGCGCTATCGTCCGGCTGCATTGGGGAGCGCATGCGCGAAACGGCACTGACATATCTGCGGACCGCCCTGGGCCGGACCGAGGCCGACTTCCGGCCGGGTCAATGGGAGTGCATCGCGGCCGTTCTGGAGCGCCGGCGAGTCCTGGTCGTCGAGCGCACCGGCTGGGGCAAGAGCATGGTCTATTTCCTGGCCACGCGCCTGCTCCGCAATGCGGGCGCCGGGGTCAGCCTGCTGATCTCCCCGCTGCTCTCGCTGATGCGCAACCAGCTTGAGGCCGCAGGCCGCATCGGCCTGCGCGCCGAGACGATCAACAGCACGAACCCGGACGACTGGGAGCGCATCGAGCAGCAGATCCACGCCAACCAGCTCGACATCCTGCTGGTGTCGCCCGAGCGGCTGGCCAACGATACGTTTCGCGAGCGCGTCCTGTCTCAAATCACCGACCAGGTGGGCCTTTTCGTGGTCGATGAAGCCCACTGCATCTCAGACTGGGGCCATGATTTCCGGCCGGACTACCGGCGCATCGTGCGCGTGCTGCAGGCCTTCCCGGCGAACATCCCGGTGCTGGCCACAACGGCAACCGCCAACAACCGGGTGGTGAGCGATGTCATGTCGCAACTTGGCCGCGAGATCCACCTCGTGCGCGGCCCCCTGGTCCGCGAGAGCCTGAAGCTGCAGAACATCACGATGGCCAGTCCCGCGGCCCGTATGGCCTGGCTGGCCCAGACGATCCCCAGCCTGACGGGCAGTGGCATTGTCTACACGCTCACCCAGCGCGATGCCGAACGCGTGGCCGACTGGCTGCGGACTGCCGGTATCCACGCCAAGGCCTACCATGCCGGCGTCGCGGATGGGGAGGATGGGGCGCCGCAGCGCGCGGCGCTGGAGCAGGAGTTGTTGCGGAACGATGTCAAGGTGCTGGTCGCAACCGTGGCGCTGGGCATGGGCTTCGACAAGCCGGACCTGGGGTTTGTCATTCATTACCAGCGCCCGGCGTCGGTCGTGCACTACTACCAGCAGGTGGGCCGGGCCGGGCGCGCAGTCGCGGAAGCCTTCGGCATCCTGCTGCACGGCGAGGAGGACGACCCGATCGCCGAGTTCTTCATGCGCAATGCCTTCCCTCCCCAACGGCACGTCGATGCGATCCTCGGCGAACTGGACCGCGCAGAAGGCGGACTGTCGGTGCGCGAACTGGAAGCGCAGCTCAACCTCAAGCACGCGCAGCTGGAGAAAGCGCTCAAGTATCTGTCCGTCGAGATGCCGGCCCCGATCACCAAGATCGGCGCCGCGTGGCACGTGACGGCCGCCGCCGTCGCGTATCGGCTCGACGCGGCCTACGTGGCGCAGATCACGGACGTCCGACGGCAGGAACAGGCCCAGATGCAGGCCTACATGGACCATCCGGGCTGCCTGATGGAGTTCCTGGCCCGCGCGCTGGACGACCCGCAGGCCGGTCCCTGCGGTCGCTGCGCGGGCTGCCGCGGCGCGCCGCTGCTGGCGCCGGCGTGCGACCCCGCGCTCGTGAACCGGGCCGCCATCTACCTGAAGCGCAGCCACCAGCCGCTCATCCCGCGCAAGCTGTGGCCAAGCGGCGGTCCGTTGCCGACCTACGGATTCACGGGCCGCATCGGCGAGGCCCTGGCCAGCCGGGAAGGGCGCGCGCTCTGCCTGTGGCGCGATGCCGGATGGGGTTGCACCGTGGCCGAGGGCCGCAGCAAGACCGGACGCTTTGATGACGACCTGGTGGCCGCCTGTGTCGAGATGCTGCGCGCCTGGCAGCCAGAGCCTGCCCCGCAATGGGTCGCCTGCGTTCCCTCGCTGAGAAGCCCGGAACTGGTGCCGGGTTTCGCGCGGCGCCTGGCCGCGGCGCTGGGCTGGCCGTTTCATGCCTGTCTGCGCAAGCTGCGCGACAACCCGCCACAGCTGGAGATGCAGAACAGCTTCCAGCAGGCCCACAATCTGGACGGCGCCTTCATGGCCGACCCGGCTGCGGTGCCCGCCACGCCCTGCCTGCTGGTGGACGATATGACCGACTCCGGATGGACGTTCGCCGTGGCCGCGGCGGTTCTGCGGCAGGCGGGCTGCGCAGCGGTCTTCCCCCTGGCGCTGGCACTGAACTCACCGCGCATGGACTGAGGCCTGGCATGGAGATGCTGAGCGAAAACGCCAAAGTGGCGCTCCTGCTGTGCGGCCACCTGGGTGGCGAATCGGCGACCGCACCGTTGGACCTGCCGAGCTACAACGGCGTGGTTCGTTGGCTGATGGGCAGGAGTCTGCAACCGGCCAACCTGCTCGACCCCGCACAACTCCCGTCCCTGGCCCGGGACACGGGCCTCGCCTGCGAGCGCCTGGCCGCCTTGCTGGGACGCGGCGCCAAGTTGGGATTCAAAGTCGAGGCCTGGAGCCAGAGCGGAATCTGGGTGGTGAGCCGGGGCGACCCCGACTACCCCACGCGCTACAAGGTGCAGCTCAAGGACCAGGCTCCGGCCATCCTCTATGGCGCCGGGGCCCGGGCGCTGCTGCAGGGCGGCGGACTGGCGATCGTGGACTCACGAACTCCGGACGTGGCCGACGAGGGCTTCATCCGCGAGGTGGCGTCTTGGTGTGCACGCGGCCGCGTGCCGGTGGTCTCCGGCGGCGCGCGCGGGATTGACCAGGCCGCCATGTCCGGCGCGCTGGAGGCCGGCGGCGTGGTGGCCGGCGTGCTGGCCGACTCGCTGCTGCGCCGGAGCGTGTCGCGGGAGTCGCGCTACGCCCTGGCCGATGGCCGCCTCCTGCTGATCTCGCCCTATCCACCGGAAGGCGGGTTCACGGGGGCATCCGCGCCTGGCCGCAACCGACTGATCTACGCTCTGGCCGACTACGCGCTGGTGGTGCGGGCGGATCGCAGGCCAGGCGGCACCTCGGGCGGCGCGGAAGAGGAACTGCGGCGCAGACCGGGACGACCGGTCTTCGTGCGCCTGGACTACGCGGCGCCGCCTGGAAACCGCCAGCTCGCGGCGCTTGGGGCGATCGCGTTCCCTCCCATGACGCCGAACGACGGGACTGCCGCCGAAGCACTGCGGACCGCGGCCGCGACCCGCCAGCGTTCGGATCTGGAAATCTAGGAGCCTGTCGGGCTTAGGCTTCATACGTTGCCCCAGCCATGTAGCGACAGGCTCCTAAGTGGGAAATCCGCCGAAAACAGGGCGTCTGGTTGTTGTCATGTGGACAGAACCACGCGGTTTTCAGTCGGTCCCTCAGGTCTGAACGCAACAATAAGAAGCTTTCGGCGGATTTCCCTGCCTAGCAGCGTGTCGTGACAGAAACTTGTCGGTGTCATGTGCCTGAGTCCGACACGCTGCTAGGACGGCGACTGATCCAGGCGGCGAAGCAGGTTCTGCGCTGCGTCGAACTCGGCCGCGCGCTTGGTGCGGCCGGCTCCCTCGCCGACCCAGGTGTCGCCGATGCGCACCTCGACGCGATAGGTCGGCGCGTGTTGGGGACCGGTGGTCTCCAGCAACCGGTAGGCGGGCACGGTCTTGAGGCGCTCCTGGGCGCGCGCCTGCAGGTGCCCTTTCGGATTGTCGGCCCAGACGTTGTCGGTGGCGCCGCCCATGGCCGGGACAAAGAGCGCCTGAAAGATGCGCGTGACGGCCCGGTTGCCGCCATCCAGCCAGGCCGCGCCGATGACCGCCTCGATCGCATCGGCCAGGTTGCTGGGCCGGGTGCGGCCACCGGTCTGTTCCTCGCCGCGACCGATCCGCAGGTGTGCCCCCAGATCCACCGACTGGGCGATCGCACTCAGGGCCCGGCCACTGGTGGCCTGGCTGCGCAGCACGGTCAGAAGGCCCTCGTCACCGGCGGTCTGGGTGCGGTAGACATGCTCGGCGGTCAACAACCCCAACACCGCGTCGCCCAGGAATTCCAGGCGCTGGTTGTCCCCGGCCGTCGCGCCATTCTCGAAACGGTAAGAGGGGTGCGTGAGCGCCGTCTCCAACAGGGCGCGATCACGAAACCGATAATCCAGACTGCGCTCCAAGGCGGCCAACGGATCTTTGCGTCTGCCGAACATCACGACTCCCCCACCCGACCGGCGGCGCGGGCATACCGGACCGCGCGCGCGTCAGGACCACGACGCCTCCGAGGAGCCGATACGCCGCCGCCCTCGCACCACGAGCGTAGGGTGCCGGAACTCCGGCCGGGCGTCAACCGCAATGCCGGGGTCCAACATGCGGAAGATTCGATGGGTGGAAGACTGGAAGCCGCCTTCCATTCCGCCAATTCCCGCAGAACGGGGTCTACCGTAACAGCTTGCTTTCGAACACCGAGTGCATTATACGCCCCAAGCTGGCGTGTGGGGGTTGTCCAGACGCGGTATCCGCCGATTGGCGGCGACCCGCGCCGCCGCGCCACCTGTGCCGATCGCGTCGGCCGGCAACCGGAGACACTGGATGCAGAAGCTTCGCCTAAATTGCATCGCCACACTTGGCGTTCTGGTGGTGCTTGCCGCCGCAACTCCCGCACACGGCGCCGGATTTGCACTCTACGAGAGCAGCGCACGCGGCAATGCCATGGGCGGCGCCCTGGTGGGCGATACGGGCGACGCCTCGGCCAACTACTTCAACCCGGCCGCCATGACCGCCCTGCCCGGGTATAACCTCATGGTGGGTGCAACCGCCATCCGCCCGGGCGTCGACGTGACCACCACCGCGGCCGACGGCAGCCGCACGACCACGCACAACGAGGAGCAGTGGTGGGTACCGCCGCACGCCTACCTTACCTGCCAGCTGGACGAGTCCTGGTGGTGTGGCCTGGGCGTTTACGCACCCTTCGGCCTGGGCAGCGAGTTCGCCGAGACCTGGCCGGGGCGCTACAACAGTTACAATGCCGTGATCCAGTCCGTGAGCATAAACCCCAATGTCGCCTACCGGGTCAACGACCGGCTCTCGCTGGCCGCTGGCGCGGCCGCCACGACCTTCTCGCTGATGCTGCAGAACAAGGCGATCAATCCGCTCATGCCCGAGGCAGCGGACGTCGACTTCAAGCTCGACAGCGATCTCGGCGTCGGCTACGGCGGCAACGCCGGTCTGCGCTACGCGCTGCTGCCCAATCTGGCCTGGGGCCTGACCTATCGCAGCCAGGTTGAACAGACCGTGGAAGGCGAGGCCAGCGCGCGCATCTCGCTGGACAAGTTCGTGGAGCCCGGCGCCACGCTGGGCATGGTCGCCACCTCAGGCGCCACGGGCGACGTGACCCTGCCGGCCTCCACCAGCACCGGCCTGAACTACCAGCCGATCAAGCGGCTCAACCTCGGGCTGAGTGCCACCTACACCGAATGGAGTTCGTACGACGAGTTGTGCATCGAACTCGAACCGGGGTTACTGGGCACGACCGAGTCGATCACGCCCAAAGACTGGCAGGATGTCTGGCGTTTCGGCGCGGGTGCGGAGTATGCGGCCACGTCCTGGCTCACGGTCCGGGGCGGGTATGTATACGACGAAGAGCCGTCATCGAAGGAGGCGTCGGATTACCTGATCCCGTCGGATGACCGCCACATCCTGAATCTGGGCGCGGGACTCCGCTACACCCGCTGGACGATCGACCTCACCTACTCGTACCTGATGATCAAAGACCGCACGGGCATCCCCGCCAACCCGGAGGCGGGCGTACTGCCCTCGGACTTCACGAACGGCGACGCGCATATGCTGGCCATGTCGGTCAGCACGACGCTGTAGACTGCGGGTCGCGCACGGCAGGACAGGGGTCCACGATCGCTGACTTACCGCCGGGGACGGCGGGGTCCACAGCCAGCGGACTCACCGCCGGGGACGGCGGGGTCCACAGCCACGGCCTCACCGCCGGGGACGGCGGGGTCCACGGCCACGGGCTTACCGCCGGGGACGGCGGGGTTCACAGTCCTTCGCCGGTCGCGAAGCCGAGGTCGGCGACCGTGCGGCGCAGCTCGGTGGATGCACCGGCAAAGCTCACCCGGGTGGCGACGAATTCGCGGCGCATCGGATAGGTCCGGCGCAACTGGTCGAACGCCTGCGCCCGGACCGATGGCTCCACACCGCAGGTCGCGCGGAAACGACGGTCGTCGGCTGCGATATCGCACACAGCCAAGACCAGCGGCCGCAGCACGTCTTCCGGATCGCCGCCCGCCGGTACCGGACCGCAGTTCCACGCGGGCACCAGCGGCGGAGGCAGCACCGGCTGGAAGGCTGGCGTGCGTCCCAGTGCGCGGCACGCCGCGGCATAGACGTAGAGGGTCCCGTTGACCTTGCCCTCGAACGAGTGACCGGCCACGTGCGGCGTAGCCAGATCGGCGCGCGCCAGCAGGTCGGCACGGTAGTTCGGTTCCCCCTCCCAGGTGTCGCACACCGCTCCGTCCAGCCGCGTGCCCAGCACAGCCAGCAGCGCGTCGGTGTCAAGCACTTCGCCGCGGGCGGCGTTGATCAGCAGGCTGCCCGGCTTGATCCGCGCCAGCGCCGCCGCATCGAGCAGATGCCAGGTGGCGTCCGGGCCGCCGCGGGTCAGGGGCACGTGCAGCGTGACGACATCGCTGGCGGCGAGCAGTTCGGCCAGCGGCACGAAGGTCCGCGCCGCGACGTCCGCCGGATCACGCTGGCGCGGCGGGTCGCAGGCCAGCACCCGCATGCCGAGGGCCAGGCCCTTGGCGCAGACCCGGCGGCCGACCTGCCCCACGCCGACCACGCCCAGGGTCCGACCGTGCAGGCGCCGGCCCCGGCGGTGCGCCATCAGCAGCATGGCGGCCGTCAGGTACTCGGCCACGCTCTCGGCGTTGCAACCCGGCGCGGCGCTCCAGGGAATGCCGGCCGCCGCCAGCCAGGCCGTGTCCACGTGGTCGGTGCCGATGACGGCCGACCCGTAGAAGCGCAGGCGTGAGCCCTCCAGCAGGGCGCGGTCCACCCGGGTGGTTGAGCGGGTGATCAGGAGATCGGCCGTACGCACCAGATCCGGGCTGATCGCACGCCCGTCGCAGAGCGTGACCTCGCCCAGGGTGCCGAACGCCTCGCGTGCATATGGCAGGTTGGCATCGCAGACGACCCGCAGCGGCGCGGGGGCCATCACCACATCTCCCAGTGCACGGCTTCCTCGCGGAAGCGGGTGCGCGAACGAGGTTGCTCATCGGGGTGCCCCACGGCCACGACCGCCACCGGTACGATTGCCTGCGGCAAGGTGAAGAGACGCCGCACGCAGTTGACGCGCTGGGCGTTGGGATGCACGCCCAGCCAGCAGGCGCCGAGTCCCATCATCGAGGCCGCCAGCAACAGGTTCTCGATGGCCGCACTGCAGTCCTGCAGCAGGTAGGCGAGCTGCTTGTGATGGGCGAGTTCTGTGTCGCCGCATACCAGGATGCCAAGGGGGGCCTGGGCCAGATGGCGCCCGTGCGGCAGCCCTTCGGACAGGCGCACCAGCATGGAGGGGTCGCGCAGCACGACAAACTGCCAAGGATCGCTAGCCGCGGCCGACGGCGCGGCCATGGCCGCCTTGAGCAGCTCGCGGATGTCCTCCTCGGCCACGGGCTGCGGCCGGAAACGCCGGATGCTGCGGCGCGCCAGAATCGCGCGGACCTGGTCGTTCATGCCGGATCTCCGCCGCCGTGCGGCAAGGCCGCCATGCGCTCGGGCGCGATGGTGTAGGCGCGGCCGCACATGTGGCAATGGATCGTGGCCGGTTGGCCGCCGGCGACGAGCGCCGCCCGTTCCTCCACGGACAGTGCCGCCAGAATCCCCTCGGCGCGCGCCTGCGAGCACCGACACTCGAACCGCAGGGGGCGCACGGGTTCGAACCGCACCTCGCCCATCCCCAGTTCGTCGGCCCACGCCGCCAGCGAGGACGCCGACTCGAGCGCTTCCAGCGCGGAGCCATCATCGAACAGCCCGCGCAGTCGCGCGAAGGCCTGCTGGTCGCCGTCGGGCAGGCACTCGGCCATCACGCTGCGGGACTGGTCCAGGTAGCCGCCATAGGAGAGCGCGCTGGTCTGGACCCAGGCCGTGCGCTGCAGCGACTGATCCAGGTACGCTTGCACGGCCGCCCGCACCGTGGCGGGCCGCACCTCGAGGGATCCATGCGCCAGGATATGTCCGGGAACAGACCGAACCACCTGCACCTGGGCCTGCTCGCCCAGCGCGCCGGCGGCATCCAGGTCCTCGCGGTCGTCGAGATGGTTCAGCACCTTGATGTGCGGGTAGCCGCGCAGGGCGCCATCGGCCGAGGCTTCCACCAGGATGCCCTGAACCGGCCCGCTGACCCGCAGCCGCAGCGAGACCGTTTCGTCCGGGCGGTTCAGTTCCGCGCCCAGCAGCGCAACACCCGCCAGGGCCTCGGCCAGGACCAGGCCGGCCGTCGGGCCGCAAAGGTGGTTCTGCTCCAAGGCACGGGCCGAGTCGGTGACTTCGGCATGGACCAACCGGATCCGGGATGCGGAACAGCAGCCGGTGGTGAGCAGATCGGATGACTTGGGCATGAGCATGGGTGAAGGTCGGTATGGGATTCAACGAAGTCGTGGCGGGGGTTGCGGCAGGTTCCTAGGCCGGACCGGCCGGCGCAGGGCTCAGATTGGGGCTTGGCGGCGGCGCGGCGGGTTCGCCACCTGCGGCCGCATCGGCGCCGGCAACGGTCAGCAACTCCCGCACGCAGCGCCCGAACAGGTCGCGCAAGGCGGCCAGGCGCTTGTGCTGCTGGACCAGGGCCCACAGCGCAAACTGCCACTTGGGTTTGAATTTGAAACTGGCGCGGACATCCGGGTCGAACAGGTCGAACTGCTCCCGGCGGCAGGTGTAGTTCCAATGCAGCTCGCGCGTGGTCTGGGCGAATCCGTCCAGAAAGCGCTCGCCGACCTGCGCCAGGGTCACGGCATGCTGGTGTTCTTTCCAATAAGCGATCATGCAGCGCGCGAAGGACGTGACGTAGAACTCGAAGCAGCGCTGCAGGTTCTCCTCACTCCAGGCGGCGTGCGGCCATCCCAGCGTGCCGCGCACGGAGCAGAGCCGCACCCGCAGGGGCATCTCGCGCAGGCGGCGGACGTCGAAGCCAAACTCGATGATCTCCTTGCCTTCGCCGAAGAAGTTGGAGCCGGCGACTGGCACGAAGCGTTTGACCGCCAGGTTCTGCGCGGCGGCGGTCCCCATCAGGGCCGCGATCGCCAGCACGACCTCGGGATCCTCGACGGCGACGCCACGTTCGTCGACCTTGAGAAAGCGCTGGCGGGGGATCGAGCCGAACGGGTCGCCAGGGTAGCGCTCGCGAATGTAGTAGTGCACCTCGCCGGCCCGGCCGTCATGCCGCGAGAGCAAGTGGTGGTCGCCATAGGCTACGCCCAGGCCCTGGAAGGCTTGCACGCGCGCCAGCATGTAGCTGCCGTACCCGGTCCCGGCGTGGGCCAGGCGCTTCTCGATCAGGCGCAGGCAGAGCGGCCGCCGGGTGGTCTTGTAGACAATCTCGCGCGCGTGGCCGCGCCCGAGCGGCACGCTGTCGTTCGAGCGCAGTTCGTAGACGTTGATGTACTCGAGGGTCTCGAAATGGCTGAGAAGCGATTCAACGTAGTCGAGAATCGCGAGCGTACGCGCGTCGGCTCCGGGATGCACCTCGGGCTTTCCGCCGCGGTAGGTGGCCCCGGGCAAGGCCGTGAAACGGTCGTCGAAGGCCGGTATGATCTGCCCGGGCATGCCGAAGTACACTTCGCCGGTCAGGTGCTTGTAGAGCGCCACGACGAAATCCGGACTGTGCTCCTCGGTCAGCGCAGCGTTCTCCAGAGCATGGCGGTAGTGGTTCACGATGCCCGCCATGGCCGCGGTCGCCCGCTCCGGCGTCAGCGTGCCCCGGTTCGCTTCGGCGAGCAGCTCCTCCAGCGCCGGCACCAGCACGTCGAGCGCCTGCTCCTCGCGCAGACCCAGGAGTTCCACCTCGTGGTGCCCGTAGTACTTGGGCGTCCGCATCAGCGACGTCGCCGCGCCTACCGGCACGCCGACCAGTTCGGTCAGGCACGCGACAAAGTCGGCAAACCGCGTGCGTGCCATCTCCTCCAGCCGGGCGAACTCGGGAAAGGTGACGAAGTGGACGCCCTTGACGTTGTGGAAGTAGTGCTGGCACGTGTGCAGCCGGGTGCGGCCGGCCCGCAGGGCCAGTTCCATCTCCTGGTGCGTCCACGCCAGCGGCTTGATGCGCCACTCCTGGCCCAGGCGTCGGTAGTACTCCAGGGTGGCATCGACACGGTCGGCCATGACCACCCCGGACAGCGGCCAGCCCAGGCTGCGCAGCCACTCGTCCGTGTCCACGATCACAGACATGGGCACGTCGCGCTGGGAGATCTCGATCTTGCCGTTGACCACGTTGGCGCACACGACGGAGCGCTGCATGGCCTCGCTGCGGTTGCGCGGCGGTACGCGGCCCAGATTCCAGAACTGGCCGCTCAGGAGGGGAATGGCCGCCACGCTATGGTTGCCGGTCGTCAGGCAGAAGACATAACCTTCGGCGCCCGGAACCAGTACCGACTTGCGGACGATGAGAACCGGATCGTGGTCCTGCCTGGCGCGCCAGATGTCCTTCTCGAGCACGAAGGTGTCGCTGCCCCAGTCGCACGCGATGAAGGTACGACGCCGCCCCAACGCCTCGAGCGTCACAACGTCACTCTTGCGTCGCGCTTCGCGCCGGATCCGATTGAGGAAACTACGGGCAAAATCGTCCATTGCGGTGCATCCGGAAACGCGCGGCGAGGGATCTGGGACCTGTGTCCACGTCACGCATTTCGGTCTTTTCTTATAGCACGAATGACCCGTGGCGTCACTAGCCAAAGGCGCCCCGGTTCTGCGGGAGTCCGATTTTTCGCATTTTTGGGCCGCCCCTCAACCTGCGAGCGTTGGAATGGAGGAATGCTGGAATCGTGGACGGCGGTGCGCTGAATCCATTTCCCGCCATTCAGGGCCGCCGGCTACCAGGCGCCGAAGAGCCGTTCGGCATTGGCCGTCGTCTGGCGGGCCAGTTCCTCCAGCGGCACCTTGCGCACCTGGGCCAGGCAATCCGCCACGCGCACGACAAAGGCCGGTTCGTTGGGTTGGCCGCGCAGGGGCACGGGCGTCAGAAAGGGCGCGTCGGTCTCGATCAGCAGGCGGTCGGGCGGCACGTGCCGGGCCACCTCGCGCAGCGGGTCGGCATTGCGGAAGGTCACGATGCCGCTGAAACTGATGTAGAAGCCCAGCGCCAGAAGGGCCTCGGCAAACGGTATGTCGCCGGTGAAGCAGTGCACCACGCCGGGGCGGCCCTGCCGCGCCCACGCGCTGTGCGCATAGCTTCGCAGCAGCGCCAGGGTGTCGTCGTCGGCCTCGCGGGTGTGCACGATCACCGGCAGGCGCCAGGCTTCGGCCAGTTCGAGCAGGCGCGCGAGCAGAACACACTGCTCGCGGCGCGTTTGCGGGTCGTGGTGATAGTCCAGACCGATCTCGCCCAACGCCCGCAGGCGTGACTGCCAGTCGGCGGCGTAGCGCGCGCAGAAGGTCGCAACGGCATCGGGATCCGCGCACTGGCTGCGGTCGAGTCCCAGCGCCAGGCGCACACCATCAGGCTGGGTTTGGGCGGCCGCGCAGGCGCCCGCATTGAGGGCGTCGCTGCCGCCGACTGCCAAGACGCGGCTTACGCCAGCGGCCTGCGCGCGCGCCATCCAGGCGGCGGCCGTGGCGGCGCTGTCGAAATGCGCGTGGGTGTCGCAAAACATGGCCGCCCGCTTCCGCCGTCCGACGGGGCTACTCCGGTTTGGGGCTGCCCGGGGTCCACTCCTGCGCAGGCACGCGCGGCCCGTGGATCACGGGCGGCGGCGGTGGCGGTGGTTCCGGCCGGGGTTCGCCGCGGCGTCCGTGGGAGCGCGACGGCGAGCCGCCGGAGCCCCGCTCCGGGCGTGGCGGCCGCCCGTCGACGCGTGCGGAGTCCGGGCGCATTCGCGGCTCCTGGCGCGGCCGCTCCAGACGGGACCGTGCAGGTTGCGGGGGGCGTTCGCGCGGCCGCTCCGGCGCGCGCTCAGCCGAACGCTCGAGCATTGGCGCCACGGGAGCAACCGTTTCGGGCACGGGTTCCGTGGACGCGGGTTCCGCGGGCGCAGGGATTGCAGGCGCGGACATCTCGGAAGCGGGCGCTGCGACCGTCTCGACGGGCACCGGGGCCGGCAGGGCCGGTTGCGCAAGCCGGCTGGACGTGTCGGACATGTCAGACCGGTCCGACTGGGCAGGGCGATCGGGGCGGTGCGGTCGCTCCGGTCGGTCACGGCGCTCCCGGCGCGGCGGCAGGACCTTCAGCAGGTCATCGTCCGGCATGGTGCACTTCAGCGGCTCGCCGAGGTACTTCTCAATTTCAGGGATCGTGAACGACTCGTCCTCGCACGCAAACGAGACCGCCGTGCCGACGTTGCCGGCGCGACCGGTACGGCCGATGCGGTGCACGTAGTCCTCGGGTTCGTAGGGCAGCTCGTAGTTCACGACCAGGCCGATGTCGGCGATGTGCAGTCCGCGGCCCGCCACGTCCGTGGCGACTACGATGCGCACCTGGCCGGAGCGGAACTCCTCGATCACGCGCAGGCGGCGGCGCTGATCGACGTCGCCGGACAGCAGTTCGCAGCGGATGCCCAGGCCCGACAGGTGCTCGGCCAGGCGTTCGGCGCCGATGCGGCGGTTACAGAAGATCAGCACGCGCTGCCCTTCGTGGCGCCGCAGCAGGTTGTACAGCAGGGTGAACTTTTCGCGCGAGGCGACGATGTAGACCCGCTGCTCGACGGTCTTGACCGCCACCTGCTCGGGAGTCATCTCGATCACGACGGGGTCGGGCATCCACTGCGATGCCAGTTGCATGACTTCGGCGGTCAGGGTGGCGCTGTAGAGCAGCGTGCGCCGTTTCTCGCGGTCCGGCAGGCAGCGCACGATCCGCCGCACGTCCGGGATGAATCCCATGTCGAGCATGCGATCGGCCTCGTCGATCACCAGGGTGTCGACGTGGCTGAGGTCGACCACGTGCTGGCGCTGGTAGTCGAGCAGGCGTCCGGGCGTGGCCACCAGCAGATCGACCGGCGCGCTCTGCAGGTCGCGCTGCTGGCGCGCGTAGTCCATACCGCCGTAGACGGCCAGGCAGCGCAGGTTGCAGTAGCGGCCGAGGTCCTCGGCATCATGGCAGATCTGGATCACCAGTTCGCGGGTGGGCGCAATCACCAGCGCGCGCGGCGTGCCGTGCGCCGTGGGACGGGACTCGGGCGAGCGCAGGTAACGGGCCAGGATGGCGACCAGGAAGGCGGCGGTCTTGCCGGTGCCGGTCTGGGCGCGACCAGCCACGTTGCGGCCGGCCAGAGCGTGCGCCAAGCTGTCGGCCTGGATCGGCGTGCAATACTTGAAGTCGAGATCGGCGATGGCATGCATGATCTCGACCGGCAGGTCGAAATCATGAAAGCGGCGCCGGCCCTCCTGGGGCGGGACATCGAACTGCGCCAGGGTCCAGGGCGCGGCCGGTTCGGCCGGCATGACCGCCACCGGAGCGGCCGCCGCCGGTGCAGGCGCATCTGCCGCAGCCGCGTCATCCACGCGCGTCGGCGGAGGCGATGGGTGGCGACGGTCGCGGTCGCGGTCTCGCCCGCGGTCACCGGACGGACGGCGGTCCCCTGAGGGGCCGCGCTCCCCGGATGGCCTGCGGTCTCCAGATGGGCCGCGGTCTCCCGAGGGGCGGCGATCCCCGGATGGCCCGCGGTCACCAGAGGGACGGCGGTCACCCGATGGGCGGCGGTCACCCGAGGGGCGCTCCCGGCCCTGCTCATCGGCTGCCGCGGCCGGACGGCGTCCTGAGCGACCGCGCGACTCGCCGGCCGCATCGGGTGCGGCCGGCCGACTCGACTGGGGCCCGGGACGAGATGGCCCGGCAGAACGTGCGCCTGCCGCGTGCCCCTCAGCCGGACGGCCGCCGGCGCGATCGCGCGGGCTCGGGGCCTGGGAACGGGGAGTGGCGGGATTGGAGGCCGCGGTCTGCGGCTTGCGTCCAAGTAACACCTGACTGATCTTGCGGAGAATTCGTAACGGCATGCCTGCCACCAATAAAAACGACAAACGGGCGCCACAGGGCGCCCGTCTGTCAAACGCCCGACCGGAAGCGGGGCGAGATTTAGCGTTTCGAGAACTGGAAACGCTTGCGAGCGCCGGGTTGACCGGGCTTCTTGCGTTCCTTCATGCGCGAATCGCGCGTCAGGCAACCGGCGGCCTTGAGGGGCTCACGCAGGGCCATATCCGCGACGATCAGCGCGCGCGACACCCCGTGCCGCACCGCGCCAGCCTGGCTGCTGATGCCGCCGCCGTTGGCGGTGACGAGGATGTCGAACTTTTCGCGCGTGCTGGTGAGGACCAGCGGCTGCAGCAGGTAGTTACGGAGCGCCTCGCTGGGGAAGTAGTCCTCCAGTTCGCGCTTGTTAACCTGCCACTTGCCGGTGCCGGGCACCAGGCGCACGCGGGCCACGGCCGTCTTGCGGCGTCCGGTGGCGGCTGCGATTTCATTCACCATGATGCAATACCCTCTCGCTTCGGGGCGCCGCGAACGGCGACCGCCTTCAGATCAGTTCAACTGCCTCGGGCTTCTGCGCCATGTGCGGATGCTCCGCGCCGGCATAGACCTTCAGGCGGGGCAACATCCGGCGGCACAGGTTATTGGCGGGGAGCATGCCGCGCACCGCCAGCGTGATCATCCGGTCGGGATGCTTGGTGCGCATCGTTTCGACCGTAATGTACCGGTGGCCGCCGCGGAAGCCGCTGTAGCGCTGGTAGCGCTTCTGCTCTTCCTTGCGGCCGCTCAGCTTGACCTTCTCGGCGTTGACCACGACCACGAACTGGCCGGTGTCCACGCTGGGCATGAAGGTGGGCTTGTCGCGGCCGCGCAGAACGTTGGCAATCGCTACGGCCAGCCGGCCCAGCGGCTTGTCCGTCGCATCCACGAGCAACCAGCGACGATTGTCGCCGGGATCCTTGGGAATCGTCGTCTTCATGTTGGGGCTTTCGTCTTTCCGCTTGGGTCAAGTGGATCGTCAATGTAACCGATTCGCCGGGCGACGGCAACCCCAAATTGCACCCCAAATTGATCCATCCCCAAGGCGGGCTGACGCCGCAACCCAATCGGCGTCGGGGTCGGTATCGCTATCGGGGGCGAACGAGCAGTCGATACCGACGCCGATACCGACCCCGACCCCGACAAAGATGCGACGCGAATGCGCGCATGTCATAACGGAGCGATCCAAGCGGCCGTACAGGCACCCGCGCTCATCTGAGTACGATCATCAGCCCGGCGGGCGGCACGGCGGCGATGCGGATCCGGTCCGCGGCAGCGTAGTCGAGGCGCCACCCGTCCGGCAGGTTGTGGCCGGCAAAGCGGCCCATGTGGCTGCCGCAATGCACCGCCGCATAGACGCGCGTGGCGTCGAGCCGGTTCGTCTCCGCCACGTCCAATGTCACCGCCGTGACGTCCAGTTCGCCGACCACCGTAAGCGCCTCGCTGATGCCCGCTGCGCCGATCGCCACGCGCAGCCGCGCGCCCGGCTCCAGCGTCAGACGCGCGGAGGCCACGGTCCCCGTACCACCGAGACCCGCGTCGCGCACTACGCGCAGCTGGCCGTTGCCGACGGAACGGTTGACCAGCAGCAAGCCGTTGCTCACGGTCGTCGCGCCTCCATAGGTGTTTGGCGCCGACAGTCGCAGCGTCCCGGAGCCAGTCTTGACCAACCCGTCGTTGGCCGTACCCCCGCTGATCACGCCGCCGAGTTCCGCATCCACCGCCCCTGCACCGTCCTCAACCCGGATGGTCCGCACCGCGCCGCCCAACGCCAGCGGGTTCTCGAACGTCACCCGGTGCGTGGCATTGGAGGCGCCCAGGAGCAGCGCCTGACCTGACGGTACAAACTGCCCGCTGCCCCAGGTGACACCCGCTGCCGCGCCGCCGAGATTGACGCGGCGGTCCGCACCGAAGGCCGCAAAGCCGCCCCCGCCAGTGAACCGCACCTGCCCGGCGCCCAGGCCCAGCGCGCGCAGGAAGCCGCCCGCGCCCAGGCCCAGCACGCCGCCGCCCAGCGTGAGCACGCCCGTGCCGCCGCTGCTGCCAATGCCGCCCGGCAGCGCTTGGTCGTCCGCCAGCAGCAGCACCCCGGCGTTGACCGTGGTGGCGCCGCCGTATGTGTTAGCCCCGGACAAGGTCGTGGTCGCCGAGTTGTTGACGGTGAGGCTGCCGGCGGTGCCGGTACCGTCGAAGTCCGCAATCGCGCCACTGATCGTGGTGTCGCCGGTTCCGGCCAGGGTCAGGGTGCGGCCGGTGCCCGCCAGTTCAGACAGAAATACGCTGCCCGCCAGCGTCAACTGCCGGCCGTTCGCGAGGCTGCTGGTGAGCACGCGGCTGGCGCCCGCGAGCGTAACGCGTCCGGCGAACGTGAGGTTGTTCGTCCCGCTCACGGTGGCCGAGTTGTGCGCGAGGGTCACGGCGTTGGCAATGGCGTTGGCGCCATCGAGACCCCTCGCCGTCTGAAGCGTGCCGGCGTCAAACGTGAAGGGCCCGCTGCCCATCGCCGTGGGCGCCCCCAGCACCAGCGTGCCGCCGCCAAGAACAAACCCGCCCTGGAAACTGGCGCCGGCGGCGCCAGCCAAGACGAGTGTGCCAGCGCCGTCCTTGGTGAAGGTGCGCGTGGTCGGACTGGTGCCGCCCGCCTCGAGACCGCCCAATGTCAGCGTGCCGGCCGCAACCGTGATCGTGCGGTTGGCCGAGATGATCGTGGTCGTGCCGGCGAGCGTCAGGTTCGCGCTGCCCGTGAAGGTTGGACTGCCGTTACTCAACTCGAAGTCGTTGGCGAGCACCAGGGGCACCCCGCTGGTGTTGTCGAACGTACCGCTACCGCCGGCCTTGAGCACGCCAGAGCCGAGCGCCTGGGCGTGGTTCAGGTTGAGCGTCTGGCCGGACTTGAAGGTCGTGCTGCCCGCGTAGCTGTTGTCGCCGGCGAGGGTCAGGTGTCCGCTGCCCGCGAGCGTGAGGCTGCCCTTGCCGCTGATCCGCCCGGCCAGCGTCAGGTTGCCGCCGCCGGCGGTCAGCGTGAGGGTGCGCAGGTCCGTCACCGGGAGATCGAGGTCGAGCCGCACGACTTGGGGCTGGGTGCTTTCATTGACGATGTTGCCGCGCAGTTCGAGGGCCTCGCCCTCAAGCGTGAAGGCGGCCGCGCCGGTCGCGAAGGTCAGGCTGGTCACGCGCAAAGCCGGGAAATCGTTGTGCGGCGCCAGGCGGGAGCTGCCGGCGAAGGCCACGGCCGCCGGGGCCACGAGCGGCGCGTCGCCGGCCCAGTTGGGCGCCGTGCTCCAGAGGTTATCCGTTCCGCCGCCATCCCAGGTTGCGGCCGTTACGATGGTGGTGTGTGCCAGCCAGGCGATGGCCGCGCTGAAACCAAGCCGCCGGAACAATCCGGTCCGGTGTGTCGGGGTCATGGTTGTGCCTCCATGATAGTCCGTCACAGCGGCGCATGAGCCGCAGTACAATGCCCACCCACGAGCAATGCACACAATATGGCCCTTTCACGCCAAGCACACAAGTCTTAAAGAGGCGCTTGCAAAACGGGACGCCGGCAAGTAGGGCGGGACCTGCGGGACCGCCCTCGTCGTCCCTGCGCCGCGTTCCATGGACGAAACGCGACGTAACGGAGTGCGATGCGACGCAGACGCGTCGCATGCTGTAGCGCGGGTCGGCCAGCCCCGCGCTGGCCGCCGGCGGGCCGCCGTCGGCTACACGACGAGGCGCGCGACGGCGTCGAAGTCCAGCGTGGCGAAGAGGTCGTCCACGGTCTCGGCCCGCCGGATCGGCTCGACGCGGCCATCGGGGCGCAGCAGCAGTTCGGCCGAGCGCAACTTGCCGTTGTACTGGAAACCCATGGCATGGCCGTGGGCGCCGGCATCGTGGATCACCACCAGGTCGCCGGGGGCCAGTTCGGGCAGCGGCCGGTCGATCGCGAATTTGTCGTTGTTCTCGCAGAGCGAGCCGGTTACATCGTAGGTGCAGGTGTGCGGCTGGTCCTCCTTGCCGAGGACCGTGATGTGGTGGTAAGCGCCGTAGAGCGCCGGCCGCATCAGGTTGGCCATGCAGGCATCCAGACCGGCATAGCACTTGTAGGTCTGCTTGATGTGCCGCACGCGCGTGACCAGGAAGCCGAAGGGGCCGGTCACCATGCGCCCGCACTCGAGGTAGAGCTTCAGGTCCGGGTGGCCCTGGGCGCGCAGGCGCGTGTCATACGCGTGCCGGATGCCGGCGCTGACGCGTTCCAGGTCCACGGCCTGCTGTTCGGGCCGGTAGGGAATGCCGATGCCGCCGCCAAGATTGATGAACTCGAAGGTGATGCCCAGCGCGCGCGACAGTTCGACCGCCAGGTCGAACAACAGTTCGGCCGTGTCGATGAAGTACTGCGGGTTGAGCTCGTTGGAGGCCACCATGGTATGCAGGCCGAAGCGGCGCACGCCGCGGTCGCGCAACTGGCGGTAGCCGTCGAACAACTGCGCGCGGGTGAAGCCGTACTTGGCCTCCTCGGGGTGGCCAATGATGGCGTTGCCGCCCTTGAGCGGACCCGGGTTGTAGCGGCAGCAGACCAGTGCGGGCAGGCCGGCGGCCTGTTCCAGAAACGGGATGTGAGAGATGTCGTCGAGGTTGATGATCGCGCCGAGCTGGCGCGCCTTCACGAACTCCTCCGCCGGCGTGTCGTTGGAGGTGAACATGATCTCCTCGCCCACGACGCCCACGCGCTCGGCGAGCAGCAGCTCGGGCAGCGAGCTGCAGTCGGCGCCAAACCCCTCGGCCCGCAGCAGCTTGAGCAGGCTGGGGTTGGGGCAGGCCTTAACCGCGAAGTATTCGCGGCAGCCCGGGTTCCAGGCAAAGGCCGCCTGGAGCCGGCGGGCATTGTTGCGCATGCCGCGCTCGTCGTAGATGTGGAAGGGCGTGGGGAACCGGGCGGCGATCGACTCGATCTGGGTCCGGCTGAACGGCAGTTTCTTTTCGGCCATGCAGGTGCTCCGCGAAAATGATTGCGAAGCAGTATATCGGGGCTGCGAGCCGGCGCAAGCCTGCACTCAAAGGACAAGACGATTGAATCTGGAATCTGGAATCTGGAACGTAGGGATCTCGACGCTCGTCCGTAACCTGCCCCGGCCGACGGAAGGAATCTGGAACTCAGGAAAGGGCGGGCAAGACGCCTTCTTGACTTCCTTGAGCGCGGGTGATGTCTTGCGTTCGACCGACTGTCGCGACGAAATGCACCCAGAAAATATTAGGTTTCCCGGAACAAGAAATCTAGGCGGCTCCGAGCTCCTGGACCAGTGCCAGCAGCAGATCGCGGTTGTCGATGCACAGGTAGCGCAGGGTGCCGCCCATGCGGCTGAAGCTCTTGCAGTAACGCAGGTAGTAGTCGGGTGAATCCATGGGCGGTTCGCCACGCGACCAGTCCCAACGCGACGGGGCCAGGTCGGCCACCAGAATGTGGAAATCACGGATCGTGCGGCCCTGGCGGTGCGCCACGTTACGGGCCATGGAGAGCGACTTCTCGAAGATCATGGGCGACATCACGGCCGAGCCGACCGACAGGTAGACGCCGCCGTCGCCCAGTGCGGCCACGTTGTTGGCAAAGGCCAGGAAATCGCGCTCGGCGGTCCGGCCGATGGCGGCCCCGGAGTTGAGGGGATGGGTATAGATGATGTCGTGGCCGATCATGGGATGGGCGGTGAATGGGATGCCCAGACGCCAGGCGGCGGCCTGCGGGCTGCTTTCCGGATGGGCGTGCGGGACCGTCTCCGTGCCGGCGCCGCACAATCCAGCGTCCAGAGCTGCCAGCAGATCGGCCGCGGCCGCCGCGCGCCGCGTGGCGGTGTCGTCCCGGCCGGCGGCGGCCAGCGCGGCCAGCAGTTCGGTGCGCGCGGGCACGACGTGCCGTTGGGTGGCGATCAGGCGGCCGATGCTCTCGCCGTAACCGAGCCCGTCGAAAGCGCCCAGCAACAGCGCCAGGTTCAGGTGCCGGCCGGTCTCCTCCCAGATGCCGAACTGGCCGCGCTCCACTCCGGCCCGCACGTCCTCGCTGGTGGCGCCCTCGAAGGCCAGCTCCCAGTCGTGAATGATGCCGGCGCCGTTCGTGGCCAGGTGCTGTAGCCAGCCCTGTTCCATCAAGTAGATCAAGACCGGCCCGAGTCCGTTCTTGATCGTGTGCGCGCCGAATGCCAGCATCACCGGCCGGCCGCGCGCGCGCGCCGCGCGCATACACGCGGCCATCGCGGCGATCACCTGACGGGTGGATGGGGCCAACGCGGCTGGCTGGCGGTCCGGGCCGATCAGATCGGCCGGCACGTGCACCTTGCTGGCCCGCGCGGCCAGCGGCTCAATCGCGAGCGCACCTCGGTCGAATAGCTGGAAGGGCATGGCGGTTTTCCACTACTGGGCATCAGCGGCGACGGTACACCGTGATGGTCGGATGGGCGTGCAGCAGCTCGCGGTCATGGAAGATGGCTGCGCGCTCGTAATGCGTCGCGATGGCGCGATAGACCTTCTGGCGTTCGGCATCATAGTAGGCTGAGAGCGGATCGAAAAAGCGGCCGCTGGCCAGGGAACTGGTGATCAGGAAGTCACCCGTCCCGGCCCGAATGTGGTCGGCGCTGTCCGAATCGGCCAGATAGCGTCGCGGCACCTCACGCAGGTCGGATCGCTCAACAGGCAGGACATACGCCTCGCGGATCACGCTGGCGCCGACCGGCAGGTTGGCGCGGCACCAGTCGCGAGCCCGGACGCGCGTGTCGGGGCGGGCCAGGGCCAGACTGTCGCGCACGGCGACGCTCCCAAAGGTGGCCAGCGACAAGCCCGCCGCCACCCAGACGGTGGCCAGGACCGGCCGGGGCAGTTGGCGATCCGCCAGCAGTCCGGCACAGGCCAGCGCCAGGAAGGCATAGACCGGCAGCAGATCGTTGGGCCGAACGAAGTCGCGCCCGGTGACGGTCAGCAGCAGCAGCAGCGCGCTCAGCGCCAGGCCGGACATGACCAGCCAGGCAAAGGGCCGCCGGTCGCGCGTGCGCAGCACGCGCCAAGCGAACCCGGCGGCGCCGAAGAGCAGAAACCAGCGGCCCGACGCGGTTAGCAGGTTCCACAGCACCTGCAGATTGCGCGGGACTCGGACCGACGCCGGCACGGGCGTGCCGAGAATGCTGGCCTGCCAGCGCATGAACTCGGGCAGCTTGCCGAAGAAATAGGCCGGATCGCGAACCAGCAGGGGTTGGGCATAGCACGCCCCGGCAACGAAAGCCGCCGCCACTGCGGCGGCGGCGATGACAGCCCGCCAGGTGCCCTGCCGGCGCCAGACCAGCAGCAGGGCCGCAAACGGCAGCAGGCCGCCCAGCACGGCCTGATACTTGATGCCGAAACCGATGCCCAGACACAAACCGCACAGACCCGCCGGCAGCCAGTTCGTGCGCGGCGCCTCTGCCAGCCGCAACGCGCAGACCCAGGCCAGCAGCAGGCTGGCGACCAGCGGCACGTCATTCATGCCGTAGTGGCTCAACTGGGCGTTGTGCGGTTCGGCGAGCAGCAGCAGGCCGGTCACGCCGGCCGTGAGCCAGGTCGTCTGGCGCGCCAGCGGCGGCAGCAGCAGGGCCACGGCCAGCAGGTAAAGCCCGATGGCAACGTAGCGCAACGCCACGGCATGGCACCAGCGATGCGCCGCCGCCAGACCGGGACGCCCCGTGATCGTGCGGTAGAGCGCCTGCCCGTGTCCCGCCAGCACGGCGGTGCCATATGGGTACAAGGTTAGTTCGACATTGTCGCGGTAGAGGTCGCGTACGTCGCGGCCTACGGCCACGGCCTTGACGGCAACCTGGGCCTGCTTTGCCACGTCGGGATGGAAGATCAGGTCGGGTTCGCCGTGGCGGAGGCCAATCAAGCGCAAGGTCAGTCCGCAGGCCAGAGGCAGGACGCACAACAGCGCGCCGCGTGTCCAGCGCAGCCTCATCGGGCGATCCCGTGTCGCACCCGGGGTCGGAGGGACGCTCTCGCTGGCACAGACGGCGATCTTCATGGCGGCGCCAGCGGCAGGGCGTGAGCGGGCGGCAACTGCCAGGGAAAGACCGCTCGCCGGAACACTGGAATATCGACCATCAGGAGCCAGGCACAGGCCCCGAAGGACAGGACCACCAGGGCCATGAGCTTGCGTTGCGTGAGCAGCCGTTCGGGGTGCTGGGCGGAGCTGTCCGGTTTGAAGCCCAAGTGCATGTAATAGGCCATCGTGTAAGCCACCAGGGGTGTAGCCAGGACCAGTTCGATGTGATAGCGCGCGATGAAGACCCCGGAGAACATGCCAAACAGCGCCGCGTAGAAGAAGGTGCTCTCCAGCAGACGGGCCTCGGTATAGTGTGCAAAGGATCTCCGGTAGCCGGCCGCCAGCGTGGCGTCACCCAGATGCCGGAACTCGGCAAAGCGCTTGAGCGCCATCAGAAACGCGCCGAACATCCAGTAGGCCAGCAGCACCGACAGCGGCGGCGAGGATGCGGCGCCCGTGGCGTACCACCCCAGGGACAGACGCAACAGGTTGTTGAAAGACTCGCTCAGCACATCCAGATAGGGCTGGTCCTTAAGGCGTACCGGCGGGACGTTGTAGACGAGCCCCATCAGCCAAAGGAGCAGCGAGGTCAGACCGAAATGCAAGTTCAGGGCAAAACTACCGCCCAACCCGACCAGGGCCAGCAGCAGCCACTCGGCATAGGCTACCGGTACGCGGGCCTGACCGCAGGCCAGGGGACGTGTGCGCTTGTCGGGATGGAGTCGGTCCTTGTCGGCATCCAGGATCTCGTTCAGAACATAGTTGCTGGAGGCCACCAGGCAGACCGCCGCGACGCCGGCCAGCACGCGCAACCAGGTGAAGCGGTCGCCAAACCCCGGAGAAAAGAAAAAGACCAGCAGGATTCCAGGCGCCATGAAGACGTTCTTGAACCAGTGGTCGGGGCGGGCCAGTTGGATGTAGGGCAGTAACGGCATCGGACGGACTCAGGTGCCAATTTAGCAGGGTTCGACGCGGGCTGGCAAGCGAAGTGCGACACCGCTCTGATGCGGGCGCACCGCGCCGTCCCCCCAAGTCCGGGATAGCGCCAACCCTGAAGTTGGGTTATACTAGCCTCAAATCATGAGCACCACGCCCACATCGTTCGACTTCTGGTACGCCGTGAACAACACCGAGATTGTGTTAGCGCCTCAGCGGCATCTCGAGACGTTCGGCAACACGATCATCAACTACTATCTGGTCAGCGAGTTGATGGATTCCGTGAGTCAGGTGCGCATTCGCGAAGGACGCATGCAGGCCATGCGACCCCAGATTGTGACCCCCTCCGCCTACTCGAACATGGTACTGGAGGGGTTTGGCGAGCAGGCTCAGAAGTATGCCGACTGGCTGCGCGACCATGAGGACCGCGTGCGCATCCTGCGCTACGGCTACGCCCTCAAGCAGGAGGCCTTCAGCGAGCAAGTCGTGAGCGACACGATCGAGACGGTCTTGGAGCGGGTCAAGACCGAGGTTACAGGCAAGACCGATCCCTTCAGCGCAATCGTCAAGGGGGTCGACAACCCGTGGGACGTCTGCCTGATCCGGCTCTTTTGGCAGGTGATCCAGAACTCGGCCCGCGACAACTTCCGGGAGCTCTCCGAGCGCAAGATGTTCGAGTTGCGCGACGGGCTGCCGAACGGCGTGCGCGAGGAGATTGAGCAGGCCTTCGGTGCGGCCGCGCGCAACGCCAATCTGGTCAAGCCGCTGGGCAAGCTGCTGCAGCAGCATGGCGTTTTCGACCAGTATCAGGACCGCTTCTTCGCGCTGCTGCGCGGCAACAGCTAGCCGCCGGACCACCGATGTCCGAACCTGTCACGCTGCTGGATGTCGTGCTGGTCTGCCCCGAGATTCCCCAGAACGCGGGTGCCGTGGGCCGGTTGTGCGTGAGCTTGGGATGGCGGCTGCACCTGATCCGGCCCTTGGGCTTCGCGATGGACACGGCCCGACTGCGACGCGCGGGGCTGGACTACTGGGATCAGGTGCCCCTGAGCGTGCACGCCAACTGGGAGACCTATCTCGCGAGCGCCCGGCCGCAGCGGCTGTGTGTGGCCAGCACGCGGGGAACGGCTTCGCTCTACGAGCAGCGCTTCAAGGCCGGTGACCACTTGGTGTTCGGCAATGAAAGCGCCGGTCTGCCAGCCGCGTTCTATGGCCGCTACGCGACCGAGCTCTTCCGCATTCCCATGCCGGGGCCGCACGCCCGCAGCCTCAACCTCGCGATGTCCGTAGCCGTGACCGCGTACGAGGCACACCGGCAGATACAAGCGGAACAGGCCCCTTGACCCGCCGGAGAGCAGGGGGCAAGGGCCTGACCCCTGCCTACCGGACGCTCTGAAAGGCGCACGACAAGCGCCCCGCGCAGGTTCGACCCTTGCCGGCGCTCCTGAAAATCCCTATGTTTGCGCCTGCAGACGGCCGTCGCGTTGGCTGGCCGCTGCCAAGGGACATCTTCATGAGCCGTACGAAAGCCGCATCTGCGCACCCGATAAGCCAGCCCGCGTCCGCCGCGAACACCGGTCGCGTGGTTTTCGGCCGACGGCGATTCACCTGCCTCTCGCCCACCCTGGTGCGGATCGAGTTCGCGCCAGACGGTGTGTTCGAGGAGCGGCGCAGCCTGGTGGCCTACCCGGTGCAGCAGCCGCAGCCCTTCACGGCCGTGACGCGCGACGGCGCCTGGGACGTGCTCGATACGGGCGCGCTGCAGATCCGCACCTGCCGCAACGAGGCCACCTGCAACCGCCTCAACCTGGAGGTGCGCTGGAGCGACGGCCGGCTGATGCAGTTCTGGCGGCCCGGCGACCGCGACCACCAGAACCTGGGCGGCACCCTGCGCAGTCTGGACCGTTACGGCGGCGAGTGCTGTGTACTCGACGGCGTGCATCCGGCCGTCACGGAATCATCGGACGTCAGCGCCGCGAATTGGCCGGCCTGGATTCAGTGCGAGGTCGACCCGCTCTATCAGGAGTTGCACCCCAACCCGCCCGAGGGGTTCAACCGCGGCCACTGGCTGCGCGAGGCACAGCGTTCGCGCAACGACGGTCGCTTCCTCGAACGGACCTTCAACTGGTACAAGGACGCCCGCAAGTTCACTCCCGGCGTGCTCTCGGCCAGCGGCTACTACCTGCTGAACGACTCGGACGGCGCGATGCTGGACGGCGACGATTTCCCGGTGGAACGCGAGCGACCTGGCTACCAGGACTGGTACTTCTTCGGCTATGGCCGCAACTACCTGCAGGCCCTGGCCGATTTCCGGTTGCTCTCCGGTCCAGCCCCGCTGCCACCGCGCAAGAGCCTGGGCATCATCTTCTCGCGCTGGCCGGCCTTCACCGAGGCGGAGATCGAGGCCATGGCCCGCGACTTTGCCGCCAGCGGCTACCCGCTCTCGACGCTGGTGATGGACATGGAATGGCACCGCGAAGGGTGGGGCCACTGGGAGTTCAATCCGGAGCTGATTCCCGACCCGGCGCGTTTCTTCGCCCGTTGCCGCGAGCTGGGGCTCGACGTGACCTTCAACGACCACCCTCTGGACGTGCGCGACGACGACGTGCACTTCGCCGAATACGTCCGCCGCGCCGGCCCGGAGGTCGAGGTGCGCCCGCGCGAGTACAACCACAAGCACGTGCAGATGGCCAAGGTCGACGTCTGCGACAAGCAGCAGAACCGGGCCTTCTGCGACACCTGCCACCGCGCGATCATGGAACTGGGGCTGGACTACTGGTGGAATGACGGGTCGCGCGGACAGATGGCCGGCACCAACGGCCAGTTGGTCTGCAACAAGACCTTCTTCGAGGAGTCCGAGCGCGACGGCCGGCGCGGCATGTTGCTGGCCCGCTACGGCGGGTTCGGCTCGCACCGCTATGGCGCCTTCTTCACGGGTGATGCCAACTCCGACTACGACGTCCTGCGCCTGCAATGCGAGTTCAACATCCGCGCGGCGGGCGTGGGCATCTCCCAGGTCAGCCACGACATCGGCGGCTTCATGCTGCCGCGAAGCCAGGTGCAGAAGAACGCGCAGGGGGAGGAGATCGTTGATCCTGAGCGTTACCTGCGCTGGCTGCAGTTCGGCGTCTTCGGACCGATTCTGCGCTTTCACAGCGCACCGGGTTGTGGCAGCCGGAAGCCTTACGACTACGATACGGAGCTCGGCGGCGCCTGCCGCCACTGGTTGCGCGTGCGACACAGCCTGCTGCCGTATATCTACACGGCGGCCGACACCCACCGTGACAGCGGCCTGCCGCTGGTGCGCGGCCTCTACCTGGAAGATCCCGACAACCCTGCCGCCTATCGGTTTGATCAGTACCTGTTCGGGCCGGCGATACTGGTGGCCCCCGTACTGACACCGGAGCACGAACGCACGTTCTACCTGCCGCCGGGCCTGTGGTGGGAGTTCGGGACCGCCACCCAGGTAACCGGCGGCCGCGAGATCACCCGCGACGTGGCCCGAGACGAGGTGGCGGTCTACGTGCGGGCCGGCCGGATCATCCCGCGCCAGGACCCTGACGGCGAGATCCATGCCGGGCATGTCGCGAGGCTTTGGCTTGACGTTTACCCACCGGTCGCGGCGACCGACGGTCAGCCAACGGCGGCGACTTCAGCTCTGCTCTACGAGGATGACGGCCGGTCGACTCGCTACCGACAGGGCGAGTTCTGCCGCAGCCGGTTTGATCTGCAACGGACCGACGGCGGCGCGGGTCGCGGGCGGACTGTCATCTCCGGACGTGTTCAGGAGGGCTGTCCGCTGGGTGCGGTCCGCGAGGTAACCGTCGAGCTGCCGCTGACGCGTCTGCCGCGGCAGGCGACCTTAGCCGGGCGCAGCCTGTCCGTGGCGTTGTGCGGTAACGGGCGTTATCGCATCCGGATTCCCGAGCTCCCCGCGGCCCAGCCCTGGGAGATGATCGTTGAGGAGTAGGCGGGCCAAGGCGTCCGTAGCGTGACGCATCGGCGGATGAACTGCTGCCGCATGAGCCCCGCCGGTGTCAGGCTGGGCGGGTCGTTCATCGAGTACCTGGCACTCCGGCTGAGTCGTGCCGCCCCACGACATCCCCCAAGCCGTCCAGACTCCAAGGTGCCCCATCATCACACTTTATAAAGTGTGATGGAGTTGCTGCCACGTCGTCTCAACGCACCAGCCGCACGCCCGCGAGCAAGACCAAGAGCTCGCGAACCGCCCTATCACACTTTATAAAGTGTGATAGGGCTTACCCGGAGCGACGCCAGGAGCCCTGCAGGTTACATGGCCTTCCCGCGACCCCGGGGCGCATTCAGTTTGTTATTTGACCCCTCAGGATATCCGAACTCGGGGCGCATTCTGTGCGCTTGCCTTCCGCCCCCGTTTCGGCCATAATAATGGTCTTTTACCGCGATCGAAGGTTCCGGAATTGGCCGTCGCCTGACGCGGCTAAGGAGTGCCTTTGCCATGGCTTGGTTCACACCGTCCGCAACGCCTGCGACCGCGCGTCGAGTCGAGGACCTTTGGGCGATCTGCCCTTCGTGCAAGGCTCATATATCCAAGGCGACATGGGAGAGCAGCCTGCGCGTCTGCCCGCGCTGCGGCGCCCATGACCGACTCACCTGCCGTGAGCGTCTGAAACTGCTCGTGGACGACGGCTCGTTCGTCGAGCGACATGCCGAGGTCACCTGGTCAGACCCGTTGGGCTTCCGCGATGCCAGCGGCTCGTACGCCGACAAGGCCAAGGCGGCCGTTGCCAAGAGCGGCATCGGCGAAGCCGTGGTGACCGGCACCGCCACGATCGAAGGTCTGCCGGTGGTCCTGGGGGTCATGGATTTCCGCTTCCTGGGCGGCAGTCTGGGCAGCGGCACGGGCGAGCGCATCCTGCTGGCCACCGAGGATGCCCTGCGGCTCAAGTGCCCCTGCGTCCTGATCTCCGCCTCCGGCGGCGCGCGCATGCATGAAGGCATCGTCTCGCTTATGCAAATGGCCAAGACCTGTGCCGGTATCGCGCGGCTGGACGCGGCTGGAATCCCCTACGTTTCGATTCTGACCGATCCCACCACGGGCGGCGTCTCCGCCAGTTACGCGATGGTCGGCGACGTCAACCTGGCCGAACCCCACAGTCTGATCGGGTTTGCGGGCCGGCGCGTGATTGAACAGACCATCAAGCAGAAGCTGCCGGACGACTTCCAGACGGCCGAATACCTGGAGGCGCATGGGTTCCTGGATCGGATCGTGCCGCGCGCGGACCTGCGAAGCTTCGTGGCCAACCTCCTGCGCTACTGGCAGCCGTCGACCGGTCAGACGGAGATGCCCGCACCGGCCGCGACCCGGCGGACCGCCGGTCCGTCAACGCACGCCAACGCGTGGGAGGCCGTGCAACTGGCCCGCCATGCCGAACGCCCCCTGCTGATCGACTATATCCAGGGCATGTGCGACGACTTCGTTGAACTGCACGGTGACCGGGCCTTTGGCGACGACCGTGCCCTGATCGGCGGCTTTGCCACGATCGGCGGCGAGCGCGTGATGCTGATCGGGCACCGCAAGGGCAAGCACGTGGAGGAGAACATCGAGGCCAACTTCGGCATGGCCAACCCCGAAGGCTACCGCAAGGCCATGCGGCTGATGAAACTGGCCGAGAAGTACGGACTTCCGGTGGTTGCGTTCGTCGACACGCCCGGCGCCTACCCGGGACTTGACGCCGAAGCCCGCGGGCAGGCTGAGGCGATCGCCCGCAACCTCACGGTCATGGCGCAACTGCGAACCCCGTTCGTCGTGGTCGTCACCGGCGAGGGCGGCAGCGGCGGCGCACTGGGCATCGCCGTGGGCGACACGGTGCTGATGCTGCAGAATGCCATCTACTCGGTGATCTCGCCCGAGGGTTGCGCCTCGATCCTCTGGCGCGACGGCAAGAAGGCCGCCGAAGCGGCCGAAGCGCTTAAGATCACGGCCGAAGCGCTGCTGGGACTGGGCGTCATCGACCGCATCATTCCGGAACCGCTTGGCGGCGCCCACCTGGATCCGGCCGCCGCGATCGCGACGGTCAAGCAAGCGGTGCTCGAGGAGCTCGCGCAACTGCGCGGCATCGACCTGGACGACCTGGTGTCCCGGCGTTACGACAAATTCGCGCGCATGGGCCGGTCCGCCTGACGCCGGCCCGCGCCTATGCCCGACTTCCCAACCCCGTCTGGAGAACTTGACATGGCCACACGCCCGTCCAAGAACCGCACCTCGGCCCACGCCGCATCCGCCACCACCCCTGCGGTCCGGCTGCATATTACCGACACCACCCTGCGCGACGCCCACCAATCGCTCTGGGCCACGCGCATGCGCATGGCCGACATCCTCGGGATCATCGACACGATCGATCAGGCCGGCTACTACTCATTGGAGTGCTGGGGTGGCGCGACCTTCGACGTGTGCCTGCGCTTCCTGCGCGAGAACCCCTGGGAACGGCTGCGGCAGATCAAGGCACGCTGCCCCAAGACGCCGCTGCAGATGCTGCTGCGCGGGCAGAACATCCTGGGCTACCGCAACTACGCCGACGACGTGCTGGTGCGCTTTGTGGAACTGGCGGCCGCCAACGGCGTCGACATCTTCCGCATCTTCGATGCCCTCAATGACAACCGCAACCTGGAACTGGCCATCCGGACCGTCAAGGCCTGCGGCGCCCATGCCCAGGGCACGATCAGTTACACCGTCAGCCCGGTGCACACGGTCGCCGCCTACGTGCAGTTGGCGCGCGAGCAGGAGGCCATGGGGGCGGATTCGATCTGCATCAAGGACATGGCCGGCATTCTCTCGCCGGGTGCCGCAAAACGGCTGGTGGGCGCGCTGACCGCCGCGGTCGGCATCCCGGTGCAACTGCACTCGCACATGACGAGCGGCATGGCCGTGGCCACCTACCTGGCAGCAGTAGAGGCCGGGGCCGGAGCGATTGACTGCGCCGTGGCCACGCTCTCCGGGTATTCCTCGCAGCCGCCGGTCGAGACGATGATGGCCATTGCCATGGACAGCGGCTACGAAACGGGTGTCGACCTCGATGCCGTGGACCGCATCAACGCCTACTTCCAGAAGCTCAAGCCCCTGCGCGAACCGGCTCACCACCCGGTCGAGGTGGTGGATGTGGATGTGCTCGAACACCATATCCCGGGCGGCATGATCTCCAACCTGCGCTCGCAGCTGCAGCAGCAGAACGCACTCGATCGGATCGGCGAGGTGCTGGAGGAGTTGCCCCGCGTGCGGGCCGACATGGGATTCCCCCCACTGGTCACACCCACCAGCCAGATCGTCGGCGTGCAAGCCGTGCTGAACGTGCTCTCCGGCGACCGTTACAGCATGGTCACCCAGGAAACCCGCGACTACGTCAAGGGCCTTTACGGGAAGTCACCGGCCCCGATTGACTCCGCGATCGTGCACAAGATCCTGGGCGATGAGCCGCTCATCACTGGCCGTCCGGCTGACCTGTTGCCCCCCGGCTTGCCCGCCGCCGCCGCGCACATCGACCCCAAGCTGGTCCAGAAGGAGGAGGACATCGTCTCCTACTGCCTGTTTCCGGAGGTCGCGCTGGGCTATTTCAAGTGGCGGGCACTGCCCGAAGCCGAACGGCCGCCCCTGCCGGCGGATGTGGAGCATGCAGCAATCAAGCCGCCGGCACCCGCCGCGGCCCCGGCGGCTGTGACAGCCGCGCCGGCGGCTGACGCGAACTTCGCTGCGATCGGCCGCATGGTGGCCCAACTGGCACAACTGCTCGGCGTGAGCAGCACCGGCGTGGCGGCGGCGCCGGCGGCGACGGCGACGGCGGCCAGTCCGGCCCCGGTGGCCGTGGCGGCCGCCGCGGTGGCGAAGGCGGCCCCGGCGGGTCCGACCATTGACGCGCCGCTGAATGGCACCTTTTACCGGACCCCCGGACCTGGCAAGCCAAACTTCGCCGACGAAGGCGCCGCGGTCAAGCCGGGCGATGCGGTCTGCGTGGTCGAGGCCATGAAGCTCTTCAACCAGATCAAGGCGTCCAAGGCCTGCCGCATCGTGCAGTTCCTGGTCCAGCATGGCGACCACGTCACCAAGGGTCAGCCGCTGGCCACTGTGGCCTGGCTCTAGATTTCCCGTGACGGGACATCGAATGCGGGCTGCTCACTCAAACAAAGCTTATCTCTCACAGAGACACCGAGAGCACAGCGGTTATGGGGAGCCGCTGTGAGGTTCGTGCCACTGGGAAAGAAAAACAACCGGCTTTTCGTTGATCTTGTCCGCCGGCAAGGTGCTAATCCCCTTGACACCGCGCGCCGCTCAACAGACACTTTGACCCATTGATGGAATCGTCTCTTTTTACCCTGGAGGTTGTCATGGCCGAGAAGAAAAGCAGCGCCCCAAGTCAGCTCGAAATCGTACTCTCACAAATCCGCAAGGAGTTCGGCGAAAGCTCCATCATGCGCCTGGGCGAGGCCGAGGCCGCCAAGGACATCGCCATCATCAGCACCGGGGCCTTCTCGCTCGATCTGGCGCTGGGTGTGGGCGGTCTGCCCCGCGGCCGGGTAGTCGAAGTCTTCGGTCAGGAGTCCTCCGGCAAGACCACCCTGGCGCTCCACATCATCGCCAGCGCGCAGCGCGCCGGCGGCCTGGCAGCTTTCGTCGATGCCGAGCATGCCATGGATCCCAACTATGCCCGCCGTCTCGGCGTCAAACTCGACGACCTGCTGGTCTCGCAACCCTCTTCCGGCGAGGAGGCGCTCACAATCACCGAGTCTCTCGTCAAGAGCGGCGCCCTGGACGTCGTGGTGGTGGACTCGGTGGCCGCACTGGCCCCGCAGGCCGAGTTGGACGGCAGCATGGGCGATTCGCATGTCGGCCTCCAGGCGCGCCTCATGTCGCAAGCCATGCGTAAACTCACCAGCGCCATCTCGCAGACCAAGACCCTCTGCCTCTTCACCAACCAGATCC
>CAZZCT010000023.1:0-39797 GCA_964652365.1 uncultured Lentisphaerales bacterium
TGCGCTTCCTCTTGATCTACCCAAGGAGTCACCAACAGAACTGCCATGCGCCCTTCGACAATCCACCGTTTCCGCATCAGTCCGCACAAACTCCAGCCGTCCCGGCCGCTACACCATCAACTATCTTGGATCACACCCTTGGGTATTGACGGATTTAACCGTTTCTGCCACGCTTCGACAATGAATTTCATACTCCAGACCGGTTCCGGCATGATCTCGGACTATGCGGGCAAGTGTAGACCGAAAAACGAGTTCTCATCAATCAGATTGGTCCACCTGTGGGGGAGTTGGGTACTGACGAGTCTGGCGCTGGCAACGGTAGGGTGCACAACAGCGAGGGTTGTCCCAGGCCCAGACAAGGTCCATGTTACTGTTTTACCAATGCACCAAGGCGGCGTTCAGGAGCCGATGAAGGACGTGGCACGCCTTCAATGCAGAGGTAACGGGTTTATCCTCTGGAAAGTCGACGGGAAGAGTGTCGCTCAGGTGGAGCATGTGAGCGACTATGTGGAGGTCTTGCCTGGCCGGCATGTTCTGGTGCTGATGCCCGGTCGCGAGCTGTTCGACGGCTCTCGCGGTACAATCAAAGCCGAATGGTCGGAAGAGCTGTACGGTCTGGCGCTCGATGCAAAGCCGAACGCCTGGTACCACTTCTGTACCTACGTAATCGACGAAGAGCAAGGTAAGGAGACTGTTGAATATGAATACGACAGAGTGACCACAAGGAGGAGTGTGCTCATACGCCGTGCGCCATTCAAGGTTCTAGAGATGACAGATGGAGAACTGAAGACAGTCGCCACGGATGCCAGCTTCGTCCGGCTATGAGTCGGGAGTGCCGTCCGCGTCTTGGTAGAGAGGATGACAATGAAGACATTACTGTCCGGTCTCGTCGTCATAGCCGGCATGCTTCTCTGCGGCTGCTCGTCTTACAGGTTACAGGGGCAGGTGGAGAAAGGGGCGGCCAGCGCAGGACCTCATGCAACCAAATACTGGATCGGCCCCGTTTTCATGCGAGTAGACCGACGACAGCCTACCGAGCCAGGAAAGTGGAACGTCAACAGGCTTAGCGAGACCCGGGTCCGTCGTGGTGCGATACTGCGCAATCCAAGCCTGTTCGCCAGTCTTGGGGAAGGTGTTCCGATTGAAGTCACGATTCGCGTCTACAGCGAAGCTCCAGATGTGGACTATCTGGGAATCCCATTCGGGCTGAGTTTTGGTATTTATCCCATGAGGCTAGGAGAGACCAACCCATGCGAGATCACGGTGGCGATAGAAGGGGCGCGGGATATCAGCGGGTCCTGTGTCTGTCGGTTTCGAGAGGACGTGAAGTTTTCTTCCCTTTCGCCGCTTGGTCTGATTCGGTTCGACGCTGTGCCGGGGGTCACATCGTGCCGCAGGGGCAGCGGGATCATGGCGATGATTGCTTTCGACGAGGAATGCAGGGAAGAGTGGGCATCCGTGTTTGTCGAGACACTGGTGGACGGTATTCAGGAGTGCATTATTGAAATCGAGAAGCGCACTCCGCCAGGCGTCTTAGCGGCGCTTGCGAATGCTGCGCGCGCACGTCCGTGATGGGGAGAAGCGCGGTCGGGCGGGGAACTGAGAGGTAATGCCTCTCGCTGCGGGGTCGCCAGGCGTGCTCGTTGCACCTTGGACATCCGGGGACGGTGAAACAGCTGGTTGATCCATATATTCTCTTTGCGCCAACATATAGTGAGTGTCCAGGTGCTTTTCACGGGTATGGACAGGCGCTCATCACAGTGCCGGTAGCGCAGGGATTTGGGAGTCGGCCGGCAAGAAAGAAGGAGTGGACTGCATTTAACACATTGCGTGGCAATGCCTTGCATGGCGGCATGGGTTAGATACGGCTGGGACGCGAACCAACTGACACGGAAGATGCCTTGACGTAAAACACCGGCCGGGCCGTGCATAGGCGTCATGAGGCCGAATGCGGTGCCACACTCGAGGAACCGGTCGATCCTGGCCCGAGGTTCTGACGCAAAAGGCCGGCGGGACGATGTTGTACGTCTGACGCCTAATACGGGAGATTCGAGGTCTATCAGTCACAAGTCGGTGAACTGACAGCGGTTAGTGTTTGATTGAAAGCCCGGCAACAGGTCGCTGGCAGGCGCCTGCCGGGCGGCGGAACCTGCCTGAGCCGCCCGCCGGGCGCCCGAAAGGGTCTGGGGCGCCCTACCAGGTGGCACACGCCTACCGGCTTGTGGCCCCACGAAACGAGCACGCAAGGATGCCGACACCGCAGGGGTGTCTATCACTGCCGGCCAGGCGAGCAGTCGACAAAGCTCGCGACAAAGAGACGGAGGGCCCTTGTCCCTCGCCCCTTGCCCCTCCCTGGATTGCGGGAGTTGGAAGGTTGGAATGCTGGAATCTTGGAAAACGCCCCCTCAGACAACCTCTCTTCCCATTGATCGCTGCTTGGCTGGCATCACCATGGCATGGATGGAACCCGGCCATCTTGCTTTCGACCTGCGGAAGGCCCGCCGTGCAGGACGCCGCGTGGGACGCGGGCTCCGGCGCACGGTCTTCCATCATTCCATTGTTCCAGCATTCCAACTCCCGCAGTTTTGGGGCCCCTCATAACGACTGTACCAGTCCCCCGGCAAGGTGGTACTATGCGGAACATGCGCCTGCGCCCATGGCCGAGACTGGGACGGCGCCGCAAGGAGCCACCGCATGAGATCAGCAGGATTCGAGGCATATGCGTACGCGACGCGCTGTCACAGGGTTGGGCTGGCACTGATCGCTGCCTGGCTGGCCGCCGGCTCCATCGGCGCGCAGGCTGCGACGATCTATGTGCGCGCGCAGGGCGATGACCGGGCGGACGGCCAGAGCGCCAAGACTGCCTTCCAGACACTCGATCGCGCGGCGGCAGCCCTGAACCACGGCGACAATCTGGTCATCGGTCCGGGCACCTACCCGGCGGCCGCGGTGCTGGCCGAACGCTACAGCGCCGACGGCGCGCTGATGCGCGTCAGCGGCGATGAGAGCGGGCGCCAGACCGGCGATCCCGCCGGTCCGGTGGTCATCGAGAACCGCGACCTGGCGCAACCGGCCTTGCGCTTCAGCCGGTTTCGTAACCTGGAGATCGCGGGGCTCACCTTCCGCGGCGCAGGCGACGGACTGGTGCTGGACAACTGCCGCGGCGTGCGGATCGCCCGCTGCACCTTCAGCGGCCTGCGGCGCGGCATCAGCGCCCGCACGGTGGAGGGCCTGCAGATCGAGAGCTGCGTGGTGGCCCAGTGCACGGTGGGCATTTCGCTGTTCGCCTGCTCGCAGACGCGCCTTGCGCACGCCACGGTGGTCAACGCCTCAACTGCCGGCGCGCTGGTGCTGGGCTGCGGTCCGGGCAGCATCCGCAACAGCATCTTGGCCGGGAATAACTCGAACTTCGTGCTAGACCGCATCTCCGCGCCCTCATGGAGCAGCGACGCCAACGTGATCCATGGCACGTCCGGTCCCTGGGGCCTGGCGCCAATGGTCTACTTTGCAGCCGAGTGGTATGCCGCCGCCGGCCAGGACCGCCACAGCGTCTACGTGGTGCCGTCCTTTGCCGATCCGTCCAAGGGCGACTACCGCGTGGCGCCCCAGGTCGTCTGGCCGGGTGGTTTGCCCGGCGCGCAGGTTGGTGCGGCCCTGGATCCGGCGGTCACGAACGACCGCGACGGCCGCCCCTTCCGCGTGCGCGACGGCGCGGTCTGCGCCGGGGCCTACGACTATCCCGACCCGCAGCCCGGTCCGGGTTGGCGCGCGCTGAAGGTGGCCCTGCAGGTGCCGGCCGGGCGACGCCTGAGCGCCGGCATCTACCGGCCGGACGGCAGCCTGCTGCGGACCCTGGTGGCCGACGTGGCCGGCGTGCGCGAGTTGTGGTGGGACGGTCGCGACGACCTCGGCCAGCCGGTTGTCGCGGGCGACTACCAGGTGCGCACCTCGGTGCACGACGTCCGCATCGAGGACGACGGCCACTTCGGCGACAACGGCAACCCGCTCGGAACCTACAACTGCGACAATGGCGACCGCCTGGTGGTTCTGCCCGACGGCCGCTTCGTTGTCAGCACGATCTACGACGAAGCCGGCATTCCGTTGCGCTTCTACTCGGCCTCGGGGCAGTCGCTCGCCGGCGTGAACCTTGCCGAAAAGGACATCTGGGGCCTGGCGACCGCCGGTGACGGCTTTGTGGCCGGCGTCAATCTGACCGTGGCGCGCGTCGGCGCGGACGGCGACCGGATGAAGATGGCCACCGGAGCGCCCAACTACCCGCTGTTGGCGGCGGGCGAGGCTCTGCCCACGGGTGCGCGGCCGGCCGGCCTGGCGGTGATCGGCACGACCGTGTATGCGGCCTTGCCCGGACTCGACGTGGTGCGGAGTCTGGATCTGGCCACTGGCAACAAGCTGGCCGACTGGAAGCTGGCCGCGCCGGCCGACCTGGCGGCGGCGCCCGATGGGCTGCTGTGGGCGATCTCCGGCACGGAGGTGGTGGCGTTGAAGGCCGACGGACAGGTGGCCAAACGCTTTCCGACCGGACTGACCGCTCCCAGGTACCTGGCGGCCAACGCCACCCAGTTGGCGGTGGTGGATCGCGTAGGCCGCCGGATCGCGGTGCTGGACGCGGCCAACGGCAAGGTCGTGCACACGCTCTTCCAGGCGTGGCCGGCCGACCGCTGGTCGCCGGTGAGCGGCGCGCTGTTGCGCGACCCGCGCGGGGTGGCTTTCCTGCCGGATGGTCGCCTGCTGGTGTGCGAAGCTGCCCGCATCCGCGCAATCTGGCCCGACACCGCAAGGGTGAGCCTGACGGTCGAGAGCAACTTCATGGACGTGGCCGTGCCGCATCCGACCAAGCCCGAGTTTGTCTACTGCCACGGTGGCACGGCCTTCCGCGTGGACCCCGCCAGCGGCGCCTGGCAGCGCGAAGCCGAGGGGCCGGCCAGCCCCGGCTTCGGCAGCGTCTCCACCCCGGTTGTTCTCGGCGGACGTCCGTTCGTGGTCGCGTTCGTGCCAGCCACGACGGTCACGCGCACGGTCGATGGCGCCGAGCGCAAGCAGGGCGTCTCGCAGATGCACTTCCTCGACGTGAGCGAACCGCTGAAACCGAGGCTGGCGGGCGTGCTGGAGCGGCCGGCCAACTGGGCCTACGCCACCGTGGCCTTCACGCGCGAGGGACACCTGGTCGAACGCATGACCTCCAGCAAGGGCGGGTATGCCCTGCGCTTTCACGTAGTGCCCTTCACGGGCCTCGATGCACAGCACAACCCGCGCTACGATGTGGCCGCCGCCCGCGTGGTGGGTCCTGAGAACGATCCGACCGCGCGCGACATGGGCTACAACGGCGGATTCTCCGTTGATCCGGTCACCGACGACTTCTATTACATGGCGGTCACGGCGCAGCACAAGAAGATGGTGCCGGCCTGGGGCGCGAGCGGCACGGGCGTGGGTCGCAGCCGGCCGGATGGCACGCCGCTGTGGTTCGCACTCAGCTCCGGCGGTAACTACACGTCGCTGGACTGCGTGAACGATGGCCGTCAGAGCTGGATCCTGGCCGGCAAGGATTTCGGCGGCCAGCTCGACCTGTTCGATGCCGACGGTCTGCGCCTGGCCACCGGCAACTGGGGTTGGCCCTGCAACTGGCAGATGGGCTTCGTGGACCTGCGTTTCGCGGTGCAGGCCTACATGCGACCGGACGGCAAGCCCGGCGTCTGGGTCGAGGACGACAACGTCGGCCGGTTTGCGCGCGCCCGTCTGGACGGCGCCGACACGCTCCAGAAGGCCACGCTGCCGCTGGTCTGGGATGGCCAGGGCGCCGCGGCCGGGGTGCCGCCGCTGGCCGACCTGCCGGAAGTCGCCCAGCCGCTGGCGCAGCCGCTGCGGCTGGCCCGCGTGCCGGAACTCAAGGTCGATGGCGCCTGGCAGGCCTGGGAGCAGGCCGGGGTCGTGCCGCAGGTGATCAGCCTGCCGACGGTCACCTGGGGCCGCTCCTGGCCGGACGACCTGTTTCAGACCTACCGGGCCGGCACGTCGATCGGCGCCCTGGCGCACGACGGCCGCTTCCTCTATGTCTACTTCGTGGTGGCCGACGACACGCCCCACTTCGATGCCGAAGCACCCGGCATGATGTGGGCTTTCGACAGCGTGGAGCTCTGGCTGGAGGAGGAGCAGATCGGCATCGGCTTCACCCGCGACGGCCAGCCCAGCCTGTTCAAGTACCGCTACCACAACCGCGAGGGCAAGGAGTGGGCCGCCAACTACGCGATGCCGCAGGGGCAGGTGTGGGGTCAGACCTACGCCAGCCTGGCGACGCATCCGCTGGGCCGGCAGTTGGCCAGCGCCACGGGCGTCTCGTTCGAAGGCAAGCCGGGCTACGCGCTGATGGCGCGCATTCCGTTTGACGAGATCAAGCTGGTCGGCGGGATCGCCGGCCGCCTCGGCGGGCAGATCCAGCCGATGACCGGAGCGGCGGGCGAGACCATCCGCATCGGCGTGGCCTTCGACGGCATCAACGCCTGGGGCCGCGAGCAGGACTTCAAGGTCTACTGGCCGATCGGCCTGATGTTCTCCGACCCCACGCGCAACGTGCCGTTCGTGCTGGCGCCCTAGCAGCGCGCCGAATCGGAGTTCGGCGCTGCGCGAAGCGTGGAGGGGCGACCTTGTGTCGCCCGCGCTTGGTCGGCTCCATCGCCCCACCGTACCTGTCCGCGCGGCCGTGACAAGCACGGTCCTCCAGCGGGAGCCGGGTGTCGGCAGCAAACCGCGGCTTGAGCGCCGGGCCGGCATGTGCTGAAATGCATGCGGACGGGCAGCCAGGCGGTTGCCCGTGGGTTTCGGTCTTGGAGAGGGCCTGCATGCTCCGCAATCGCACCGCGTGGATTCTGTTCGTTCTGCTGACGGCCCTGCTCGGCGTGTTCTGCCTCTGGCCGATCCTGCAGGTGGTCGCCGGCGGGTTCCGCTTTGAGGGCCGCTTCACGCTGGCATACGTGGCCGGCGTGTTCCGTAACCCGATCTATGCCGAGGGGTTGTTGAACAGCCTGGGACTGGCGGCCGGCACCACGCTGCTGGCGACGCTGCTGGCGGTTCCGCTGGCCTGGCTGTCGCACCGTTACCGGTTTCCGGGCCGCGGGGTATTCAGCGCGCTGGTGCTGGTGCCCATGATCCTGCCGCCGTTCGTGGGCGCCATCGGCCTGATGCAGATGCTGGGCCCCTACGGCGCGATCAATGCCCTCCTGGGCCTGGGGCCGGTGGACTGGCTGGGCGCTTCGCGCTACGCCGGCGTGGTCGTGCTACAGGCGCTGGCCTTCTATCCGATTCTCTACCTGAACGTGGCGGCGGCGCTGGCCAACATCGACCCGGCCATGGAGGAGGCCGCGGCCAATCTCGGCAGCCACGGCTGGCGCACCTTCCGGCGCATCACGCTGCCCCTGATCGCGCCCGGACTCTTCGCCGGTGGCACGCTGGTCTTCATCGCCAGCTTCACCGAACTGGGCACGCCACTGATGCTCAATTACACGCGCTGCGCCGCGGTGCAGGTGTACGACGAGCTCAAGGAGATCAGCACCAGCCCCTTTCCGTATGCGCTGGTCACCGTGGTGTTGACCGCCAGTGTGCTGCTCTACGCGCTGACGCGCCTGCTGTTCGGCGGCCGGGCCTACGCCATGCACGCCAAAGCCGCTGCGGCGCCGGCCGAACGGCGCCTGCGCGGGTGGGGGGCCGTCGCGGTGCTGCTGCCGTTTGCGGGGGTGACCCTGCTGGCGCTGCTGCCGCACCTGGGTGTGGTGCTGACCAGCTTCAGCGCCTCCGGCGCCTGGTACCGTAGTGTGCTGCCGGCGCAGTTCACCGGCGCGCACTACGCGGAGGCGCTGGGGCACGGCATGACGCTGGACGGCATCCGCAACAGCCTCTTGTTCTCGGCGCTGGCCGTGGTCCTGAACCTGGGCCTGGGTATCTCGGTGGCCTGGGTGGTGGTGCGCTCGCGCATACCCGTGCGGGGTGTACTCGATGCCCTGGCCATGCTGCCGCTCGCCGTGCCCGGGCTGGTGATGGCCTTCGGCTTCCTGGCCGTCAGCCAGTGGCTGGCCAACCGCGGCCTGCTGGCGTCGCGTCCGGCGCTGGCCGCGCTGCTGGACGTGCGCGAGAACCCGACGCTCTTCCTGGTGGTGGCCTATGCCGTGCGGCGACTGCCCTACATGGTACGCGCGGCCTCGGCCGGATTGCAGCAGACGTCCGTGACGCTGGAAGAGGCGGCGGCCAACCTGGGGGCGCCGCCGGTGCGCGTGTTGCGGCGCGTGACCCTGCCGCTGATCGCCGCCAACCTGATCGCCGGCGTGCTGCTGGCCTTCGCCTTCAGCATGCTGGAAGTCTCCGACAGCCTGATTCTGGCCCAGAAGGTGCAGTACTACCCCATCACCAAGACGATCTACGAGCTGTTCCAGCTGATCGGCATCGGGCGCTATCTGGCGGCGGCGCTGGGGGTCTGGGCGATGGGCTTCCTGGCCGTGACGATCGCCGGCAGCAGCATCCTGCTGGGCCGGAAGCTCGGCGCGCTGTTCCGGGCCTAGCCGCGTTTCGGCGAGAGGGTTCGGGGTTCAGACCACTGGCACGTCGCAATCGACGAGCCCGGCGCGCGGCTGCGCCGCGAATGAACGCCGGGGTAACTCTGTCCGAACCGCGGATGGGTCTCAACCGCCAAGACGCCCGTCGCCGAGGTGGCGACATTTTCGCGGTTGTTCCTCGGGCGCGACGGGGTTCACCCTTCAATGTGCCGGGCTTGAAGACGGGGGCCACAACCGTTGACATCCTCTCGGCCGTGAGGGAGAGCAGGACAAAGACAACCCAACAACGGCGTGCATGCTAGCCTCGGCCCGCGGCGGGCCGAGGCATCATGACGCCGGGCGTTCGCTTCCTGAGATATGACTTGACTGCGCTCGCGCCTGAGGTTATATTATGACCATCGTGAAATACGAGGTCCGGGTCAAACGGAAGATCGAGCGGGGTCTGACGAAGCTGCCTTCCGACGTCCAGAAGCTGTTCTTCCTGCTGGTTGCGGACTTGCAGGCAGGTGGGCCGATCCAGAAGACATGGCGGAACTTCTCGCGCCTGGGGGGTGATCGGTACCACTGCCATTTGAACTACAGATATGTGGCATGCTGGACATGCCGAAAGAACGAGATCGTGATCGAGGTGTACTATGTTGGCGCTCGTGAAAAAGCCCCATATTGAGATCTCGCTCCAGGGCGAGCACGTTGGAGAGTTGGTTGACTGGATCAAGAAGAAGTACGACGTTGCCGTGCTTGTCGAAGTGCCCGAAGACGAGCTCGTCTCAATCGAAAGCACCGAGTACTGGAAGGAGATGGAGAAGACCCGTATCGGGAACCTTCTTGCCGGCGCTCGTCTGAAGGCCGGGCTGACCCAGGGCCAACTCGCCAACAAGCTGGGCATCCGTCAGAATATGGTCAGCGATTACGAGCGCGGTCGTCGCACCTATTCGGATGCCATGGCCAAGCGACTCAGTCAGACGCTTAACGTCAGGGAAGAGCACCTGAAGTACGGAAGCGAACAGAGCGCTGGTGGATAGGCCTGCCCGCGGCCGGAACACGGGGGACAGGCAAGGCTTGTCAGGCAATGCGTGTCATCAACCCCGCGCTCCCCTCAGCCTCCCACCTCTGTGAGCTCCGTGTTCATCGGCGGATCCAACTGCCGTTTCTAATGAGGCGCTTGCACAACCTCCGGTTTGTGCAAGCGAAGGGTTCAGGATGCAATTTCCGCCCGCCTGAACCCTGTTTCCCGGCTCTTGCAGGGGTTCTGCAAGAGCCACTAATTTTAGCAGGACCAGATCAGTTGCGCTTCCGTGGCGGTACGCGCTTCCCGGAACGAGAAATCTAGCCGACCGAGGTGAGGATGCGGCGGGATTCGTCGAGGAAGATGCCCTGCAGGTTCATGCGCAGCTGTTCCGGCTGCGAGGCGTGTTCGAAGGCGTCCTTCTCGGTGATGATCCGCTCTTTGAGCATGCGGTAGATCGACTGGTCGAAGGTCTGCATGCCGTCCTCGTTGCCGGTCTCGATGGCCGCGTGGAGCATCTCCACCTGGTTGCGCGAGATCAGCTTGTGCACCGTGGGTGTGTTGAAGAGGATCTCGACGGCCGGCACCATGCCGCCCGACCGGGCCGGCACCAGGCGCTGGCAGATGACCGCCTGCAGGTTGGCGGCCAGCGACATGCGCAACTGATCCTGCTCGCCGCGCGGGAACTCGTCCAGCAACCGCGGAATGGCCTGGGAGGCCGTGGCGGCGTGCAGGCTGGTGAAGACCAGATGGCCGGTCTCGGCGGCCAGGATCGCGATTCGCAGGGTTTCGGGGTCGCGGATCTCGCCAATCAGGATTACGTCCGGATCCTGCCGCAACACCTGGTGCAGTCCGTCCGAGAAGGTGAGTGTGTCGAGGCCGACCTCGCGCTGCGTGATCATGCTCTTGTCGTCCACGAAGGCGTACTCGATCGGGTCTTCGATGGTGATGATGCGTCGGCGGTACGAGCGGTTGACGTTGCCGATCAGCGCGGCCAGGGTGGAGGATTTGCCGCAGCCGGTGGGGCCGGAGAGGATCACGATGCCGCGGGCGGCGTCGGCCAGCCGGTTCAGGATCGGCGGCAGGCGCAGCTCCTCGATCGTGGGGATCTGGGCCTTGACGTAGCGCAGGGCGAGGGCGGGCTCGCCTTCGCCGAAGAAGACGTTGACGCGGAAGCGGCCGACGCCCTCTTCGCGGAACGAGAAATCGCTCTCATGGGTCTGATCGAGCTGGTTCCGCACGTGGGGCGGCACGACGTCCGCCACGATCTCGCGCACGGCGTCGGCCGAGAGAATCTCGAACGGCGCGGCTTGGAGGTCGCCGCGAACGCGATAGCAGGGCTGCTGCCCCGGCGTGATGTGTACGTCCGAGGCTTCGAGTTCGACCGCTTTGGCCAGAAGTTCGCGCAAGACCGACATGGAGCACCTCGCAGGCGCGGTTTCTGCGGCCGCGTTCCGCCGCCGGGTCTCCCGCACTGGGAGGCCGGCCGTGTCTGGGGCTGGGCTTGGGGACCGATCCCGAGCGCCGCCGGGGGCGTCACCGGCTCTGACGCAAGAACAGTCCGAATCCGGCGCAGAGAAAGAGCAGATTGGGCAGCCAGGCACTGGTGACGATCGGCAGAATCTCGCGCTTCCCGAGCACGAGGCAGGTCTGCGTGACGGCGTAGAACCCCAGGAAGAGGCTCAGCGCCACCAGGACGCCCTTGAAGACACTCTGCCGGCCGGAGGCGACACCGGTCGGGATCGCGAAGAGGGTGATCACGACGCAGGCCCACGGCGAGGCCAGCCGGTACTGGATGTCGCAGAGGCGTTCGATCTGGATCCGGCGGGGCAGGTTGGGCCGGGCTTCGATGTAGCGGCGCAGATCGCGGAGCGAGAAGGCCTGCGAGAGCTTCATATCCTGGGCACTGAGCATATTGGCTTCCAAGGCGAAGTCCCGCGGCTGTTCGTCGTAGTCCGGCTGGCAGATCAGCACGCGGTTGCGCAGGGCCTCTGGTTGGGTGACTGCCAGTTCGCCGTTGGCGTCGTAGCGGGTCAGCACCGGGTTGAAGAACCACCAGGCACCGTCCAGGTACTCGGCCCGGGGGCTGGAGAGGACTTCGCGGGGCGTTCCATTGGCGTTTTCGTGGGTCACGCGCACGCCCTTGAGGCGGCCGGGGTCGTCGAGGTCCAGGTGATCGATGCGCCAGACACGGTGCGAGGCGTAGTTGTTATACGGGACGTCCTCGCGGACATTGGGCGGCAGGGGCTGGAATTCGTTGAGCACCAGGCGCCGGGCCGTGGTCTGCGCCTGCGGCGCGTAGAACTCGCTGTTCAAGGCGGACAGTATCGCCAGGACCGTGGCCGTCGCCAGCATGGGGGCCGTGATCGTGCCGAACCCGATGCCGTTCGCCTTCATGGCGATGATCTCGCTGTGACGCGAGAGCTGCCAGGTCGTGTAGAGCGCGCCCAGCAGGAGTGCCGCGGGCAGCAGCCACTCGACGTACGGCGCCACGTAACCAACGTAGTAGAGCAGGATCAGGCGCAGGGGCGGACGCACCTCGGCCAGGCGCGCGTGTTTGTCGAAAAGATCGAAGATGACATAGACGCCCGTGAAAGTCACCAGGCAGTAGGCGACCGGCACGAGGAATTCGCGAAGCACGTAACGGGAGAGGATTTTCATGTCAGGTGTCGATGCGGCAGTATCGGCTGGCGACGTGGTTCTGGCAAGCCCGTTCGCCGGGTGACACGAGGTCGCCCCTCCATGGTTGCGGGGGATTGGTGGAGGGCCCTGGATTGCGGGAGATGGAACACTGGAATGCTGGAATGTTTGGAAATGGCCCAGCAGACATCACTATGGCGTGGAACGAACGCGGACCGCCTGCGTTTCCCCACGGAGGGTTCCGCCATGCAAGACTCCGCATTGGATGCAGGATTCAGCGCACAGCCCTCCACGATTCCAGCATTCCGCCCTTCCAACTCTCGCAGTTTGAGGAGGGCCGTTGGGGCTGCTTCCCAGCCCGGGGCCGGACGTGGTAGACTGCCGGCTGCGCTGAGCACGTGGCCCGGAGCCGGGCGGGAGTAGACGATGGATGCCTTCTGGTTATGTTTCGTGCCGCTTTTTGTGGCGGTCGATGCGGTGGGGGTGTTGCCGATCTACCTGTCGCTCACCGAGGGCATGGACCAGGCCCGGCTGCGGGTCGTACTCATGCAGTCCCTGATTACGGCCTCGGTTGTGGCGCTCAGTTTTCTGGGATTCGGGCCGGCGCTCCTGGCGTTCCTGGGCGTCACCGTGCCGGACTTCATGATTGCCGGCGGAATCCTGCTGCTGTCGATCTCATTGCGCGATCTCCTGACGGGCCAGAAGAGTCAGCGCCAGGTGGATGCCGAGACGCTGGGATCGGTGCCACTGGGCGTGCCGCTGATCACCGGCCCGGCGGTGCTGACGACCTGTATCCTGCTGGCCGGCATGCATGGGAAGTGGCTGACGGCGGCCGCGGTGGTGGTGAACATCGCCCTGGCGGTGCTGGTCTTCGGGTTTGCGCGGCCGATTACGCGGTTGATCGGGCGGACCGGCACCAAGACTGTTTCCAAGGTCGCCAGTCTGCTGCTCACGGCCATCGCGGTGATGCTGATTCGCAAGGGCCTTATGGGCGTGCTGGCGGCGGCGGGAGTCCCGCGTGTCGCGTCATGAATGCGCCGACGTCGGCGGGATCGGGCTGTGCCATGCGGATCTACGTGGATTTTGACGATGTGCTGTGCGAGACCGCGCAGGCCTTAGCGGACCTGGCCGGCCGGCTGTTTGGCATCCGCGTGCCCTACGAGGCGATTCACACCTTTGACCTGCGGGAGGCCTTCAGCCTGGACCAGGCGCAGTACGAGGAGCTGATGGTCCATGCCCACGAGCCGCACTTTCTGCAGCGGCTTGAGCCGGCGCCCGCGGCGATCGACACGTTGGCACGCTGGCAGACCAAGGGGTTTGACGTTACGATTGTCACGGGCCGCCCCTATGGCTGCCGCGAGGCCTCGGAGCCGTGGTTCCGCCGGCATGGCTTGGCGGGCGTTCCGGTGATGCACGTGGACAAGTACGCCCGCGAACCGCCAGCCAGAGCTTCCGCGGGGCGGTCATTGACCCGCGACGAGTTGGACTCGGTTCATTTCGATCTGGCCATTGACGATGCGCCGGTGGCGCTGGATCTGCTGGCAGGGCGCGCCGGCTGCCGCACCGTGATCTTCGACCGCCCGTGGAACCGCAGCTACCAGCCGCGGACCGGACGTGCCGAACGCTGCCGCAACTGGCAGGAACTGGCGACGTTGATCTAGAGTTCTCGTTCCGAGAGATCTTGGACACGAGCGAGAGCCGGGCCGCACGTCGGGCCGACGTGCGCCACAGGAGCCGACAGGCAGATGCGAGCGTATCGCGATGCGCAGATGCACGGTCTCCTCGGGCTCCGGCTGAACCCGTGGCGAAGCGGGACCAAAGCGGCGTCGCGCGGGATACCGCTTGCCGCCGCACTCCAGACGCTCCCGCCGGGACGCAGGCAATTTGGAGTGCGGTGGCAAGCGAAGCGTGACACCGCTTTTCTCGCGCAAGATTCGCACCCCATAATTCGTCGATCTGCGTTTCAGGTTCGCCTACCGCGAAAGAAGCCAAGGTGCGTTCGCCGCGCGGCCGGCTTGCCGCCTGCACCGCTTCACACGCTGGAGCGGCTATTCGATCGTCCAGGTCGGCACGTCACCTGCACGATTCACGCGTGTGCCCTTTGTCGGCGCTCCGGCGGCTGCCTGGGATGGCGCCCGGGGCGGAGTCTTGAACGGCGGATTGGGAAGCGCCTTCACGGCGGTCTTGATCGGAATCGGGGTAGTGCCCGGCCGAGCGTCAGGCGCGCTGGCTGGCGCAGGGGGCGGATTGCGCGGAGGCTCGGGCGACGCCGAGGACTGCCGACGCAACGTGTCGATCTCCCGTTTCAGATCCCAGACCCACAACGAGAAGATTCCGGCAATACACAGGCTCAGTACCGTGGTCATGACGAGGCCCCTTTCGAAGTTCCATATGCCACGGCGAACTGTTCAGCAAATTTCGCGCCAGCCCTCGCGGGGGGCACCTTCAGAGCCGCCGCCGCGCACCGCGCAGGATCTCGCCGGTGCGCATTCTCAGAAACGCGAACGCCAGCCGATGGAGCGATTGGGCTTGGTTCGCATTATTGAGAATTGCGCCCGGTGCGCGATACGTCGGTCAAGGCGTCTTGGCAGGGCGGTCCATGAAGACGTGGAAGACCGGGTGAGTTTTCCGCAGTAGCCGCACGGCCGGCAGAAACGCCTCCAGCGGGGCGTCGGGTGGCGTGAAGACGAGCACGACGGGAAGACCACCCCCGAGCGCCTGCAGGCGGGCGGGGAGTTCGCTCCAGGTAGCCAGCGGGTAGTCGGTGGGTGTCAGGCGTGCATCCAGCGAGTTCGGATCGGACCAGTCCTCGGCAATCTGAACCAGGACGGCGTGCCAGTCGCCGTCGCGCCGCAACAGGCGCAGCTCCCACGGCTGCGAGACGCGTCCAGCCCGCTCGCGCCAGGCCTCGTTGGGCAGAAAGGCACGGTAGTAGAGTTGGCCCGGCGGCGGGGCTTCCATGCGGATGCCGCTCTCGCCCTCGACCAGCTGCAGGGCCTGGGCCAGGGCGTGTGCCGCGCCGACCGTGAGGTTGGTCGCGCACATCCAGGTGACATAGGGGTCGAATCCCTCCTTGACCAGCTTGGCAAAGCAGTCGAGTGTCGCGGTCGGTGTGGCCTGCGTCAGCAAGGGCTGCGCCCCGCCGTCGGTCAGCGTCAGCAGCACGCCGTTGATGTCCGGCGTGCCGCCAGGCCGCGGCTGTGCGACCAGCTGCAGGTCACGCACGCGGGGTGCGGCGCCCGTGCGCGGTTCGGGTTGCAGGCAGACCCGGACGAGGGTTCCGGCCGCCAACACGCGTGCGGGGTGTTGGACGAAGGTCTCATACACATCGCCTTGCGCGGCCAGTCGCGGTACATCCAGCACGCTGGTCGGTTCGTTGTAAGTGGCCAGGATGGACTGCGGCTGGAGCTCGTCGGCCAGGCACACGGCCCGTGCGACCTCGCCGGTCCAGCGCGAGCCGGTGTAGACGAATCCGGTGTGCGCCAGCGGCTGACCGGTGCGGCGGTCGAGCACCCAGTCCTCCAGCGGCCGCGCCGCCGCGGCGTTAGTGAACACAGACAGCGTGAGGTTGACCCGTTCGCCCTTGGGCCAGAAATGGGATGCGGCGGTGTCGGCGTTGCGCCCGCGCGGCAGGCCGATGAACTCGAGTGCGCGGGCCACGTCGCCCGGCTTGGCCACGGTCATCGCCAGGGCCTCGTAGGCCTTGTCGCTGTTCGGGCCAATCAACAGGAACTCGGTCGTGGCTTCGGCGGCGAGCCCGCAGGCTTCCGCGAGCAGCTCCACGGTGCGGGTGCGGCGGTCGGCCGTGAGGCCGGGCCGGGTCCATGTGTCGGGGCCGCCTTGGCGGGCCACGGCATTGGTGCGATCCCACTCGGCGATTGCGCGGCGGTTGGCCGCCTCCCACGGGCGCGGCGGCTCGCCTGACGCGCGCATCGCGAGCGCCAGCAGGAGGGCGGTGCAACAGACGGCGTGATGGTTCATGCGAGACCTCCGGATGCCTGTAATGCAACGAACGCTCGCGGGGGTGTGGCGGTTCACTTGCGGGTGGCTCGTTCCGCGGCCCGCCGGAATCCCGCCGCCGAGCGCGTGATGACCGCTTCGTCCACGCTGAAGCTGAGGCGGAAGTGGCCCGGGCAGCCGAAGCCCGACCCCGGAACCGCCAGGATGTTCTCCTCGAGCAGCAGACGGACGAAGGCCTGGTCGTCGCCGCCCGGGGCCTGCGGGAAGAAGTAGAACGCGCCGCGCGGCAGCGAGCCGGTGATGCCGGCCTGGCGCAGGACCCCGGCCATGGTGTCGCGCCGCCGGGCGTAGACCGCCAGGTCCACACCCGCGTCGAGTGCGGCCTCGGCCACGGCTTGGCCGATCACCGGCGCGTTCACGAAGCCCAGCGTGCGGATGGTCATGGTGACGGCATCCAGCAGCAGGCCCGCGTCCGGCATCGCCGGGCTGACCGTCAGGTAGCCGATGCGTTCGCCGGCCAGCGACAGGCTCTTGGAGAAGGAACCGACCACCACGGCAAAGGGCGACAACGGCAGCACGGGCGGTACGACCGCGCCGTCATAGGCCAGGAAGCGATAGGGTTCGTCCGCAACCAGGAAGACCGGCCGCTCGCGGCCCTGGTTGTGGCGCGCGAGCAGGGCGGCGAGGCTGGCCAGCACGGATGCGTCGTAGATGCAACCCGTGGGGTTGTTGGGCGAGTTGATCAGCAGGGCGCGCGTGCGCGGCCCCAGGGCGGCCTCGATCGCGGCCAGATCCGGGGCGAAGTCCGGCAGCCGTGAAGCCACGGGCTTGAGCACGCCGCCGAAATGGCCGCAGTAGGCGCCATACTCGACGAAGTAGGGCGACGGGCAGACGACCTCGTCACCCGGCTCCAGCACGGCGCGAAAGAAGGCTGTGAGCGCGCCGGCAGCGCCGCAGGTGACCAGGACATGGCGCGCCTCCAGGGCGACGGTCTGTTCGGCGCTGAGTTTACGCGCCAGGGCCGCGCGCAGACCGGGCAGGCCGGCGTTGGGCACGTAACCGAGGCCCAGGGGCCGGGTCGCCCGCTCGGCGGTCTGCAGCAGGGCCGTGCGGACGGCGGCGGGTGGCGGCAGGTCGGGGTTGCCCAGGCTGAAGTCGCAGACCTGATCGGCGCCGATGCGCTGCTTGAGTTCGAGGCCGGTCTCGAACATGCGCCGGATCCATGAGGCGTTGCCCAGTTGTTCCCGGATGGCGGGGTTGACGATCTGCATGGCTACTGTGCTCCGTTGGAGTGGGTCTGGCGCAGGATCCGCGCGGTCACGGATCCGGTCTGCTTGAGCACGCGCGAGCCGCGCGTGATCTTGCAGAGGCTCACGCCCAGGGTTTCGGCAATCCGCCGTTGGGAGACGCCGGCCTCCAACAGCTGCAGCAGGCGCCACCGCAGGGAAAGGTCGTGGAGTTCGGCGGGCGTCAGCAGGTCGCCCAGCAGACGCCGCATGTCGGCCGGGCCGTCGATTCGCGCCAGAGCCTCCGCCAGGGCCGCGGCGGCCGCCTCATCGAGTCGAAGGTTATGAGCTGCCATCCCGTCGCGCTCCTGTCGGCGGCCCGTGGCCGCAATCCCAACCGGCGCAGAGCATAACCGCGACGGCCGCCGCCGACAAGCCTGAGGGACGGCCCCCGGATTGCGGGAGATGGAATACTGGAATGCTGGAATGTTGGGAAATGGCCCATCAGGCAGTCCAATTGCCTGCGATTGACTGCTCAACAAACATCACCATGGCACGGATGGAACGCGAGCCGCCTGCGTTCCCCCCACCCATGGCTCCACTGTGCACGATTCCGCATGGGTTGCAGAATTCAGCGCACAGCCGTCCACTATTCCCGCATTCCACCGTTCCAACTCTCGCAGTTTGAGGACGGCCATTGGCGACACGAGGTCGCCCCTCCATGGTTGCGAGGGATCGCTGGAGGGCCGTGCTTGTCACGGCCGCGCGGACAGGCGCGAGGTCACCCTCCACGGCTTCGCGCTTGTGTTCAGGTCGCCGTTCTGACAGGATTCGGCTTGCACGGTAGGGCCACCCATTGGGAGTTCACATGCATCCGGCATTCCAGCAGCCCCGCTACCTCATCAAGCGCCAGTTCCTGAAGCTCTTCGGCGGCGCGTTTCGGGTCTACGACCCGTCCGGCCAGCTGGTGCTCTATTCGCGGATGAAGTCCTTCACGCTACGAGAGGACATCCGGCTCTACACGGCCGAAGACATGCGCGAGGAGGTCTTAACCATCCGGGCGCGCCAGATCATCGATTTCGCGTGCGCCTACGACGTCGTCGATCCGGCCGATGGCACACGGGTGGGCGCCCTCCGGCGCAAGGGGCTGCGCTCCCTGCTGCGCGACGAGTGGCTGCTGCTGGATGAGCAGGACCGCGAGCTGGGCAAGATCCGCGAAGACAGCATGGGGTTGGCCCTGCTGCGGCGTTTCCTGACCAACCTGGTGCCGCAGACCTACCTGGTGACCATGGGAACCGAGGAGGTGGCGCGCTTCGCCCAGACCTTCAACCCGTTTCTGATGCGGCTGGAGGTGACTTTTGCGCCCGAGGCCCGCAACGTGATCGACCGCCGGCTGGCCCTCGCGGCGGCGATCCTGCTGTGCGCGATTGAGGGCCGGCAGAACTAGGTTTCGCGCCTCGCGAAACCTGCAGGACGGAGGAAGCGACCATGAGACTACGTGGCGTGTTCGCAGCAGCCTGGGTCGTTGCGGCCCTCGGCGGCAGTGTGCAGACGGCGCGTGCCGGCGGCCCGGAGGCGGCCACCGACCTGGCCCAGGCGATGCAGACGGCCAAGACCGAGCAGAAGCTGCTCTTTGTCCAACTTGGGCGCGAGGCCTGCGGGAATTGCCAGGCTCTCAGGCGCCTGATCGTCGCGCGGGACGTCAAGCTGCCCAGCAAGGAGTTCGTCTACGCCGACATCAACATCGACGACCCGAAGCAACGCGCGGTCTACGGGGCGGCGTTCAAAGTCGAAGGCAACATGCTGCCCTTCGTGGTCATTGCCGACGCCGAGGGCAAGCAACTGGCCAGTCGGTCCGGCTTCGGCAACGCGGACGATTTCGAAACGCTCATCCGCGACGCCCGCCGGCTGGTGCCCAAACAGGAGAAGCCCGCCCAGACCGCGGTCCGACCGGCCGCGCCGGCACCGACGTCGCCGCTGCTGAAAGAAAGCCTTGAGCGCGACCTGCGCACCTGGACGGCACGCAACGGCAGCACGGTCGAGGCCCGCGCGGTCCGCGAGGCGGCACCGTATCTCCACTTGCGCAAGGCCGACGGCGCCAGCCTCGTGGTCCTGTTGAGTGATGTCAGCGCGGTGGACCGCGCCTATGTCATCACGCAGCGCATGACCGAGGCGTCGGCAAGCCTGGCCCGGTAGCAACGGAGGTGCACCATCGGCGCAGAATCCGACAAGCGGGTGAAGGCTGGCGACGCCGACTCAGGCGGCGCGGCCTCCGGGTTGTCTGTGCGTTGCGGCGCCGTAATCGTGACGCTCGCGCTCGCGAGCGGCGTGCTGGCGGTCCGTTGGATGGTATCGAAAACTGACCGTGAGCTGCGGGGGGCGTTGCTGGGGCGGGCGCGCCTGGCGGCCCGGGCCGTGGACGTGGCGGGTGTTCAGGCCCTCGCGGGCCGCGAGGCCGATCTCGCCAACCCCGCCTACCAGCAGCTCAAGCGCCAGTTGGTACGCATCCGAACGGCCGATCCCGAATGCCGTTTCGTCTACTTGATGGGATGGCGGCCGGCTGGGGCTGGCGAATCGGTGGCCGCGCCGGCCGACGGGGTGGTGTTCTTCTTTGCCGACAGCGAGCCGCCCACTTCGCGGGACTACTCCCCGCCGGGCCAGGTCTATGCCGAAGCCTCTGAGGCCCACCGGCAGGTTCTTCGCACGGGCGAGGAAGTGGTCGCGGGCCCTGGCACGGACCGTTGGGGGACGTGGGTTTCCGCGGCGGCCGCGCTGCGTGACCCGTCAACCGGGCGCGTGGTGGCGGCGTTGGGCCTGGACGTCGATGCCCATGCGTGGCGGCGGACGGTGCGGGCGGCTGCCGTCTGGCCCGTCGGGTTGTCGCTGGTGTCGCTGGCGTCGTTGGTCCTGAGCGCCGTCCTGATGCGGTCTCGCCGCCTGTTGCGCACGAGTTACACCTCGCTACGCGAGAGCGAAGTCCGGCTGAGACTGACGCACCAGGCCACCAACGACGTGGTTTGGGACTGGGACGTCGTCCGCGACCTCCAGCAATGGAACGCGGCGGGCGCAGCGGTCTTCGGCTGGTATGACATCGTCGATGCGCCACAGTCCGCCGGCTGGTGGGTCGAGCGCGTTCATCCTGACGACCGGTCGCGGACGCATGATGGCTTCATGGCCGTGGTGGACGACCCAACCCGGGGCATCTGGCAGGACGAGTACCGGTTTCGGAGGGCCGACGGCAGCTATGCCCAGGTGCGTGACCGGGGCTACGTGCTACGCGACCCGCACGGCAAGGCCGTGCGCATGGTGGGCGCCATGCTCGACGTCACCGAACAACAGCGGGCGGCAGAGGAACTGCGGCGCCGCGACGCGCTGCTGGACGCCGCCGCGCGCACCGGTCGCATGTTGCTGGCCATCCAGGATCCCGGACAGGCACTGGAACGTATTGTGCACCTGCTGGGCGAAGCGGCCGGACAGGATCGGGTCTTCTACTTCGAGCGGCAGGGCGAGGCATCGGCGGACGCCGTGGTTGTCAGTCTGCGCCACGAATGGGCACGGCCAGGGATTGCCTCCCAGCGGGAGAACCCGGCCTTGCAGGGACTCCCGCTCAGCCGCCTGGCGCCCCGCGTCTGCGCGCAACTCGGCAAGGGGCAGGATCTTTGTGGCCCGGTTCGAGAACTGCCGGCCGGCGAACGGGCCCTGTTCGAGCCACAGGGCCTCATCTCCTGCCTGCTGGTGCCGGTGTTGGTGGACGGCGGCTTTGAAGGCTTCACCGGATTCGGTAACTGCCAGACAGACTACGCATGGAGCTCCGGCGAGCGCCAGGCACTGGCAATCGTGGCGGCCAGCATCGGCGACGCGCTGGCGCGCTGGCGCGCCGAGGAGGCGGCCGAGCGTAACCGGCTGCTGCTGCGAACCGTGCTGGATGTGGTTCCCGCCTACATTTGCGCCAAGAGCCGCGCAGGTCGGTTCCTGCTGGTGAATCAGAAGCTGGCGGCCTTCTATGGCACGACGGTCGAGGCGATGACGGGCCGGTTGCATGCCGAACTCTGCCGCGATGCCGAGGAACTGCGCGCCATGCTCGCTGCGGACCGGGAAGTCATTGAGGGTGGCGTGCCGAAGCTGATCCCTGAAGAGACCATGGAGAATCCCGACGGCACCCAGGCCGTGCTGGAGACCTACAAGCTGCCGTTCGTCGCCAACGACGAGCCGGCCGTCCTGATCGTCTCTTCCGACATCACGGCGCGCAAGCGCATGGAGTCCGAGCGCGAGCGGCTGACGGCGGCCATCGAACAGGCCGGTGAAGCCGTCGTGATCACCGACACCGACGGCATCATCCGGTATGTGAACCCGGCCTTCACCCTCATCACGGGCTACACGCGTGAAGAGGCCGTCGGGCAGAGCCCGCGCCTCCTGAAGAGCGGCGCGCAGGACGATGCGTTTTACCGCGCGATGTGGCAGACACTCGCCAGCGGCCGGAGGTGGGCGGGGAGGATGGTGAATGTCCGCAAGGATGGCACGCGCTACACCGAGGATGCCACGATCTCGCCGGTGCTCGGCGCGAACGGGACGATCGCCAACTACGTGGCCGTACAACGCGATGTCACCGAACGTCTGCGGCTGTCGAACGAGTTGCAGCAGGCGCAGAAACTGGAAACCGTGGGTCGCCTCGCGGGTGGCGTGGCCCACGATTTCAACAACCTTCTGATGGGCATTCTGAACTACGCCGAGCTGTGCCGCGATCACCTCGAACCGGGCCACCGGATTCGCGAGTGGCTCGACGAGATCACGGTCGAGGCTGAGCGCTCGGCGAACCTCACCCGGCAACTGCTGACCTTTGCCCGCAAACAGAGCATTGTGCCCGCGGTGCAGGATGTCAACGAAGCGGTGACCGCGATGTTGAAGCTCCTGCGGCGGCTCATCGGCGAGGACATCGATCTGACGTGGACCCCGGGCGGCGACCTCTGGCTGGTCAAGGTGGACCCCGGTCAGGTCGACCAGATCCTGGCCAACCTCTGCGTGAACGCCCGCGATGCCATTGCCGGCACAGGGCTGGTGGCGATCGAGACGGCGAATGCCGTCCTGGACGCGGCCTATTGCGCGGCGCATGCCGGTTGCGCGCCCGGGGAGTACGTGCGCCTGAGTGTGGCCGACAACGGGTGTGGGATGTCGCCCGAGGTGATCGAGCGCATCTTCGAACCGTTCTTCACCACCAAGGGCCATGGCAAGGGGACCGGGCTGGGGCTGGCCACCGTCTACGGGATTGTCCAGCAGAACGAGGGCCATATCGCCGTCACCAGCGCTCCGGGGCAGGGGACGCGGTTCGACGTCTACCTGCGGCGGTTTCAGCCGCCGGCCTCGCCGGCCGAAGCCAGGCCCCCGGCGGTCGGCACCGGCCGGAGCGAGACCCTGCTGTTAGTGGAGGACGAAAAGTCGGTGCGGCTGACCTGCCAACGGTTTCTGGAGAAGCGCGGCTACGTGGTCCTGGCGGCCGCCACGCCTGCCGAGGCGTTGCGCCTGGCGTCGGAGCACGTCGGCCACATCCACCTGCTGATTACCGACGTGGTGATGCCCGGCATGAACGGCAAAGAGCTCGCGGCGCGGTTGGGGGTTCTGCGGCCGGGGCTCGGGTGCCTGTTCATCTCCGGCTACACGGCCGACATCGTTGCCGACCGGAAAGTCGAGGGTGACGGCGTGGAACTGCTACCGAAGCCCTTCACGAGCGGCGAACTGGACCAGCGCGTGCGGCAGCTGCTGGACCGCTGACGGCCTAAGTGCTCTGGGGCACAAGTTCGGTGGCGTATTCACAGGCAGGAACACACGACAAAGACTCCGCTGCGAACTGTATCGTTGCCGGGGAGTGCCGCTTCCCGCTATGCTGCGGCCGGTATGGTGGACGGCACGACACCGGCGGAGCGCGTCTGGCGGACAGGCTTCCTGCTGACCCAGGAGTGGTCTGACCAGCCGGGTGGTTGCTTGGTCTCGTTCTTCGGCCGGGGGCCTGAGGGGCCGTTTGAGTTGCGCCTGGCCGCGCGCCCGGTGCTCTTCGTGCCGCACCTCTGCGCCCTGCCCGACGCCGTACGGCCGCTCGAGCGTCGGCCGCTAGCTCTGAACGACTTCACCGGCGGGCCGGTCGATGCACTCTACTTCCGCCACCAGCAGACGCTGCGCGCGGCCCGCGCGGCCCTCGCCCAGGCCCAGGTGCCGATTTTCGAGGGCGACCTCGATCCGGCCTCGCGCTACCTGATGGAGCGGTTCATTCACGGGTCCTGCAGCTTTGCCGGAACCGCCGTCGAACACGATGGCGTCGCGGTCTATCACAACCCGCAGGTGCGCGCTGCCGACTACGCGCCGTCGCTCAGCGTGATGGCCTTCGACATCGAGACCGGTTCGGCCGGACAGCTCTATGCGATCGGTTACCACTACCAGGACGGTACGCGCTCCGTCCGGCAGGTCTACCTGGCCGGCCACGGCCGGCGCCGACACGAGCCGCCCGCGCTCTGGTGCGGTGACGAAGCCAAGGTGCTGCAGCGCTTCCTGGCCGATGTCCGCGTCCTCGATCCGGACATCCTGGCCGGCTGGAATATCCTCGGGTTTGATCTGCCGGTGCTGGACCGTGTCAGCCGCGACAGCGGGCAGACCCTGTCGCTCGGACGCCGCGGCCGCGAGGCGCGCCTGCCGGCGACCGGCACCCGGCGCCTGGCCGAGATCCCCGGGCGCGTGGTGGTCGACGGCCTCGTCTTCCTGCGCGGCATGCTGCCGCCGATGGAGGACCATCGGCTCGAAACCGTGGCCCGGCACGTGCTCGGCACCGGCAAGACGCTGACCTTCGACGGGCTCGACAAGCAGGCCGAGATCGACCGCCTGTACCGCGAGGACCCGGAGCTGCTGGCCACCTACAACCTGGGCGACGCCGAACTGGTCACGGCCATCTTTGACCGCCTGGGTGTCGTGGATCTGCTGATCAGCCGCAGCCGCATCGCGGGCCTGCTACCCGAGCACCTCGGGCGTTCAATCGCGGCCTTCGACCACTTCTACCTGCCGCGCCTGCACCGCAAGGGTTATGTCGCACCGGACCGCGCGGACCGTGAGCCGGTCGAGCCCCTTCCGGGCGGTCTGGTCCTGCCCGCGGTGGCCGGGGTGCACGACCACGTCGTGGCGCTGGACTTCAAGAGCCTCTACCCATCGGTGATCCGGAGCTTCCACATCTGCCCCTATGCCAAACTGATGGCTGACCATGACCGCATTGCCACGCCCGCCGGACAGCACTTCTCGGCGTCGCACGCGATCCTGCCGGACTACGTCGCCGAGCTGATGGCGCTGCGGGCCCGTGCCCGCGCGGAGGACAACCCGGCCCTGGCCCAGGCGATCAAGCTTCTGATGAACAGCTTCTACGGCATCCTGGGCTCGCCCAGCTCGCGCTTCTACGACCCGGACCTCGCCCGGGCGATCACCGGCACCGGGCAATGGATCCTGCGCACCACGCGCGATCACCTGGAGTCTGGGGGCCGGCGCGTGCTGTACGGCGACACGGACAGCCTGTTCGTGCAGCTTTCGGAAACGGACGCCCGGACGCCGCATGCCACGGGCGCCCGGCTGGCCGCCGAGGTGAATGCCCACTTACGCGCGTTGCTGGCCACGCATTTTGGCGTGGCGTCGGCGCTGGAGCTGACCTTCGCGCGCTACTACCGCCGCATCTACCTGCCGGTGGCGCGCACGGGGCACGGCGGCGTCGGGCACAGCGGCGGCCAGGCCGAGCCCGGCGAGTTCGCCGACGACGCCGAACCGGGCAGGGCGCCCGCCGAAGGCGCGGCCAAGCGCTACGCCGGGTGGGTGGTGGACCCGGATGGGCACGGCGAACTGCAGGTCGTCGGGCTCGAGAGCGTACGGTCCGACTGGACCCCGCTGGCGCGCCGCGTTCAGACCGAGGCCCTGACGCGGTTCTTCCGCGGCGAAGACCTGACGGTCTGGCTGCGCGCCACGGTGACGGCGTTGCGGCAGGGGGGCTGCGACGGCGAATTGGCCTACCGGCGCCGGCTGCGCAAGGCGCCGGGCACCTATACGCACGGTATTCCTCCGCACGTGCGCGCGATCCGGCTGCTGGCGCCCGAGCAGCAGCGGCTGGCCACGAGCGTGGCGTACGTGATGACTCTGCGCGGGCCGGTCCCGGTGCAGTTGCCGCATGCCGACTGCGACTACGAGCACTACCTCCAGAAGCAGATCCGCCCGGTGGTCGAGGAGCTGCTGACGCTCTCCGGCCTGGCCTTTGACGACGTGCTGAGCGGTACCCGGCAACTGGAGCTGTTCGGCTAGGTGTCCCGCCTTGCGCGTGACCGCGTGAGGTCGCGTACCGCGCCCAACACGGCAGGCGGAAGTCGTACCTCTGCGCGGCCATAATGAGAACTGCTGACCGTCCCCGCCTCAAACTGCGAGAGTTGCCGCCGAATCTGCATCTCCGACGTGCGCATGCCCGTGCAATCACGGCTCACGAGGACGTTCGCCCTCCCGCCCCTGACCGCACCATTGCATTGACCTGGGCTCTGGGAGGGCGAGGCTCCTGCCGAGCCGCCAGCGCATGGTCGAGAGCACGAAACTGCGGCAGGCTTCGCGGCAACTCTCGCAGAACAGGGTCCCCACCGACCGTCTTGACTAAACGTGTGAGAGGCGCTAACCTATTGAGTAACTTAACGTGGTGGCCGTGGCCAGGATTTCAACGGACTTTGCGAAACAGGCCGCGAGTCCGGGCGGGTGCCGAAACCAATCGGGGAGACCGGAGATGATGCCGAGCAGACGCATGGGGTGGCGGTTGTCGGGGTCTTGCATGCAGTGGTGCGGCGAGGCGTAGTCGACCATGAGGCAAGGCAAGATGCGACACCAAATATTGCGGGTGCGTGCGGCGGTCGCTGCCGCCTGCGCGAAGGTCAGGATGGGAGGCGACGGATGCAGACACGAACGAAGCGCATGAAGGAGCTCCGCTGGCGCGCGCGGGCCAGTGTTGCCGTGGCGGCCTGCGTGGCATGGGGAGCTGGCGCGGCGACCCATATCTACACGCCGGTGTCGTCGACCGACGCCTGGTCGGGTGGCAACCACTGGGACGCGACACCCGCGAGCGCGGCGTCCACGGTCCTCGCCATGGCCAGCAACAACGCGGCGGTGTTGCCGAACGCCGTGGTGAACGCGAACAATAACGACGTCGCCAATCCCTTCGACCTCAACCGCCTGCGTCTCCAGGGTACAGGACCAGTCAGCGGCGCCGGCACCGTTACGCTCGGCGGCAGCGCGCTTCGCCTGGTCAGCAACGCGGGTACCGCGCCGACAGTCAGTCTGAGCGCGCTGGCCGGGACGGCGGGCCTGACCTACACACTGACTACGCCGCTCACCCTATCCGCCAACACGTTGTTTGCGGGTGACGGCACAGCCACCTTCCGGTTGGATGGTGCCCTCGGCGGCACGGGCGGACTGATCAAGGACGGCACCAGCACGCTCCAACTGAACGCGGACAGCAGCGCCAGCTACGACGGCGATATCACCATCCGTGGCGGCGTGGTACGGCTGAACGCCAACCTCAACAGCTCGAAGCTTCCGGATGCGACAACCGTGACGTTTGGTGGCGCCGGAGGAGTCTTCATCTACGGGAATGCAACGGGCGGCGGGAACTACTCGCAGACTCTGGGTGGGGTCGCCTTCGTGACCGGCGCCGGCTCCGTCGAGGTGAACCGCCCCGGCGGCGGCAACACCTATCTCACGATCGCAGCCGGCGGCGTGTCGCGCGCCGTGGGCGCCATCGGCGGATTGACCGTGACCGGCGGCTCCAACCCGGGCAACGCCAAGGTCGCACTCGTAGGGCAGTCCGCGGGGTTCCTGAGCCAGGGATTGTTCTTCGGCAACGAGTACCTCTTCTACGACGCGACCGGGTACACGCGGGCGATCAACTATGCCAGCGATAGCGTTGCTTACGCCACGTCTGGAAACCAGGCGACCCTCGCCACCACCGGCAAGCATACGCAGTTCTCCGGCGCGGCGGGTGCGACGACGACGGCCAGTGGAGCGGGGGCTGGCACCTCCTTGACGCTGGCCGACGCCACGAGCTTCTCGGTGGGGCAGACGCTGTCGGGCACCGGGATCCAGAAGGGCACGTACATCGTCGCAAAAGCCGGCAACACACTGACGTTGTCGCAGAACAACACGGTGGCGAACGGTGCGGTGATCACGCCCTATGCCGGCATCAACGCGCAGACGGGGGCATCGATCAATACGCTCAAGTTTGCGGGCACGGTCGGCAGTCTGCGGCTGGCTGACAGCCAGACGCTGACGCTGGCCGACGGCGGAATCCTGTTCAACCTCAACTCTTCCGTCGCCTCGATCCTCAGCGGTGGCACGGGCATCCAGACGGCGGCGAACGGCGAGTTCGTCCTCAACAGCGCCGCCAGCATCAACTGCTGGATCGTGGTCGGCACGCCGCTGCTTGCCAACGGGACCAACCCGATGACCAAGGCCGGCATCGGCGTTGTGCGCATGGAGGCGGCGAACACCTACGCCGGTTCATCGTACCTGTTGGGCGGCTCGTTGGATGCTGCCATCGCGGAAGTCCCCGGCGTCAGTGGTCCGTTGGGCGCCAGCGGTGCCATCCACTTCTACGGCGGCGCGCTTCGCCACACCGCGGCGAACACCTACGACTACTCGGGCCGTTTCAGTACGGCGTCGTACCAGGTCTTCAACGTCGACCCCAATGGCCAGACCGTGACGTTGGCAAGTGCGCTCGCGTCGAGCGGCGGACGGCTCATCGTCAACCACGCCACCGGCGTGCTGGTGTTGTCGGGCAACAGTAGCTTCGACGGCGGTACGACGTTCAGCGGGGCGGGCACGCTGGTCATTGGCAGTGACGCGGCGCTCGGCAGCGGCCCCCTGGCCTACACCGGCACGGGGGTTCTGCGGGCCACGGACAACACGACGCGCACGCTGTCGAACCCGTTGTTTCTGAGCGGCGGAGCAAAGACCATCGGTGTCAACAACGCCAGTCAGCTTGGAAGTCTGGTGTTCACCGGTCCGGTGACGCTGGGAGCGGACGCCACGCTCACGGTCAAGAGCGCGGGCACCGTTTCCGGTTGCGCGTTGGTGCTGGAGGGTGCCGTCGGCGATGACGGCGCGGTGCGGGCGCTGTCGGTGGGCGGCGCCTCGACGGACTGCCTGGGTTGTCTCTTCCTGCTGGGGTCCAACACCTACGGCGGCCAGACCTCTATCGGTACTTCCGGCGCGGTCGGACCGGTCGTCGTCAACACCCTCGCCAACGACGGTGAGACGTTCAGTTCGCTTGGAGCACCGAGCGGCGCGAACCGGGTCATTCGCATGGCTACCGCCAGTTCCGGCGCCGGGATCCTGCGGTACATCGGAGGCCCGGCCAGCACGGACCGCGGGATCAGCTTTGGTTTTGTTGGCACCGCCACCAGCCCGAACACGGCCACGCTGGATGCCTCCGGTACGGGCGCGCTGACATGGGACGCAGACGTGACCTGCAGCGGCGGGGCCACCTCGACCGGTGCGAAGAACTTCATCGTCGACGGCACTTCCGAAGGCGCCAACACCTTTGCCGGCACGATCCCGAACCCCGCCGCCGGAACCGGCCTGCTCAATCTGACCAAGCGCGGCCGGGGTACTTGGGTGGTCAACGGTCCCAATACCTTCACGGGCGGATTGACGGTCAGCGCGGGCACGCTGGTGCTGGACCATGCGAACAACGTGTCGGTCATCGCGGCCGCCAACACACTCTCCCTGGGCGGCGGTACGCTGTCGGTCAAAGGCAAGAGCAGCGGCAGCACGGCGCTGGCGCTGGGCAACGTGACGGTGACGGATGAGACCGGGCTGAGCATCATCCAGGTCGTTCAGAACGGCGGCGCCGGCACGGCGGTCACGCTGGGCACGATCACGGTCAACCCCATCACCTACTACGGCTCCTCGGACCTGCTGTTCGACCTCCTGGGCGCCTCCGCCAGCAGCATCAAGATCGGCACGGCCATCAGCGCCACACCCGGTGCCAGCACCGTGAACGGCCGACTCGTGATCCGGACGGCCGCCGGCCAGACCGATTTCGTTCACAACAACAACGACATCAACAGCGCGATCGCGGCCGTCAACGCCGTCACCACCATCGGTGCCGCCAACGGAAACGACAAAACAGACTACGTCGTCACGAACACGGCCACGATTGGCGCCGGCTCCAGCGGCACGGCCATCTCTACGCGTAGCCTGCGCATCGCGCCCACGCTGAACAACCAGACGCTGACCATCGCCAACGCGAACGCGGTTGCGCCCGGCGCGACTGCGGGTCTGCGCGTGGCAGGCTCCGGGCTGGTCTTCGATGGCGGCGCTTACGACTTCACGATCGCTGCCGCGGAAGGGGGATTTGCGCCGATTGCGGCCAACAACAGCGGCAACAACGAGATCTCGATCCACCACTTTGGCGCCGGGACGCTGACCATTGCCAGCAACGTCTATCTGGGCCGCCACGCCGCCGACGGCCTGACGTTCAACGGCACGGGACTGGTCGATCTCCAAGGTCGGGTGACCGGCAGCGAGTCCAGCGGCCGGCCGGCCTTCATCATCAACGGCGCAGTTCTCCGGGTTTCCGGCACGACCGAGAGCATCACGCTGGACGCGACTGCCACTGGTGCCGGCTGCGCCCCGATTCTGCTCAATTGCGGGGGTGTGCTGGAACTGGCCAGCGGAATCGATCTGACGCGCAAGGTGGGTCCCAGCGCAGGCGTCGCCGACGCCGGCAACATCCAGTGGAAGGGCGATGGCGGCTTCAGCGCCTTTGGCGGCGACCGCGCCGTCCGGCTTAACAACGGCACGGTCAGCATCGCCTGGGACAGCGCGAACTTCGTTCCGGCCAACGGCGCCCTGATCCTGAGCAGCCGCTACGCCGACAGCACCCTCGACTTCCAGAACGACCTCGACTTTGCCAACCAGCAGCGCGTGGTGGACGTTCGCAATGGTTCGGCCGCGGTCGACGCGCGGCTCTCGGGCGTGCTGGCCGGCCGCTATGGCGGCGGGTTGATCAAGCGGGGTTCGGGCACGCTGGAGGTTACGCGCGCCAACACCTACGAGGGCGACACCTGGGTGCAGGCCGGCGAGTTGAGGGTCAAAGGCACGACGGGCGGCGGCCTGGTGACGGTCTTTGACGGCGCGGCCATCTCGGGAACCGGGACCGTCGCCCGCCTGACTCTGGCGGCGGGCGCCTCGCTGAAGGTCCGCGCAACGGGTGGCGGCACTCCCGCCATGCTCACGGTGTCCGACGTGGCGGCAATCGCCGACGGCACACTGGATCTCTCCGGCCTGGGCGCCGTCGCCGCGGGGGATCACGTTCTGATCCAGGGCGATTCGATTTCCGGCGCTGAGTTCGCATCCGTGGTCGGTCTGCCGGCCAACCGCCGCGTTTTGGTCACCGACACGGCGGTCATCCTGAAAGGTGCGGCGGCGGGGACGGCGATCGTGTTGAGGTAGATCTGCAACGGAGCAAGGCACGATGCGACGTCAGACCGGGTGTGCGTGCGTGGCGGGGGTTGCCACGGCGTGGATCGTTCTCGCAGGGAGTGCCGCCGCGGCCACGCTGCCGGTGATCCCGGGCGCGGTCGGCTACGGCATCGCGACGCCGGCCGGCCGCGGCGGGGCCGTGCTGCGCGTCGCCACGCTTGACCCTGGCGGTCCAGGCTCGTTGGCAGCCGCGCTGGCAACCAAGGGACCGCGCACGCTGGTCTTCGAGGTCGGCGGCGCGATCGACCTGCAGGGACAGACGCTCGTCGTCGACGAGCCGTTCGTGACGGTTGCGGGCCAGACCGCGCCTTCGCCCGGCATCACGCTCGTCAACGGTTCGGTGCAAATCCGCACCCACGATGTGCTGCTCCAGCACCTGCGGTTCAGGCCCGGCGATGGCAACAAGCCCAAGCGTTCGGGCTGGTCGCCGGACGGTCTGACGACCTGTAACCTGCCTGGGACGCCGGGGCCGCACCACGTTGTGATCGACCACTGCTCGTATGCCTGGGCGGTGGACGAGAACCTGAGCGCCAGCGGGCAGCGCCACGAGGGACGCGCGGGCACCTCGCACGACATGACCTTCGCGAACTGCATCGTGGCGGAGTGCCTGAACGACTCGACCCACGAGAAAGGGCCGCATTCCAAGGGCACGCTCATCCACGATCACGCGCGCGACATCGCCATCATCGGCAACCTGTACGCGTGCAATGTCGAGCGCAATCCGGTGCTCAAGCCCGATGCCGGCGTCGTGGTGGTTAACAACCTCATCTACAACCCCGCCCGCCAGGCGGTCCACTCCTACTGGACCCCGAAGGAGTACGTCGATCACCCCGACACGCTCCACCCGTGCACGCTCGTCGCGGTTGGCAACGTGCTCTGGTACGGCCCCGACACGCCGGACGGCCTGCGCATCATTCACATTGCCGGCGGCAAGGGCGAGGTGTTCGCGCGCGATAACCTGGCGCTCGATCGCGCCGGTCGTTCCGTCGAGGGCCTGAGCGGCAACCCGCGCCTGCTGGACGAGCGCCCCTTCTGGCCTACGGGGCTTGAACCGTTGCCGACGGCACGCGTGGCCGAGGCGGTGCTGGCTCGGGCTGGCGCCTGGCCCGCCGTGCGTGATGCCGTCGACCGTCGTATCGTCGAAGGTGTGCGCAACCGCACAGGACGGATCATCGACAGCCCGCGCGACGTCGGCGGACCGCCAACCACGGCGCCAACTCGCCACACCCTCGCGTTGCCGGCCGATCTCGCCGGTGACGCGGACCGCGACGGTTACACAAATCTCGAAGAGTGGCTGCACGCCCAGGCGGCGGCGGTCGAGGGCGCCCGCTAGGCCTGTCCCTCGTGGCACGGGCTTCCAGCCCGTAGCCGAGAGTAAGAAGTGGTTGGCCGCCGTGCAGTCGTGGTGCGCCACGCAGCTTGGCGCGGCCGGTCAGGGTATCTGCGCACATCGAGTTACTGTTCCCTCCTGGCCGGCGTACATGATCGCCTTGACCGCCGTCGGACGCCTCTGGTAACTTGTTGAGTAAGTTCAACGTCGGTGAATTCGGACTGCGACCGGGTGCAGGCGCGCGGACCGTTCTACCGGCGCGGCAGAAGACCGCCCTCAATCCCACCAACCTATGAAAAACACGACACTCCTGATTCCGTCGCTCGCACTGGGCCTCGTGCTGTCCGTCGCTGCCGCCGGGCCCGCCGCGCGCGCGCCGATCGGGGCGTTCACCGCGGTGCGGCTGGCGAAGCCGCCCACGCTGGACGGCAAGCTCGCGCCGGGCGAATGGGACGGCGTCTTCACGACCTCCGGGCTGATGGCGGCCTTTGAGCAGCAGCTCATGACGACCGACACCGCCTTCTCGCTGGGCTGGGACGCGACCAACCTCTACTTCCTGGCGCGCTGCAAGCTGGGGGCCCGCGAGTGGCGGCTTACCAAAGGTGTGCGCTTCAACGACGACTACGACTTCGGCGATCCGTCGGTCGAGTTCTGGATCGCGCCGCCCAAGCGCGTGCCGGAGACCTATCAGAACATCCTCAACACCTATCCGGCTGTGATGGACAACCTCCAGATTCCCAGCCGCGGCTACACCGGCGCCGGCTGGCGCGGCAACTGGACCATCGGGGTGAGCGAGGACGCCGACGGCTACACGATCGAGGCTTCGATTCCGATCACGGATTTCGGCATGGAGGGCATCAAGGACGGCGATGTGTGGCGCTTCCTGCTGGCCCGGACCTGCCAGGGCGCCACGCCCCGGGCCCAGGGCTCCTGGTCCATCACCCAGGGATTCACCGAAATTCCGCAATACCCGCCGGTCACCTTTCGCGAAGACGACGTGGCGGTGCGGCTGGAGGACGTGCACACCCTCTGTGGTGATCGCTACCGGATCCCGCTGACGCTGGTGGCGCCGCGCGGCGCGGCGGCCAAGGTCGATGTCCAACTGCGCTGGCAGGCGGGTCCGGTCAGCGATGCCACCGACGTGGTCGAGACGCGCGCAGTGGCGCTCCCGGCGGGCGGCCGCGAGGCGCTGATCTTCGAGGGCGAACCCCCGGCGGCCTTCACCACCGAGGTCAGCGAGCAGCGGATCGTCGAGGGCAAGTCGCAGAGCGTGAAGGTTCCGCGCCGCAAGGGCCTGTTGACGGTGACGGTGACCCGCTCGGGCGGCGCCGCGCTGTTCACCCAGAGTTTCCCGTATGTTGCCAGCGGCTGGGTCTGGGCGCGGCCGGCGCGGCCGGTCGATGCGCCGGCGGATAAGCCCCTGGCGGCCTCGATCAAGTACGGACCGGAGACGCATGCCATCGTGCTGCGCGCCGACATCTTTGGCTCGTCCGATCGGGCGAAGGTGGCCGGTGCCCGGGCGCGCGTGCTCGACCCGGCGGCGGGCGACAAGGAGCTGATGGCCGCCACGCTGCCGCCCTTCCGCGAATGGTATTCCGACGCGGTGCTGAAGCTGACGGGGGTTGACGCGCCCCTGTGGGACCACACCCAGGACGACGCCGTGGCGGCACAGGTCAAGGCAGCGGCCAATGCCAACTCCGAGGCCAAGAAGGCAGTTGAGGAGGCGGCCAAGCTCTACGAGCAGCAGCGCAAGCGGTGGAATGATCTGAAGGCCAAGGACCCGGCCAAGGCGGGTGCGGAGCCCCAGCCGCCGGCGCCGTTTGTGAAGCAGCCGGTGCCCGAGCTCCCCAAGGGCCCTGCCCCGCGCGTGGTGGTGGTTGAGGTCGAGGCCCTCGATGCGGCGGGCGCCGTGCTGGCCGCGGACCGCCAGGAGGTCAAGCTGCTGCGCCACAAGTTCTCCTGGCAAGGCAATGACGCAGGCCTCACCGACAAAGTCATCCCGCCCTGGACGCCGGTGAAGGCCGGCAAGGACGGTTTCGCCGTGTGGAACCGCACCCTCGCGCTGGACGGGCTGGGCGTCGCCAAGACCGTGGCCAACGGCGGCGTGCAGCAGATCACCTCCATGCGCCTGGTGGCCGTTGTGAACGGCAAGGAAGTGCCGGTCGAGGCCGGCCAACCGAAGCTGGGCAAGTCGGCCGAGGCCTGGGCGGAATTCAGCGGTACGGGCGAGGCCGCAGGTCTCAAGCTGTCGGCCGCCAACCGGTTGGAGTTTGATGGCTATCTTCTCAGCGACCTGACGATTGCGCCCAAGGATGCCGCGGGCGTGAAGCTCGACGAGCTCTTCTGGGAACTCGTGCTGCCCGAAGCCGAGGCCACGCATTTTTGCGCCACGGCGGGTGGCTGGTCGGCCGTGCACGACGCCTTGCCGGAGCGCTGGACCAGCCAACAGACTGGTTCGGGCATGATTGCGGGCGACTTCGTGCCCTACATCTGGCTCAACAACGGTGACCGCGCCTTCCTCTGGTTTGCCGACAACGACAAGGGCTGGATCACCGAGACGGCGCGCCAGGTGCCGACCCAGGAGATCGTGCGCCGGGATGGCAGGGTGATCCTGAAGGTACGCTTCATCGATACCCCCACCGAACTCAAGGCGCCGACCACACTGCGGTACGGCTGGATGACCTTCCCGTCGCGGCCGCTGCCAGCCGGCAGCCGTGCCGTGATCTGCGGGCAGAGCAAGAGCGATTATCCGAGCGCGCGCTACACGCACTTCTGGTTCGACGGCGATTGGGCCGTGCTGTGGCCCTATTACTGCAGCCCGTTCGCCTGGAGCTTCGAGAAGTCGAAGGGCATGTTCGACGAGAACCTGCGGCGCACCGGTCCGGATCACCGGCCCATGGTGGGCTCGATCGCCCACTCGATCGGCCGCTACCAGGACTACGAAGGGCGTCAGTTCCAGGAGTTTGCCGTGGACTGGGGCGAAATGCCGGGCCAGGTCGGAAACTCCGACGTGACGCAGAGCCAAGGGCCGATCGACTTCCGGCTGCACCACTACCGGCGCTGGGTGCGCGAGGCCGGCTTCAAGGGGCTCTACATCGACGAGAACTACCTGAGTTTCGACCGCAACCCGCTCACCGGCGGCGCCTACGTGCGGCCCGATGGCCGCGTCCAGCCCGGCTACACCTACACGGGACTGCGCGAGTACTTCAAGCGCATGATGATCATGTTCAACCAGGAGGGCATGGCGCGGCCCAACCTCTGGCAGCATACTACCGGGGGTGTGGCGTATCACGCTTGGTATGGCGACGTGCTCATGGAGGGCGAGAACGTCGAGCCGACCGACGCCGAGTGGGACTACATCGAGGTGCTGCCGGCCGGGCGCATGATCGCGATCGGCAGCCCGACCTGCAACGGGGCCACCACGATCATGATGTGCCAGGCACAACGCCACCCGACGGTGCTGGTCGAGAAGCACATCCACCAGTTCGTCGGCTGGGTGATGGCGCACGATATCCTGCCCGAGGGCGTCCGCTGGTACGGCCCGCTGGCGCAGGCCGGTCGGTTGCATGCCGATGCGGTCGCCTTCACCGGTTACTGGAAGGCCGGCAGCCCGGTCCGCACCGCGACGCCGGACTGCGTGGTCTCGATGCACCGCACCGACGGCCGCGCGCTGCTCTGGATTGTCAACACGGCGCGCCAGGACCGCCAGGCCGAGGTGCGGGTGGACTGGAAGGCGCTGGGGCTCGACCGGGCGAAGACCGTGGCCGTCAACGCCGAGACCGGTGCCGAGCTGGCGCTGACAGCCACCGGATTCGCCCTGCCGGTGCTGCAGCGCGACTTTGCGTCCGTGCTGCTGGCCGAGCGCCGCACGCTGGCGCCGGGGCAGTCGTTCGCCGCCTCGTTCGAGAAGGGCCTCGACGCCGACGATGCGCTCGGTTGCGAGGTGCTGGCGGGGAGCTCGAAGCGCGTGGCGCTTCCGGGCGGGCACGCCCTCTCGCTGACGAACGGCGAGGTGCGACTCTGGGGTCACCTGAACCTCCGCGACGCGGAGGGGCGCCTGGCATTCCGCGGCTTGGTGGGCGACCAGAAGGGCGGGTCACTGCTGCGCACCGAGGCGACCGTGCCGCGCGGCGCCACGCTGAAGGCTCAGCCGTTGGTGGTCGAATACCAGCGCGGCAAGGAGGGCGAACAGGTCGTGATGCGACTTGAGGGCGGGCAGGCCAAAGACGCGCCGCCGCCACCCATGGTCCGTACGCCGTTGGCGCTGGCACCCGGCTGGCATGCGTTTGATCTGAGCTGGAAGGACGGGCAGCTCGCGTTGACCGTCGATGGGCAACCCGCCGGCACGCTGGCCGTACCGTCGCTCAACCTGTCGCCGGGGCTCGGCCCGGAGATCCTGGGACGCGCGCGTTTTGTCTGGGGCGGTAACCGCAGTCTGCTGACCGCGCTCGACGACGTGCAGGCCTGGCGCAACCCGTAGGTCGTCTGCCGGGGCAAGTTATGGACGAACACCGTGCTACGGCCGCTCCGAGCGGCGCGCCGTAGAACGGTCCTCCGGGCCGTTCGTCCCGACGAAAGCTGATTGGCACGGGAATTCTAGAGACGCACGGCCGTGGAGACCGAGTGCTGAAGGACTTCGTCGGCGGTGACTTCGCGGCCCAGCTTGTCCGAGAGATAGATGCCCTCGCTGACCAGCATGGTTTGCAGAGCCACCTCGGCCGTCGGTAGTAAGGCCACGCGTCCCTGCAGCGCGGCGACCCAGTGGGGCTGCGCTCCGTCATAGGCGCTCTGGTTCGGGTCGAGGGAGTGCCAGCGGCTGTCGGTGGCTTCGGCCTCGAAGGTGCAGTTGGTCTCGATGTCCTGGACCGTCGTGTGAAGGCTGAGCGGGTTCAACCGCAAGCCGCCCTTGCTGCCGACGATGCTCGAGCCTTCGAAGGCGTTCAGGTGGATGGCCCAGGACTCGATGATGTCGAGCGTCAGGCCGCCCGCGAAGCGGATGAATCCGAGGCCCAACTCCTCCACGTCGTAACCGCTGGCCGCGCGACGGTTCTCGTCCATGGCCGTCTCCTGGTAGACCTTGCCGCTGATGCGGGCGATGTCCGGGCAGTCGAGCAGGAAGAGCATCTGCGCGATGTGATAGACGCCCATGTCGTAGAGAGCGCCGCCGGCGCTGTTGCGCTTCTGGACGAAGCTTGCGGTGCCATAGCCGTCCACAAACGGTCGACCGCGGCGTCGGTAACCGGTGCTGCGGGCGTGGTAGATGCGGCCGAGTTCGCCGCGCTCGATCAACCGCCGCGCCAGGCGAGTTTCGCGGGCGAAGAGCGTCGAGAGTTGGATCGACAGGTGCTTGCCCGTGCGGCGCGCCGCGGCCAGCATGGTGGCGGCATCGGCGTAGGACCCGGCCATGGGCTTCTCGCAGTAGCAGTGTTTGCCGCTCTCCAAGACCGCGATGCTGACCGGCGCGTGGAAATTGTTGTGGAGACAGACGTCCACGGCGTCGAGGTCGTCGCGCTTCAGCAGGTCCCGGAAATCGGTAAAGGTCTGCGGGATGTGGTACTTCTCCGCCACGCGCGCCAGTTCGCCGGCGTTCAGGTCGGCTGCGGCGACCAGTTCGACCTGGTCGGCCAGCTTGGCATAGTTGTCGAGGTGGTGCTTGCCGATCTGACCGACACCGATGATGCCGATGCGTACCTTCTTGGACATGCGAGACTCCTGATTGAAGCACACACCCCTTGGACGCGTGTGCTGGTGGTGGGGCGGGTTAGAGGGCCTTGCGGAGCGTGCTGCTCTGGTGGGCGCGTTCGTTTTTCGGGTCGAGCAACGGGTTGCCGCCGGCGCTGGCGGTTGCGGCGGCTTCGAGCTGGGCGGCGGCCACGCCGCGGCGCACCATGGCGAGCTGCACCGCCACCTCGGCATACTCGTTGCGGGCGCTGTGGTGTTCGACGCCCAGGCAGCCGCGGTAACCGGCCGCGCGCAGGATCGCGAGGGCGCGGTCGAGGCGCGTCTGCGTCGTGCGCGCGTCAATGTGGGTATGCACCGCCAGCGGCGCGAGCGCGCAGTCGTAGTCGTCGGGCGTGCCGGCCACGTCCTTGCCCATGTGCAGCAGGATGCCGAAGCCGGTGGCGCCCACGGCCTGGGCCAGCTTGAGCATGTTGTCCGGGTAGTTCTCGGCACCCCAGTGGGTCTCCGGGCCGATCACGTAGCCGCCGTCGTGGGCGCGACGGGTCCAGGTGCGGTAGACGCCGACGATGTGGTCGAACTGGGCCTCGGTCCAGTAACGGTCGCGGCCGCCGGCATCGATGCGCACAGTCTGCGCGCCGAGAAACTCGGCGGCCGCAAGATGGCGGTCCGCCAGGGCGGCCATGCGCTCGCGCACGGCCGGGTCATCCTCCCAGATATGGCAGCCGTCGGCGTGGTAGTTCACCAGGGTCAGGCCACGTTCGCGCATCGCATCGCGCACCTGCGTGAGGAACTCCGGCCGCAGGTAGACCTCCGGGTCCTTGCCCAGCACGCCGCACCAGAGGTCGGCCGTGTCGAGCTGGTAGCGATAGCGGCAGGCCTCGAGATAACCGAACAGGTCCATGGTTCCCGCTGCCAGTGCGCCATGGAACGAGTAGCCGGCAATACTGATTTGCATGGCGGGAAGTGTAGCGCGTTGGCGGGCGCGTGGGAAGGGGCTCGCGGCGGCCGACAGGGGCTCGCGGCGGCCTCAAACTGCGAGAGTTGCCGCCGAATCTGCCGCCCCGACGTGCGCATGCCCATGCAATCACGGCTCACGAGGACGTTCGCCCTCCCGCCCCTGACCTCACCAGCGCATGGACCTGGGCTCCGGGAGGGCGAGGCTCCTGCCGAGCCGCCAGCGCAGGGTCAAGAGCACGAAACTGCGGCAGGCTTCCCGGCAACTCTCGCAGGACAGGGGTGGGCCTACCCATCCGATGGTTACGGCGGCCATGGAGGACGCGCAGGACATGCACGTCGGTACCTTCGACAAGGAAGAACACCTTGTACGGAAACCGGCGTGTCAGGATACGCCGAAGCCCGCGATAGTAGATGGCGTGGCGGGTGGGGTTCTCCTCGAGCGTGCTCAAGGCCTCGCAAACGCCTGCCAGGAACTCCGCGCCCAACCCCGGTCGCTGTTCGTCGTACCAGTCGCAGGCGGCTTCGATGTCCGCTTCGGCGGTCGGATGGAGTTGGATGTGCCAGGTCGCACGGCCATCCGTTGCGCCATCGCGCTCAGCGCGTCTCGCCAGGGCCGGCCGGCGTTCGGGTCGCGCGCGAACGCGGCGAGCGCCACGTCCAGTTGGGCGCGCTCTTCGGGAGTCGGGGCGTCCGCATGAACGGCCTCAGACTCCTCCAGATCCCAGAGCCGGTCGAGGATTTCCTCGCGATCGACCGAAGAAAGACGCGGGAGTTCAAGCAGTATCTCGCTCTTGATCATGACACCAAACATGGTACGCCTCGCTTGCGCAGGCTGTCAATCTGGCCGATCCGCCCCTGTTCTGCGAGAGTTGCCGCGAAGCCTGCCGCAGTTTCGTGCTCTCGACCCT
>CAZZCT010000024.1:0-39165 GCA_964652365.1 uncultured Lentisphaerales bacterium
CCGCTCCAACCTCGCGGCCGCCTAACCATCAACTAAAGTGAATCGCACCCCCCGCCGTGCGGCTGCGCAGCGAACACACAGGTGGGTAACTCTCTTTCGCTGTAGGGGAGACTGAACCGCAGATTGACGAATCATGAGGTCCGAATCATGAAGGGCGGGACTGACTTAGACATTCTGCGGTTCAGCTCTCGTCCGCCGATATGTGCGACCAAGTTTCCCGTCTCCAGATTCAAGTTACGGGCAAGAACTGCCACTTCACCCGGGATGAATCGGACGGAAGCGTACCCGCGCGGGACGATCGGCTGCGTCGCCCAGCAGTTTGCGGCGGTTCTCGTGGTAGTCCTGATAGTTGCCTTCGAACCAGGTGACCGCGCTGTCGCCCTCGAACGCCAGGATGTGGGTGGCCACACGATCCAGGAACCAGCGGTCGTGGCTCACGACCATGACGCAGCCGCCGAAGGCCGAGATGGCCTCTTCCAGCGCCCGCAGGGTGGCCACGTCCAGGTCGTTGGTCGGTTCGTCCAACAGCAGCAGGTTGCCGCCGCTGCGCAGCAGCTTGGCCAGATGCACGCGGTTGCGCTCGCCGCCAGACAGGTTACCCACCCGCTTCTGTTGCTCGGCCCCGCGGAAGTTGAAGCGGCTGCAGTAGGCCCGGCCATTCATGGCGCGCCCGCCGAGATCAACCTGCTCATTGCCGCCGGTGATCTCCTGGTAGACCGTGTGGTTGGCATCCAGTGCGTCGCGGAACTGGTCGACGTGCGAGGCCCGCACGGTCTCGCCGATCGTGAGCTTGCCCACGGTTGGCTGCAACTGACCAATGATCAGCTTGAAGAGGGTAGTCTTGCCCGTGCCGTTGCCTCCGATGACGCCCACGATGCCGCCGCGTGGCAGGTTGAAGCTCACGTTCTCGAAGAGCAGGCGCTCGCCGAAGGCCATGCCCAGATTATCGGCGCGGACCACCAGATCGCCGAGCCGCGGTCCGGGCGGGATCTGGATGCGCAGGTCGTCCTCGCGCGTGTCGACGGTCTGGTTGGCCAACTCCTCGTAGCGTGCGAGTCGCGCCCGGCTCTTGGCCCGCCGTCCGGACGGGTTGGTCCGCACCCAATCCAACTCGTGTTCGAGGAGTTTGCGGCGTGATTCGTTCTGCCGCGCGTCACGGGCGTAGAGCTGTTGCTTCTGTGCCAGCCAGCTCTCGTAGTTGCCCTTGCACGGAAAGGCATGGCCGCCATCGAGTTCGAGCATCCACTCGGTAACGTTGTTCAGGAAGTAACGGTCATGGGTCACGACCACCAGCGTACCCGTGAACTTCTTCAGGTAGGTCTCGATCCAGGCGACCGACTCCGCATCGAGGTGGTTGGTCGGTTCATCCAGCAACAGCACGTCGGGGTTGGAGATCAGCAGGCGGCAGAGCGCGACACGCCGACGTTCGCCGCCTGACAACGTATCGACCAGCGTCTCCGGCGGCGGCAGGCGCAGCGCATCCATGGCCCGTTCGACCAGGTGGTCGAGATTCCACAGATCGTTGGCGTCGATGGTCTCCTGCAGGCGCCCGAGTTCGTCGTTGAGCCGCGTCTGTTCGGCCTCCGGGAGATCCTCGCCCAGTTTCTCGCACAGCTCGTCGTAGCGGGTGAGGATGGCCTTCGAGGCGGCCACGCCCTCATGCACGCAGGCCATCACGCTCTGACCTGCGGTCAACTGCGGTTCCTGCTCGAGGTAGCCGATCCGGGCCGTGCGAGCGATCAGGCACTCGCCCATGAACTCGCGGTCCTGTCCGGACAGAATGCGCAGCAGGGTGGACTTGCCCGAATCGTTGGCGCCGATCACGCCGATGTGGGCGCCGAAGAAGAAGGCCAGATTCACGTCGTCTAGCACGGTTTTCAGGTTGTGCTGCTTGGTCACGTGCCGCAGGTTGAACACATACTCGCCAGCCATAGACGCCCCTTTCCGCGGCGCGCATGATACCCGGTCCTGCCGGCTGCGCGCCAGAACGGAGATCGTGGCCTGTACCGCGGGAGTTGGAATGCTGGAACAAGGGCATGCGGGAAGACCGGGCGCCGCTGCCCGCAGCCAAGGTCCTTGCAGGATGGCCGCCAGAGAACGCAACGCGCGCAGAGAAGTGCCACTGCTTTGTCTTCTCTGCGATTTCTTGCGGCGTGTCCATGATGTCGGTACTGGCCGTCATGAACCTGCTACACTGTCGCTCGTATTGCACCAACTGCCATCCGGAGGTTGACCCAGACATGTCCATCGTAACGCTCGTCGTCAAGATTGCCGCCAAGCCCGCCTGCGTTGAAACGGCCAAGTGCGAACTGCTCAAGCTCGTGGCCCCGACCCGCCGGGAGGCGGGATGCCTGGATTACCATCTGCACCAGGACAACGCCGATCCGGCGCAGTTCGTCTTCTTCGAGCGCTGGGAGAGCCCTGCGCAACTGCAGCAGCACATGCAGAGCGCCCACTTCAAGCACTTCCAGACCGCCTCAGCGGACAGCATCGCCACCGTGGCCGTGCAGGAGTTGACCCGGCTGGAGTAGGCCTCCACGGCGGGTCACGCCGGCCGATGGTGCGGTCGGACCGTGTCACATGGAAAGGCGTCAGGCATGCAGGCAGAGTCATTCGACAAGCGGTCGTTGCTCGTGCGTGGGGCCACAATAAAGATGGGTTCCGGCGCGTTCCATAGCCATTCGACGGCTTCGAGCTTGATGTGCAGGGTACCAGAAAGGCGCGATTATGAAGTCTACACGGTGGTCGGTTGGGCGCATGGCGGCGATCGTAACGGTGTCGAGCGGATCGCTCTTGGGACAGCGCGAACTGGATGGCGGTGACCGTGTCCGCGAGGGCGTGACCCGCGCACCCGGCGGGGGCGTTGAGCGCCCTGTGACGGTTGGTGATGCGGCCCGCGAGGGGCGTGGACGCGACGAGGGGCTGCCGCGCGAGTGGGACGCCATGGCGACCGAACTGGGCCTCTCGCCGGAGCAGAAGGGCCAACTCCTCGAGAAGGCCCGGGCCCTGCACACGGCGCTGGCGGACTTTGACGCGCAGAACCAGGAACGGATCCGCCAGATGCGCGAAGCGGCGCAGGATGCGGAGCGGTCGGCCGACCGCGAAGTGTTGCGCAGGGTGTGGGATCCCATGCGCAAGCTGCAGATGGAGCGGGGACAGATCGAGGCGGATTTCCAGAAGCAGATGATGGAGCTGCTCACGCCGGCGCAGAAGGATGCCTACGCGGGGCTCAAGATACTGCAGGACCGCGAGTTCCAGGCGATCCTGAAGGACGCCGGGCTATCCCCTGAGCAAGAGTCGCAACTCAAGGACAAGGCGCGAACCCTGGGGGTTGCGCTGGCCAAGTGGGAGTCTGAGAACGGCGAGAAGCTGCGGAGCCTGGAGAAGCAGATTGATGAAGCCCAGGTGGTGTTACGGCCACTGCGGGAGGCGCGCGATGCGCTGGTAAGCGGTCAGCGGACGGAGATGCTGGCCATCCTGACGCCGGAGCAGAAGCAGTCGATTGCGGTCGCCAGGCTTCAGGAAACGATGGTGGGGCGTATCGGCAGGGGCCAACTCTCGGAAGACCAGATCGCGAAGATCAAGACCATCTGCACGCAGGCGGTCAGCGATGCAGGACCTGCCGATCTGATGGACCCGCAGACCGGCGAGGCCCTGCGCACCCGCATCGCAAAGGACGTGCGCGAACAGGTGCTGACAGAGGCCCAGCGTACGCAGCTAGACTCGGGATCGCGGCGCTAGCGCTGCTTTCGCAGGGCCAGCCCGAGTTTCGGAGATAGCCGGTTGATCTCGGTTGTCAGGAGGCGATCCGCGATGACATCACGCGAACGAGTTGCACGCGCCCTGCGCTTCGAGGCGGTCGACCGGATCCCGATCGAGAACGGCTTCGGCGGCGAGTTACAGCGCAAGTACCCCAGCGACGTCTCCGGCCCGCCCTACCGCTACCCGCCTGGCAGGAGTCAGGGCGAGACGAACCGCAAAGGCCGCCGCCTGGACATCTGGGGATGCGTCTGGGAAGCCTGCGAAGACGGCGTCTGCGGCGAGGTCAAGGAGTCCCCGCTGGCAGCCGGCTGGAGCGGACTGAAGTCCTTCGCGCCGCCGTGGGACGTGCTGGCCGGAGCCGATCTCTCCCAGGTCAACGTGGCCTGCGCCGCGTCCGACCGGTTCATAATCGCGATGTGGGAGACCATGCCGAACCCGTTCGAGCGCATGCAGCATCTGCGCGGTCCGGAGCAACTCTACCTGGACCTGGCCGAGCTTGAGCCGGAGGTCTACCGGTTGCGCGACCTGATCCACGCCTATTTCATGAAGCAGATGCAGATGTGGGTGGAGACCGAGATCGACGCCGTTCACATCGCGGACGACTGGGGCGCCCAGCAGTCGCTCCTGATCTCACCGGTCCTGTGGCGCTCCTTCTTCAAGCCGATCTACAAGGACTACTGCGACCTGGCCCATGCGCACGGCAAGTATGTGGTCATGCACTCGGACGGCTACATCGCCGACATCATTCCGGATCTCATCGAGATTGGCGTCAATGCCATCAATGCGCAGCTCTTCTGCATGCCCATTGAGGAGCTGGCCGCCGCCTATGCCGGGCGGATCTGCTTCTGGGGCGAGATCGACCGCCAGCGGCTCCTGACGTCCGCCACGCCCCAGGAGGTCCGGCAGGCGGTGCGCCGGGTGGCAGCGGCATTTCTCGCGAACCGGCGGACCGGCGTGGTGGGCCAGTGCTTCTGGGGCAAGGACCACCGCATCGAGAACTGCGAGGCGGTCTACGACGAGTGGAGCCGGATGTAAATTCCTCATTTCGACGCAAGAAGAGCGGTGTCGCGCTTCGCTTGCCAACGCACTCCAAATTGCCTGCGCCCCGGTGGCGCATGTCGGCCCGACGTGCGGCCCGAAGGGTAGGGCCGCCCCAGGCCCTTGAGGCACCCGGTCGGCCAACGCCCAGCCGCAGTCTGAACCGTAATCTGCGAAATCTGCGGACGGAAGCTTGAAGTTATCGACAAGCGCCATTCCCCTGTGCGGCTGGATTGAGAGCTGCTGTACACGTCATGAATACGGTTGCGCGGAGCAAGCTGCGTCAACTAAACTGGATTGTTACTTCGACTGGGCAGGGTGGGTCCGCATGATGGAGGAAGTCCCTTGCGCAGTCCGGCGTGTGAGAAGAGCGGCGCCGCGGCTTTGCCTTGTCGCCGCACTCCAGAGGGTGCCGGCGAGCATTTTGGAGTGCGGCGGCAAGCGGTATTCCGCGCGACGCCGCTTTGCGCGACGCCGCTCCTGAGGACGTGCGACGCCATCGCTGGCGCGAAGGCGACGTACCGGCCGGGTACCTGTGTTGTGCCTGCGCCTTTCAAACCAGGAGTCGATCCGCAATGACATCACGCGAACGCGTTGCACCTGCCGTGCGAGACGAGGAGTTCGGGCGGCTGTCTTCCCAGTTGACCCGCGGCATTGAACTTGCCTGGCGGTACGCGCCCGGACTGCGCCGCCGGCCCGCCGCGGCCCGGTTGGCGGGCGGGCGCGTCTGGGACCCTCAGGCTCCCGGACGGTTGGTGGCCAACGCCCCGAACTGGTTCTGGACTACCTTCACGTTTCCGGAGACGCTGCACGGTCTGCCGCTGACCGGCCGAGCGGCCTATCTCTACTTCAATGGCTACTGCCCCTTCACGCTCTGGGTGGATGGGTGCGAGCAGTTCCGTGAGCAGCACGTTTGGTATGCAACCGGACCGCTGGCCGATCCGATCGTGACCACGATCGAGCCCGGACGCGCTTACCAACTCCTGCTGTGCCTTGAACCGACCGAGGTGCCGTTCAAGTTCAACCCGCTGCAACTGGCCGTCGTGCCGCTGCCGGTCGTGGAGCTGAACTGGGAGCTGACCGCCGTTTGGGGGGAACTCAAGATGGCGGCCGCGCTGGCCGCCGACGAGTCCGAGCGGACGCTGGTCGAGCGCGCCGCTGTCCGCGTGGACCTGGCCGCGCTGGAGGCCGGGCGCTGCGCCGATTTCCGCTGTTCGGTCGCCGCGGCGGAGGCGGTCCTGGCGCCGCTGGCGCCGCGCGCCAAGGCCCACACGGTGCACCTGTTTGGGCACACGCACATCGACATGGACTGGCAGTGGACCTGGACCGACACGCTGCACTGCATCCGGCGCGACGCGCAGGCCGTGCTGGGCGTGCTCGACGACTATCCGGAGGTCACCTTCACGCTCAGCCAGATCCCGATCTATGCCGCTGTGCGCGAGCACGACCCCGGCAACTTCGCGCGCATCCGCGAATACATCCGCCAGGGACGCTGGGAGAACGTGGCCGCCACCTGGGTGGAGTGCGACCTGAACCTGGTGGACGGCGAGAGCCTGGCGCGGCAGGTGCTCTATGCGGCCGACTGGTCGCGCGCGCAGCTCGGGCAGGAGGCTACCTGTTTCTGGGCGCCTGACACTTTCGGTCATCCCGGCAACCTGCCCCAGATTGCCCGCCTGGCCGGGTGCGACACCTACTTCCATTGGCGCTGCAATCCGGGCGGCGAGCTGAACCAGCCGGCGCACCGCTGGATCGGTATCGACGGCTCCGAGGTGCTGGCGATCTCCTCGGCCTACGGGGGGGCGCTGTTGCCCGGCCCCGGCATGTTCCTGGCCCTGCACAACACGCTGGACAGCGTGCGCCTGGGACTCGACCACTCGCACCATGTCTGGGGCCTGGGCGACCACGGCGGCGGTATGCCGCGTCACCAGTTGCGGCTCTTTCAGGCCGTGCGCGACCGCCCGCTGCTGCCGACCTTCCGATTCAGCTCTCTCAGCGAACTCGGCGCGGCCCTGCGTCAGGACCCGGCCCGCTTGCCGGTCAACCGGGGCGAGACCCACACGCTCTTCGAGGGCTGTTACACGGCCCACGCGCGCATGAAGGTCTGCAACCGGCGCTGCGAGAGTGCCCTGCTGACGGCCGAGGCGGCGACGGCGCTGGCCGGCCTGGACCGCAACGCGGCTTTGCGTGAGGCCTGGACGCCCGTGCTCTTCAGCCAGTTCCACGACATTTACTGTGGGTGTGCAGTGCACGGTTCCTACGAGGACGCCTACCGCCGCGCCGATTCAGCGCTGGCAACCGCTGCGACCGTGACGCATGACGCGCTGGCCGTGCTGGCGCCGGAGTGTCCGGATGGCGGGTGGCTGACGCTGCTCAATCCTCTGGGCTTTGCCTGGGAAGGCCCCTGCGAGGTGGCGTTGCCGGAGACCGTGACGGCGCTGGCCCTGCCGGACGGTACGATCCGCCCCGTGCAGCCGCTGGGCGGCGGGCGCAGCCTGTTTGTGGCGGGTCCGGTGCCGGCTTTCGGCCGCAGCGACCTGCGCCTGATGGAAGGCCGGGTGGAAGCGGGCGAAGCCGTGCAGGTGCGGGACGAGGGGTACTACTTCACGATTGAAACGCCGCTCTACCGCTGCCGCCTGGCCCGCAACTCGGGGGTCCTCGCCTCCTGGTTCGACCGGCGCCTCAACCGCGAGCTGGTAGCCCAGGGCGAGCCCCGGACCCTGCAGCACGTGCAGAGCTCGCGCGCGGAGCAGGCCTTGAATGTCTTTCACCTGCTGGACGAGGCCCCGAACCCCATGACGGCCTGGCTGATCAACGACATCCTGCGCCAGGAGAACCTGCTGCGCGACGCCGAGGTTACGCTGATCGACACGGGGCCGGTCTGCGCCCGCTTCCGCGTCGTGCACCGGTTCCGGCACTCTCGGATCGAAGAGGAGCTTCGCCTCTACCGGACGCTGGCGCGGGCCGAGTTCGACGTGCGACTCGACTGGCAGGAGACGGGCGACCCCCAGCGGGGCATTCCGCACCTCAAGCTCGGATTTGCCGCGGGCATGACCGCCGCGCGCGTGCGCGGCGAGGGACCGTATACGCTGCGCGAGACCCCAGCCAACGGCGTGGAACAGGTGACACAGAAATGGGTCGACCTGACCGGCGACGAGTTCGGCTTCACGCTGCTCAACGACTCGCGGTACGGGTACGATGCCAGTGGCGGCCACCTGCGCGTCTCGCTTGTGCGCAACAGCTACAGCCCCGATCCGGATTCGGACCGCGGCGAGCATCGGTTCCGCTTCGCGTTCATGCCGCACGGTCCTGCGCCGTCGCCGGCCGAACTGTGGCGGCAGGGCATGCGGTTCAACCGTCCGCTGCTGGCGCAGCGCACGGACGCTTCCGTGGGGACGGCATCCGTCGGCGCCGGCGGGGTAGGGGGTGTGTGGCGGGCGTTCGACGATGGCGGCAGCGTGGTCTGCACGGCTTTGCGGCGGTCCGAGCATGATTTCGGCGCGGTCTTGCTGCGTTTCTTTGAAACCGCCGGCCAGCCGGTTCACGCCACGCTGCACGTGTCGGCGCGATACGATACGGGTCAGGAGGTCAACCTCCAAGAGGCGCCGCTCGCGTCGCCGCTGCGGCTGGATCCCGTGCTTGGCCTGGCGCTGACCTTCCGACCCTACGAGATCAAGACCGTGCGCCTGCAGCGAGGGTTCCTGCATTCCAACCCCCGCCAACCAGTGAGCGGCCCTGTTCTGCGAGAGTTGCCGTGAAGACTGCCGCAGTTTCGTGCTCTTGACCCTGCGCTGGCGGCTCGGCAGGAGCCTCGCCCTCCCGGAGCCCAGGTCCATGCGCTGGTGAGGTCAGGGGCGGGAGGGCGAACGTCCTCGTGAGCCGTGATTGCATGGGCATGCGCACGTCGGGGCGGCAGATTCAGCGGCAACTCTCGGCAACTCTTGCAGTTTGAGGAGCGGTCTTGCGGATTAACAACGCGGGCCGAATCTGCTATGCTCTATGCGACTTGGCTGACGTCCGGGTCGTTGGAGGAATGGACACGATGATACCGCGCAAGCCTCTGCCGGATGCAGCCCGCTCGGCACAGTTGGTGGCCGAGTTGCGGCGCGACCAGGCGCTACGGCAACAGAGCTACCGCGACCGTGCCCTGAAGTTGTTTTCACATGTGTGCGCGCGCTGCGGCCGCGAGTTCTCGGGCAAGCGCCTGCGAGAACTGACGGTGCACCACCGTGACCACAACCACGAGAACAACCCGCCAGACGGTCGTAACTGGGAACTGCTCTGTCTCTATTGCCACGACCATGAGCACGACAAGCACTCGATTGCCGGCTTCATGCCGGGGGCCGGAGCCCGGGAGACGCTCCCGGCCAAGGGGCTCGGGAACCCGTTCGACACGCTGGACGCGATTGTGACCCCGCCCGGGCCGACGTCCGAACCGACCGATCCCGAGTCGGTTGCTGTGCCGCCCGAGCTTCCACCCGAATGAGCGGCGGCCGTTCAGGCAGGATGCATCGCCAAGTATCCTGCTTCGGACGCATGAATCAAGCTTTGCTGTTGACGGTCGCACGGGCTTGTGCGCAGAATTACATGCGAAAGTGGGAGGGGGGGGCTATGCGTCTACCACGCGTTCAACTCTGGGTCGGGGCGCTGCTGCTCGGTCTTGCGGCTTGTGCTTCGGGAGCGGACAACACCTGCACGAACTCGGGCTACTGGGATAGCCCGGGGATCTGGAACGCCGGTCACGCGCCGCTGGCCGGTGAGGTTGTGAGCGTCCCCGTGGGGCGCAGCGTCACCATCACCAACGGGACGGCGTGGATGGCTGCGTTCACTAACGCCGGCTCAATCACGTTTGATGCCTGGGACGCGCCGTTGCGGGCCACGACCATGCAGTTGGGCGGAACGGTTACCCACACGGTCAACACCGACACCACCGGCACGATCGGCGTTTATCCGGGCGACTGGATGCCGGACAAACGCGTGTTCGTTGAAGGTGGGGACGTCGTCGTTTCCGGCGCGATCAACGCGGACTACAAGGGCTACAAGGGCGGCGCGGCTCCGTGCGGACCGGGGGCGACCGCGACGGCGAGCCCGCGCCCGGGTGCCGGCCACGGCGGACGGGGGGCATCCCCTACGGCATACAGCGCCGGTGGCATCACCTACGGCTCGGCCACGGCGCCAACCGATCCCGGCAGCGGCGGCGGCAACTCCTATCAGGCCACGCTGGGCAACGGCGGCGGCGTGGTGCGTATTTCCGCAACGGGCCGCGTGACCGTAACCGGAACGATCTCGGCCAACGGGCAGGGCGCGGGCAACTCGTGGGGTGGCCGTGGCTCGGGCGGATCGGTCCATATCTCGTGCGACACGTTCGCGGGTAACGGTACGGTCCGCGCGGATGGTGGCGAGCACAACGGCGAGGAGCACGCCGGCGGTGGCGGCGGGCGCGTGGCAGTGGTCTACAGCCCGGCGTCCCAGGCTGCGGTGACGCCCAAACCGAGCGCCACGCTTTCCGCCAAGGGCGGCCGCGGACGCTACTTCACGCGTTTGTACCTGGGCGACCCCGGAACCGTGCACGTGTCTGACACGAGCTTCTTCCCGCCCGCGGTGGCATCGAGTGGTTTCGTGCCCGTGCTCTCCGGTCTCACCACGTGGAAGCCTTCCGCCTTCACGGTCAACGACACCTGGGTGAAGTTCCCGGATGGGTTTACCCTCGCACCGACCAACACGCTCACCGTCAACGGGTCGGTTGGTCGACTCGACCTGTCGAGCAATGCCGTGATCCAGTGCGGCAACCTGGTGGTGACCAACTACGCGCACCTGTACGTCACGGCCGCCGCCACCAACGGCGCCGCCCCCGGCTACGGCGCGCGGATCGATGTCTCGGGCGGCACCTTCGTGCATGGCAACGCGATTCTTTATCTGACGTCTGAACCACGCAACGGCGGGTCGGTCTTCCTGCGTCTGGGAGACCTGAGTGTGCTGTCGGGCGGACTGATCGATGCCGACGGCCGCGGCTTCCGCGGAGCTGACGCCGCCAACCTCTACGGTTACGGCCCTGGCCGTGCCACGACATCTACGAGTCCCTCGCGCCCGGCGAGTTACGGCGGATTGGGTGGCGGTGCGGGTGCGGGCCTGACCTACGGCAGTTCGAACGCGCCGGCCTTGCCGGGCAGCGGGTCGTCGAAAGGCTATGCCAGCGAGGGCGCGTCCGGCGGCGGGCTGGTCTGGGTGCAGGCGGATGGCACGATCGACTTGCGCGGGACGATTTCGGCGCGCGGTCAGCAGGGCGTTCAGAGCCACAACGCCGGCGGCTCGGGCGGCGGCATCTACCTGACCTGCCGGCGCTGGACCGGCTCGGGCGGCACGCTCCGCGCGACGGGTGGTCCGGGCGGGGCCGAGAACAATCGCGGTGGCGGAGGCGGTCGGATCGCGGTGTGGCGCCAGACAGACACCTACTCGGGATCGATTACGACCAATGTGTTGGGCGCAACCGGTGTGACGGCCTCAGGCACCGCGGGATCGGTTGTCTTTGGCTGGTTGCCGGCGGCGGGAACGTTGATGCTCGTGCGGTAGGGCGTTCCCAGCGGGGTTGGCGCGGGTAACCGAGGCCATTGCAGAACCTTTGACAAAGGGTCTTTCGTGTTGCGGGCAGTCGCGTGTGCGGCTATACTATTAGAAATGTTAGTCAGTGATTGGCATGCGGTGATCGGGGTTGATCTGCCAGTAAGAGGGGAACGGATGATGTACTCACATTTGCGTGCAAAGCGGAGTCTGGTCGGCGCGGTTGCCATGGTGGGAGCGCTGATGGGTGGCGGGGTGGGGGGCCTGCAGACGGCAGGTGCCAAGACCATCACCTTCAACAACGCCGCGGGAAGCGGCGTGTGGAGCACATCTGCCAACAACTGGACCACCAACCCCTACGCCGACGGCGATACGGTCACCTTCGACACCGCGACCTGGGCTGGGCTGGTCACGATTCCGGGTAGTGTCGCGCCGGCCACGCTGATCATCAAGGGCAGCGGGTGGCCAACCGGCATTCCGGGCGGAACGCCGGTCACGTTTTCGGGAGCGGACATCGCAGGAAGCGGCACGATCAGCGTCAATCAGGACAAGACCGGTGTCTTCACGCAGGACAACCTGAGCTTCTCGGGCGGAACGTTCCTCACGTCAAACGGGGCGACGATCCAGTTCAAGCCGCCTTCGGCCGGCGCGCATGGATTCGGCACGGCACCGATCACGATCTCGTACGACAGCGTCAACTTCCAGTTCATGCCGACCACGGTCGGCGCAACGCTGACCAACGACTGGGTCATCACCTCGGCGGCGACGCAGGCCCGGTGGTACCAGGTCACGACGTCGAATGGGGGATCCTTGGCCGGCAAGCTCACGATCAACGCGGGCGGCGGATTGATGCTGTCTAGTGGCACTGTGGGTATTCCGACGACGATCAAGGGTAACACGATCCTGCACGTGTGCAACAACGGTGGCGGCACGGGTTACATCACGAGTCGGATCGCGTCCGATGCGTCCGGTCCCTACAACCTGACCCTCCAGTCCAGCGGCAACGGCGACCACTGCGTGCAGTTGTCTGGCACGCAGGCGTGGGGCGTGGCCAATGTCGAACGCAAGGTCTCCGCAGTCGGACAGTACGGCACCGTGTTCATCAATAACGAGACAACCCTCTTCACGGCGCTGGCGGGAAACGGCGGCGTATTCACGCAGACCAGCGGCACTACAGCCTTCGGAACCCGTACGGTGGTTAACCTGAACCCCGCGATCAACTTCCCCCTGATCTTCACGGGCGGCGGCTATTATGGGGCGTCGAGCATCAACCTGAACCTGGTCTCGGGCGGCGTGTTGCGCGGCGCGGGCAGCCTGTTCCGGACCGACAGTTACTCAACCGCTGTTTTCAACAAGACCCTGAACGTCAACGTGAATCCGGGCGGCGTGCTGGCCATGGCTGGCGGCACGGTTAATGGTACGGTGTCCGCCAGTGGCGGCACGGTCTCGAACGGCTATGGCGCCGTGACGATCGCCAATGGCGCCAGCGCGGCCCTGCTGATCAACTCGGGGACGACGACCTTCAACATGGCAGGCACCGGCGACGTGACCACCGGTTCGGGGACACTCACGCGTACGGCCGGCAATGGCGGTACCGCGATCTTCACGGGTGCGGGTTTGGGCTCGACCGGCAAGGTGCTGGTCAATAATGGCGCAGCCCAGAACGTCGGCGGCGTCGTGCCGTGGGCCCGGGCCGGAACGGCGACACCCGGCACGTTTGCCGTGTATGACGGCGCGAACGGGTTTGTGGCGCTGGCGGGCTATGGTGCCACGGACGATCTGACGGTGTCCACCAACGTGGACTTGACGCTCGCCAACACGATCCTCAGCGGCGACCCGGACCGTAGCGTCAATGCCGTGCGTCTTTCCAACGGCGGTGGACTCACGATCCAGAGCCCGCGAACCCTGACCGTGGCGTCTGGCGGCGTGCTGGCCCTGGCCGGCAATGGCGGGATTGGCGGCGGCACGCTGGCGTTCGGATCGGCTGACGGCATCTTCCAGAACCTGGGCAACCTGTCCGTCTCCAGTGCCATCACCGGTTCGGGCGGGCTGACCAAGGACGGCGCGGGCACGCTCACCTTGAGCGGCGCCAATTCGCTGGGCACGGGCGCCACGGCCGTCAACGCCGGTTCGCTTGTCTTCGGAGCCAGCAGCGCGCTGGGCACCGGTTCCCTGACGGTGCAGCCCGGTAGCACGCTGGACATGGCGGGTTTCAGCCAGGCAGTCGGCGGCATTCGCGACAATGCCGGCTACGCGGTTGGCGGCCTGATCACCAACAGCACGGCGACCCTCTCGACGCTCACAATCAACAACACCGGTTCGCAGACCTTCAGCGGTCTGATCCGGGGCCTGATCGCGCTGGTCAAGAATGGCGCCGGTACACAGACCTTGGCCGGGGATAACGGTTACACCGGCGGCACGACCCTTAATGCCAACGGCACACTGGTGGCCGGCCACAACAACGCGCTCGGTTTCGGGGGCCTGTCGATTTCGGGCGGCACGATCCAGGGCGCGAACGGCGCACGCACGATCACCAACGCACTGACGGTCACGGGCAGCTTCGCTATCGGTGGGTCGAGTGATCTCACATTGACTGCGCCGATCGTGCTGACGGGCGATCGGACGGTCACGGTCAACAACACGGGCCTGACCACCCTTTCCGGCGGTGTCTCCCAGGACAGTTCCACCCGCGCACTCATAAAGGCCGGCACCGGCACACTGATCCTGCCGGCGAACAGCGCCTATTCCGGTTCGACCACCATCAGTGACGGCGCCCTGCGCGCCGATGACGGCACGAGCCTGCCGACTGGCAGCTTGCTGGTTTTCAATGGCGGTAATGCGGCGGTACTCGAGACCAGCGGCACCTTCAGCCGCACGATCGGCGCCTCCGCGGGCAACGTGCGCTGGGCCGCCAACGGCGGGTTCGCGGCTTACGGCGCGCCGCTGGCGGTGCAGTTGAACGGAGGGGTCGGCACGTTGACATGGGGCAGCGCCAACTTCGTGCCCGCAGCCAGTTCGCTAATCTTCGGTTCGGTCACGGCCAACAACGTTGTGGATTTCAAGAATCCCCTCGATCTCGCTGGCGGCTCGCGGACGATCCGCGTGGTCGATAACGCCGCGACCACAGCCGACTATGTGGTCTTGTCGGGCGGCGTGCTGAATGGGTCGGGGAGCAGCATCCTGAAGAAGGCTGGCACCGGCACGCTGCGACTGGTTGGCAACAACACTTTCACGGGCGGAATCGAGGTCGTCGATAACAGTGCCAGCAACGGCACGATCGAGTTTGACGGTGCGGCCGCCATGGGCACCGGAACGCTGTGGAACAACTACAGTACAACGCTGCTACTCAAGAACATTTCTGGAGGATCTGTCACGCTTCCTCACGAGTTCCGGAGCCGGAACAACAACTACAACATCTACCTTGCCGGCAACGATATCTTTCTGGCCGGGACCATCACCGGCGCAGGCGGGCAGGCTTTGCTGTATGCGGCTACCGGGCAGACGAATACGATCAACGGAACTATCACGGGCACGCCCAGCCTGAGGAACGCCGCGGGATATACGGGAGTCTTCATCCTCAATCCCGCGGCGGGGACAACCGGCTATATTCCCAATCTGGCCGGATGCACCGTCGGAATCGCCAAGGATAACGCCTTCGGTGTGCCCGGAGCCGGTCAGTATACCGACGCCATCCAATACACGACCCTGTTCGCGGTGGGTGGCCACCGGGTAATCAACACAGCCGTTCGGTGGGGTCACAATGATAATCCCACCCAGAGTTTCATCGGCAGCTACCAGCTTACCTTCACCGCTGACCAGAATACCCCTTGGTTCAATCCCAACAACGGTAACTCTTACTTCTACGTGACTGCGCCGCTGGTGACAATGTCCGGCGTGATCAACGAATCCGGATTCCGCTATTTCCACAAGACTGGAACAGGCGTCCTGGCGTTCACTGGCAACAACACCTACTCGATGGAGACGATGGTAGAGGCTGGCGTTTTCCGCTACTCCGGCAACGGTCTGTCGCCTAACAGTTTCCTGCAGATCAAGGGCGGTGTGGTAGAGACAAGCGGATCCTTTAATCGCCTCCTTGGTGCCAGCGCCAAACCCAGCTCGAACTTCAACTGGACATCCAGCGGCGGGTTCGCGGCGTTTGGCGGCGCGCTGAGTGTCGATGTCAACAACGATGGAGCCGGGTTGTCGCCGCTGTTATGGGGGACGGCGAACTTCGTCTCCAGCACGCTGATCCTCGGTTCCACGACGGCGGACAACGTCGTCACGGTGGTCGACAACATCGGTCTGAACGGCGCCACGCGAACGGTGCAGGTCAACGACAACCCGGCGACCACGGCCGACTACGCGGTCCTGGCCGGCAATCTCACCGGCATCGGTTCGAGCTCGCTCACCAAGACCGGCAGCGGCACGCTCTTCCTGAACGGCGCCAACACCTTTGCCGGCGCCACGACCGTGACGGCGGGCGGCATCGGCGGCACCGGTTCGCTGGCCGGGAACCTGGTGTTGAACGCCGGCACGCGCTTTGACGCCGTGATCGGGCAGACCCTGACCGTGAACAACCTGACGATCGGCGCCAACTGCACGCTCAACGTTGCCAACGGCGGCAGCGGCACGATCATCAAGTACAGCGGTGCCAAACCGACCGAGTTCGCCAATCTGGTCGGGCTCAACGGCCGGACAGTCAGCTACAGCGTGCCGGGCGAGATCCGGATACTCTCGGCCGGGACGAAGATCGTGCTGCGGTAAACGGCACGGCGCGGAGCACCGTGCTACGGGGCAGCCTGGAAATGGTCCATTGCGCCAAGGGGACGCAGAGTCAAGATGCTTGCGGTGCGTCGCAGGCTACGGGCTTGAAGGCCCGTAGCCAATCCTTCGCCATGTGGCGCACATCGGCCCGATGTGCGTCCTGACGGGTAGGGGTGCCCCAGGCCCGTGGGGCACCCGGTCGGCGGGCGAGCATCCGCTGATTGAACCAGTGTCTGCGAGATTCTGCGATATCTGCGAACAACCCATTCGAGCTATGGTCGAGATCAATAGCGCCGTGCTACGAGGGTAGGTGCTTGACGCTTGCGCCTGCTCCGACTACGCTCACCGCCATGGTTGACACGGTGCACTCCAACCGGCTCGAGGATGTGGTCGCCCGACGCGAGGCCTGGTGTCAGCACCTGGAGTCCGAGCTCGACCGCATGGTTGACGTGCTGCGCGACCGTCCGGATATCGCGCGGGTTGTGCTGTTCGGGTCGCTGGCCCGGGGCGAAGCGCGTTGGCACAGCGACATCGATTTGGTGGTGGTGCAACGCACCGACATACGGGCGGTGGACCGGATCGAGGCGATGCTGAGGCTGCTGCAGCCACGCGTAGATCTCGACGTGATCGTCTACACTCCGGCCGAGTGGGACGTGCGCGTGGCGGAAGATGCTTTCGCGCGTCGCGTGCAGCGGGAAGGCCGGGTGGTCTATGCACATGACGCCGCATGAGGAGGCCGCCCGCTGGTTGGCGGAGTCGACCGCCGACCTGGACACCGCCCGGTACCTGGCCGAAGGGCGGCGGTTCAACACGGCCTGCTTCATCGCCCAACAGGCATTCACGGAGAGCGATGCCAGGCAAGCGCTCGAGGCCGCCTCGCACGTGCTGGACGCAATCAATTCGCGTTTGACGCGCGTCTGATGGAATGAGCCGCCAAGACGCCAAGAACGCCAAGTATTCACGATTTCCTTGGCGCTCTTGGCGTCTTGGCGGTTTGTCTTCGTGCTTTCTGTTGTCATTCTCTCTGCATAAGGTGCCAACAATGAGCAGACCAATCAGGTTTTCTGTTGTTCTGGCCGCCCTTGTCGGCCTGACAGCCTTGGCGCAGGACAATGCACCACTGGTTCTGAAACAGTCCGAGACGGCCGGAATCTCGGGGCTCCGGCCATTCTGGGACCGTCCCGTGGTGTTGACCGAGGACGGCGCCACGGCCGAACTCGCGCGCGGCGACGTCCTCAAAGGCACAGCCGCGATCTGGGGCAAGGAACTCGAATGGCACACGGGCTACGGCCGCTGGATGGAGGTCGTGGATCCGAACTACAAGGCCAAGCCGTGGGACTCCACACCCGGGGCGATTGCCTTCGATGCCGTGCACCGTTCGCTGCTGGTCCGCTTTCCAGGTTGTGCCCAGACCATTGCCGACCGCATCAACCAGGGGCAATCGGTCGCCAAGGTCGAACTCGTGCTGCCATTTCGAGGCACCGAGTGCATGACCCCCGGCTACGAGGCGCCATCGTCTTTCGTCGGCGACATCTGGGACCGGATCGTGCCGCGCTGGCACATGGTCGCGTGGCGTCTGCGGCGCAGTTGGAAGGCCGATCCGGGCGCCGGACCTACGTTCAACGATGCGGTCAAGGGCCGGGAAAGTTGGGCCATGTACGGCGCCCAGGACGAGCGGGCTGGCCGGTTCCCGGTTCGTTTCGGGCCAGCCGAGGTCTCGAAGCAGCAGAGCGAGGCGATCGATGTGACGGCGGCGTTGACCGATGTGGCATTCGGCGCCACGCTGGCCGAACGGTTGCGCGGTCTCGAGGACGGCGGCTTCATCGTCCGCAAGGTCGAATACTACGACATGCACTTCGAGACGCCGGGCTACGAGTGGGCCGCCATGACCGGCGGGCGCGCGATTCTGGTCCGTACGCCGAGTCTGGTCGTGACGTTCGCCAACCGGCGTGGCGCGCAGGAGCAGGTTCAAGTGCCCCAGCCGGCAGCTCTGGCTGCGGGTGGGACCTGGAAGCCCACCGCGGTGCTGCCGGACGATGCTGCCTTCGCGAAGCTGCGCGAAACCTATGCGTTCCGCAAGCCGGACTGGATGCCCGAGTGGCAATGGACCCGGGTGCAGGAGCTCTACAGCCTCGGTGGCGAGGCCAACGCCTTTCCGTCCGAGAGGCGTGAGTACCTGAAGTGGATCGATGGCATCCTGAGCACCCCGCCGCGCACCTGGCATGGGTTCCAGGCCGCCGACCAGCTTTCGCTGGTGTATGACTTCGAGAAGGCCTTTCCGCCGCCGGTCATGGACGACCTGAAGCGCTACTGGACCTCGTGGCTGATGCCCGATCGCGAGACGTGGGACTGCGTCCATAACCAGTACCACCACAGATCTACACGCCGTGGCGGCCGGTCGGCAGCGACTACGTGGACCGCACCGGCGATTGGCTGGGCAACAAGAGCTTCTACCGCGAGAGTTACTGCCGCTACATGAGCACGATGAACTTCAACCACACGGCGGCGATCGGCGCCCTGCTGGGCGGCCATTTCATCGGCTCCGAACGGGCGGTCGCCGACGGGCGCTACGGTCTCGAAATGTTTCCGCTGCGCCTGTGGGCCTGGTACGACGGCACCACGCAGGAGTCGATCGACCACTACTACCTGGCCATCACCATGACCGACCAAAAGACCTTTGCCGACTACGCGCCCACGGCTTTCGACCGCCTCATGGGCCGCAGCACGCTCTGGAAGACCATGGAGGAACTGGCCACCTGCTACCACCCCGGCCTCAAGCGGTACGTCAGTCCGGCGGGCCGCAGCACGCCCTTCTACGCGACGCAGGTCCAGGATGGCGTGCAGCACATTGCGCACGCCATGACCCGTCGCGGCGCCTTGACCGACCTCGACCAGGTCCAGAGCCGCGAACAGGGGCGGCAATCGGCCACGAACCGGCCCCCCATACTTGGCCACGACCTGTCGCCCCGCCGGGTGGCCATGCAGGCCATCAAGAGCCTGTGGGCGCCGGAATGGATGAGCGAGGTGTTCGAGTCCAAGCCGCTGCCGTTCGAGGTCATCAGCACCTTCCGGCAGTGGGGCGCGCACTTGAAAGAGCCAAAGTGGAAGAAGAGCTACATGGGCGCGCACTACGGGCTGACCAGCTACGACTATTCGACCTCGCCCACGTTCAACCTCCAGGGTCTGTGGAAGCGCACCCCCGGCGCGATCGGCAGCGCCGCGGAGCTGGGCCAGCTCCTGATCCGGTTCGGGTACAACCGGGTGAACTTCATCGACACGATGAAGGGCGGCACGCTGGGCAACATGGGTGGCACACTGGTGGTACTCCAACACCGCAACAAGATGCTGGTGGCGTCCAGTCCCAACGCGGGGCTGCGGGGTAGCCACTTCACGCCGGCCCAGGCGGAGATCAAGAGCCTTCAGACGACCGTCTGCCTGTTCGCGCTGCAGGCGAAACCGGTCTGGAAGGTCTACGTGGACGGGCGCGAGATCCAGGCCCTTCCGCACGTCTGCAAAGCCGGTTCGCGCATCGTCATCGAGGACGGGGTCACCTTCGTCGGCGTGATTCCGCTGGAGTCCACGGACCTCGGGCGCGACGCCGAGGTGATCCTCAAGGAGGGCGGCGAGCCTCTGTCGCCGCAGACCGGCGATTGGATGCGCGAGTCGCTGCTGATCGAGAACTACTTCTACCGTCAGGACCGCGCGTTCGATCTGGCGGCCGGCGGTTCGAAGCTGGATGAGGCGGTCGGCGGTTTCTACGTGGAGATGGCCGACACGACCGAATGCAGGGATCTGGCGGCGTTTCAGCAGCGCCTTGCCCAGGTGCGGATCGAGCGGAAGTACGACACGCGCGCGGGTGTGATGGGGCTCGACTGCCAGAGTGGCGCCGACCGGCTGGAGATGGGCTTTAAGCCCGCGGGCGCCGACAGCGACGATCACCAGCCGACCTCGGCGGCGGTCCCGCACCGGCGGGTCAACGGACAGTGGCCGTACCTGGCCGAAGGTCTCGATCGCGACACGCCGCTCAGCGTGCTGGGCCGGAGCGGCGTACTGAAGAAGGGCGGCGCGCGTCTGACGCTCGAACCCAATCAGATGGGTTACCTGGTGGCCGAACCCACGAGCGGCACCTACCTGGCCGCCAACCCGCTGCCGGACGCGACCTGGTTCCGGTTCGAGGTGCCGGGCGGCGCGATCGTCGAGGCGGATGGCAGGCTCGGGTTGGCATTCGTGACGGTACAACCGAAGAGCGGCAAGGTCGACATCGACTACGGCGTGCATCCGGCCATGCCCGCCGCGGGTCTGGCCGCGCACCTGCTCATCAGCGGACTGGAGGCGAAGCCCGTTGTCACGCTGAACGGTGCGGCGGTCGCGACGCCGCTGGCCAGCGTGACGGTTGAGGGACGGAAGTCCTGGCTGGTGCCCGTTGGCGCCGGTGCCGACCCGACGCCGGTCACCGAAGCCGCCATCCGGACGGCGCGGACGGAAGCAGACAAGGCGTTTGCCGCTGGTGCCGGGAGTGTGGCCCGCCTCGTCTACGAGAATGGCGAGCACTTCACCCAGGTTTTCGACGGCGTGGTCAGCGGAGCCAGCGGCGGCATTGGGCTCACCGGCAACCAGTCGGTCAGTACAACGATTCGCTTGGCCGGGTTGATGGCCAACACCTTCACAGGGCCGGTCCTCTGGAGTGCCAGCACGCTCGAATTCGCCAAGACGGCGGGTGTCGCGTCGATTCCCGGTAACATCACGGTCACGGGCGGCACGGTGCAGTGGCTGGCAGATGAGCAGATTGCGGATACGGCGACCATCACGTTGAGCGGCAGCGGCAAGCTCAATCTGAAGGGACGCTCAGAGTGGGTTCGCAACCTCTATTTCGGGGCGGCGAAGCAAGCCGAGGGCACGTGGGGCGGGACCGGTTCGGGCGCCGCGAACGTGAGTACGACGTACGTTGTCGCGGGGGCTGGGATTCTCTCGGTTGGGGCGCGACCACCTGCGGGCATGACGATCATCGTGCGGTAAGTGTAACTGACGAAGTGCGGGCCGACCATGTGGCGACTCGGCGAAGTGACCAAGGAATGGCTATGAAGGCGTGTTTGCGAGTTCTTGTTGTGAGTCTGGCCTTTGGCGTGTGGACTCCGGCTGTTTGGGCGGCCACGGCAGTCGGCGACGCCGGGCACTACATCATGGGCCGGCCGAAGATATACCTGCATAGTCCCGAGGGGAGGGCGTTCAAGCTTACGTTACACCGGTTCGACTGGTGGATCGGCGGCGGCTGGAACCGCTCGGACACGCCGGTCAAGATTACGGCACCGGACGGCAAGGTGGTCTTCGAGCAGGTGTGCGAGGTCACCCCGGAGGGGTACCGCATCGATGTGGCGGCTGGGCCGGCGGGGAGCTACCTGCTCGAATTGGACTGTCGCGGCACGCTCAACTACTACTGGATCGAGTCCGACCTCGATCGTTCCGTGCTCTGGACCGGCGTCATCCAGGCCGACATCATCAAGGGCCAGGCCGCACTCTACACGCCGTTCGTGCCGCGGACCTGGTACTTCTGGGTGCCGCCTGGAACTGAGCGCTTCACGTTGTGGACTGAAAACAACAGCGGTCGGTCCCAGCGCGAGGACCATGGTCTGACCGTTTTCTCGCCGCGCGGGCAGCGCATGACGGTGCTCTGGGGACAGGCCAATCCCGACGCGCCGTTGACAGAGGTGCCGGGTGGGCGCGTGCGAGTCCAGCAGGCAGAGATCCTCGTCGAGCCCGGCAGCGCGGGGCGGTTCTGGTCAATCGAGGTGCGCATGGGGGACTCGCACCTCTACTCGGACATCCATTTCGTGCTGCAGGGCGTGCCGCCCTATGTTGCCCGCTCGCCGGAGGAGTGGTTTGATCCCGTGAGCGGGCGACCGGCCCCGATGGGCGTGTATGACGAGAGCGAGTTTGTTCAATCCGACCTTGCCGAGCCCAAGAAGCCGCGCCTGATTCAGCACTGGACGCCTTGTCCGTCGCTGGGTGACCCGGACGGTTGCGAGATCCGAACGCCTGCAAGGGTGGCGTTGTGGAACCCCGAAAACCGGCCGCTGCGCTTCGTGATCGGCACCTACCTGCCGCGCAACCTGTATCCGGAGCGGGGCGAACTAGCGGGGCACGGATGGAAGGAACTGCCGCTTGAAGAACACGACGACGCCGCGGTTAAGGTGGTGGGCGCGGTCGGTGGTCGCGTGGTGCTCGACGACCGTCTCCCGCTGCGCCACCTGCATGGGGGCGAGCGCGGCGAACGAACGCTTGCGACGGGAGCTGGCGTGGCGACCATCGATATCGCGGACGCCGAGCACTTCTGGCTGTACACGTATCCCGCCACCCCGCTGGTGATGCTCGGTGCGACGCAGGAGGGTGGCTGGCAACGTTTCCATCTGGAGGCCGGTGCGCCCCGTGACTGGTTCTTCCACGTGCCGCGCGGCACGAAGGAATTTGCCGTCCGGGTGAAGGCGCGCGAGCCGAACGACGTGTTGCAGTTGGCGGTCTGTGCACCCGACCGGACCATGGGCATGATCTTCGGGCAGGCCGGCGAGACCACGGTGCAGGTGCCGGTCGGTCTGGACGGGAAGATCTGGCACATCCGGCCTGAGTTTGCCGGGGCCACCCGTTTTGCGCCGGCCCAGGGCCGTCCGCGTTTTCCCAGCGCCGCGATCGAACTCGATCTGCGCCATGTGCCGGGGCTACTCGCGCCGACGTGGGAGCAGTGGTTTGATCCGGCTGCCCATACTCAGAGGTGAGCCCGCCGCGCGGCTGCTCCGCGAACAAACGATGGGGGCTAGTGCCACTTCGGGCCGACACCGGACGATTCGATGATGGCTCACGCCTGCGCGGTGCCCCACGTTCAGGGGGCGACTGCGGCCGTCGGCACAGAGCCCTGGTCCAGCACCGTTCCCGTAGTCAGCCAGCGTTCGCCCCGAGTCAACACCAGCGCCGCATCCGGCCACAGACATGCCGACGGAGACATGGAAGATGAACACATTCACGTTGCCGTTCGGCTTCATCTTCTCGAAGTTGTTGCCGTCCCCGCTGTGGTAGATGACGCAGTTCCCCGCTCCGGGGCCACAGTCGATCTGGTACATAAGCATGTTGTCGCACTGGCCGGCCTGTTCGCGGTGGTGGTCGCCGAGGTCGACCTTCACGCGGACCTTTCCGAACCGATACTCGCCGGCACCGGTGATGATCGTGCTCCCAGGTTCGTTCCGGCTCAGGACCGGCTTGCCAGCCGCCACCATGGCTGCGATCAGGGCCGGGACCTTGTGGTCGCGGTGTTCATGGGTGCACAGCACGAAGTCGAGTGTCGGAACCAGGTCGACGGCACGGCGCAGGTGCAGGTCGATGCCGAAACACGCATCCGGTGTCTTGAAGCCGATTCGCGCGCGGTCTCGGCTTGTCGCGGAGATCCGCGGTGCGGCGCCGGGTCACAGGGCGGGCCGCAACCGGACCGCTCGCCCGTGGATCTCAGGGCTTGGTTTGGCCGATGTCGTCGGCCGCATCGCGTGCAGGGTGCGCCGCCGTTCCATAACGATGCATAGCGGACGGTACGGGCATCCTCTGAGTCCCGATGCACGCGTGCGACACAAGCCCTAAGTCGTGCTCTTCAAAGGAGATAGGATGAATGGAGCAGGTGGCATGCGCTGTGCGTATCACTGATAGAATCATTTTCTGCCGCAGGTTCTGCCGTCGGTCCTTCATGGATCTGGCGGGCATCTGGTGGTCTTGCCGTCTGATTCCGGCATGGGGGCCGAACCGGGAGACGCGTGATGGGAACGAATGACGAGAGCGATGTCGCGGCTACTGGCGAATTGACGGCCATGCATCCTCACTCCTTGTTTGCAGTTGCTTGGACTCGGCACCGGAAACTGGGGCCAGCGCTGTTATTGGCGGTCCTGGCCGCGGGAGCACTGACTGCGGCACACATCGTTCGGGACAATGGGCCGCTGGTTGTGTCGTCGCGACTGGACGCCGCGCTGATCGTGAAGTCTCCGGCTGCGTCTCGGAGCGGGGCGCTGACCAACGCAACCCTCCTGCGAGGGCCAGAGCCGCTGGCGGCGGGGGCGACGGCGGCTACGTCGAGTGTGCCAATGCGTGTGGTTGGCGCCGGCCCGACGTCCGGGCCACCTGTGGAGGTGGTTACGCAACTACCCGAGACGCTGTTATGTCCGGCGTTGTGCGAGGCCAAGGGCGTTGTGATCCGCAATAGCATGAGGCTGGAGGTCGGAGGAGGGGAGTCGTTTCCGAATCTGGCTTACCGCATACAGTATGCCGTCAACCAGGCCGTCACGAGCTGGCCCACAAATGGCACTGAGGTTCAGCGTACGGTCTGGTCACGCAACGTCACCGTGATGCTGACCGAGATGCTCGGACGTTCCGCGCATGCGCTGAGCGGCGAGGTTTCCGACGTGCGCGGCACGCGCGATTCCGGCGTGTACGATGTGACCTACCGGGTCCAGCACGTGCGTTCGGTGGTGCCGGTAACCGTGAACTGGTCCGGCCACGTGTTGCTACGGATCAATACGGAGATGGCGGCAAGCATCTGCAAGGGGAACCGCTTGGAGTTGAGGTTCAAGCCGCGGGTGCAACTCGGAACGATTGCCGCGCGTGGAGCATCCGTCGGCCTGCTGCGCCTGCTCGCACCCATGTCCGCCGGTTCTTCCGCAACCGCATTTATCACGGTTCTGGGTGATAGCCCCGTGTGTGCCATTGACGGCAAGCGCATGCCCCTGGCGGGGCTCTAGCAGCCTGTCCGCGCAGACAGACCGCTCACGCCCGTCCCGTTCACAATCAACACCGAACACACGCCGACCCGGCGCGCACGAAGCGGAGCCATGCCCTTAAGGTTTTCTCCAAGACAGAACTCGGGCCCCGTCGCCACGTTGCGACCGCATGGCCCGTGTGAATCGGAAGGTCAATGGAACTGCCGGCCGCCCGGGGGCGCTCTTCCTGTCGGAGCCACGGCGTGCTATGCTGCCCGTGCGCACCTCGAAACGGACCGCCAGCGCGGTCGGGAGTGCGTGGAAGGTGAGCATGCACGTACAACAGGTAATCGTTACTGGCCAGAACAAAGTCGAACTCCAGCCGCGGGAACTCGATCCGGCGTTGAAACCCGACGAACTGCTGGTTCAGACGGAGTGGACCTTCATCAGTGCTGGCACCGAACTGGCCAACTACACCGGCCGCGAACCGGATGTGTTCGTGCCCGGCGCGTGGTGCGCGTATCCCTGGAACTCCGGTTACGCCAATGTGGGCATCGTGCGGGCGGTCGGCACCCACGTGACGGGGTTTCAGCCCGGTGCGCGCGTCTTCTCGACGGGTTCCCACTCGGCGTGGGTGAAGGTGAACCAGCGCAGCCTGGTGGTGGCGGTGCCGGCGACGCTGGATCCCTGCCTGGCGGCCGCTTCGCGCATGGCCGGCGTCAGCACCTCGGCCGTGGTGATGGCCGACCTGCGCATTCATCCGTGGGTCGTGGTGTTCGGGATGGGACTGGTCGGCAACCTCGCGGCCCAAGCCTTCCGCAATCTGGGCGCGCGGGTGATCGGCGTTGATCCGGTGGCCCGGCGGCGCGAGGTCGCGCAGCAGTGCGGCCTTGAACTGGTTGTGGGAGGCACGCCAGAGGAGGCCCAGCAGGAGATCCAACATTTAACGGGGGGGCGTCTGGCCGACATCGCGGTGGAAGCGACCGGTCTGACCCCGGTGGTCCTGCAGGCGATCAGGGCGACGGCCAACGTGGGCCAGGTGATCCTGCTGGGAAGTCCGCGGGCGGCCATGGCCGGCGATCTGACGCCAGCCTTCAAGGAGATCCATTTGCGCAACCTGACGGTGCGTGGCGCTCTCGAATGGTGTCCGCCGACCTACCCGCCCGTCAGTTCGCAGAACGGGCGCACCTTCGCGGTGACGTCGCTGTACGACAAGCAGATGATGATTTTCGACTGGCTGCGTACCGGCCAACTCCGCTTGGAACCGCTGGTCACGCACCGGCTGCCGCCCCAGCGGATTCACGAGGCCTACGAGGGACTGCTCCGGCAGTCGGAAACCTACGTGGGCGTGGCGCTCGACTGGCGCGGCGTCTGAGTCGCGGCGCGACCGGCGAGGCGCAAGGGACTGCAAAGCATGACCAACTCGTATTGCGTTCTGACTCTGGATGGGTCGGCGGACTGTCTGTGGTCCTATGGACTGCCCGGTCGAACGGACACGCTGCGTGTGGCTCCGCCGGTGTTTGAGCTCGACGGCCGAGCCGTGCCAGCCGTGCTCTCTGGACTGGCCCCGGCTGCCGCCCCGCGACAGCTGGCCAACGGCGCGGCGGAGCATCGGTACACGGGGGCCGTCCGGGGTTGGCCGGGCCTGCGGCTCGACCTCGTGTTCCGGCTGGCGCCCGACTCGCCGGTGGTCCGTTTTCGCTACATCCTTTGGGTGGATGGATCCGCGCGGTGGACGCTGACCAAGCATGACGGCCGCGACCAGTTGACCTATCTGGGGCTCGATCTCGCCAGCCTGCCGCTCTGCACCGAGGTGCGGATCAGCGAGTTCGATGCGTCCACCCACGCCTTCCGTCCGCACGAGGTCGAACTCGCCGACAAGGAGTTCGACAATCGGCTGTCCGCGATGGGGCCGATCCTGACCGCCTCGGATGGCCGCCACAGCCTGCTCGTGGCCTATGAGCACGGCTCGCAGTTCCCGGATGCCTTCCTCCAGTACCGACTCGAACCCGGCCGACAGGTCGCGCTGCAGGCGGTCAAAGGCAACTACTGGAGTGGCCAGCCGCTGGACGCGACGCACGCCCTTGAGACGGTCTGGTTCCAACTCGCGGCCGTGGACGGCCCGGTGGCCACGTTGGCGAGCCGCTACCGGTCGTTTGTGTGGACGCGCTACAGCGCCAGCCAAGCCTCGCGACGGCCGTGGATCTTCTATAACACCTGGGCGTTCCAGGAGCGCAACAAGTGGTGGAACCGGCGCACCTATCTTGAGTCCATGAACCAGGAGCGCATGCTGGCGGAGATCGACGTGGCGCACCGCATGGGCATCGACGTCTTTGTACTCGACACGGGCTGGTACGAGAAGACCGGCGACTGGCGGGTGAGCCGCGCCCGGTTTCCGGATGGCCTGGAGGCGGTGCGCGCCAAGTTGGCCGGCTATGGCATGAAGCTGGGCCTTTGGTTCAGTCCGACCGAGGCGGCCGTCACCAGCCGGATTCTGGGGGCGCACCGCGACGCGCTGCTGACGTGGGAAGGCAAGCCCAGCGCCCCACATGCGGTCTGGGAGACCGAGGAGAGCCAGTGCCTCTGCCTGGCCAGCCGCTACTGGGAAGCTTTCGCCGACGAGTTGATCCGCCTGTCGCGCGAGCTGGGCGTGACCTACTTCAAGTGGGATGCCGTGGGCCAGTACGGTTGTGATGCGGCCGGGCACGCTCACGGCGATGCCGGCGTCGCGCGCGCCGAGCGCGCCGAAGTCTACGCCTTCGAGCAGGTGCGCTACATGGTTCGGATCGTCGAGCGCCTGTGCGCAGCCTGCCCGGATGCCATCGTGGATTTCGACATCACGGAAGGCGGGCGCAGCGTGGGGCTGGCGTTTCTTTCGGCCGGCAAGTACTTCCTGATCAACAACGGACCCTACTTCCCGAACTACGACCTGCCTTACGACTGGGCTACCGCGGGGACCTGGAGCAACATTTTCGTGCACCCGGGGCCCGCGCGCGGCTGGATCTGCCGGGCGCCGCTGGACTTCGACCGCTGGATACCATCAGTGTTGTTTTTGACCCACTATCTGCCGGATGCTCCGGCGGCCTCGCAGCTCCTCAACATCGCGTCGCTGGTGTTGGGCCAGAACGGAATCTGGGGTGATCTGCTGGCCATCCCGGAGGAGGGGATCGCGCGATTTGGCCGGTTGTTGGGACTCTACAAACAGGTGCGCGACGACCTCACCGCGGCCGATCCCGTTCGCAGTGGCCAACCCGGCGGCAGCCCCGAGATCCACGAGAAGCTGGAACCGCTCGGCGGTCGGGGGGCCGTGGCGGTTTTCGCGACCACGCCGGGCCGCTACACCTACGTCACCCGCCACCGGGTGGCGCCGACGGAGTGGGCGAGCGACGGCGTCACAGTCACCCGCGACCCGCTCGGCCGGGCCAGACTCGAGATTGTATTCGACGCGCCTGGCGCCCAACTGGTCTTCTTCGGGGTCTCCGTGGCGACCACGGGGCCCGACCCCGCCATGCGGCCGGACCCGCAGGTTATCGGATGCCCGCCGGCGTGAAGAACGCGCAAAGGCTGCAACCGCGCTTGACGCCGCGTGAGCCATCGCTTACATTACCCCTTCTCGGACTTGACAGGGCGGGAGTTCGCCGTGCGTCCGGGACACCAACATCGCAAGGACAGGGTTGTCATGGAAGCTTATGCGGTCGTGGAGACCGGGGGCAAGCAGTATCGTGTGACCACAGGCCAATCCCTCGAGATCGAGCGGCTTGACGCGGAAGTGGGTCAGGATGTGGTCTTGCCGACCGTGTTGGCCGTTTCGGACGGCAAGGATCTCAGGGTTGGTACACCGCATGTGGCCGACGCCAAGGTCACGTTCACGGTGGTCGCGCAAACCCGCGGCGAGAAGGTCATCAACTTCAAGAAGCGCCGCCGCAAGGGATATGAGCGCAAAGTCGGTCATCGCCAGGATCTGACGGTGGTTAAGGTCAAGTCCGTCGGTTGATTACCGGCAGGTTTCGTAACGGACGATTTCGAGGAGCAAGAGCATGGGACGCAAGAGCAACGGCGTCAATAATCGCGACAGCGCCGGGCAGCGCCTGGGTGTCAAGCGCTACGACGGGCAGGTTGTCCGGGCCGGGTCGATCCTGGTTCGCCAGCGCGGCACGCGCATTCATGCGGGTGGCAACGTCGGACAGGGGCGTGACGACACCCTGTTCGCGCTGTCAGACGGTGTGGTGAAGTTTCAGAAGGAAGGTCGCGTCGTGACGGTTCAGGCCGCGGCCGGCGGCCAGTGAGCGGGCCGTTGGATCCTGGCTTGTGAAGGCTCGGCAATTTGTCGACTGTGTAACCGTCAGTGTGCGCGCAGGCAAGGGCGGCTCCGGTTGCTGCAGTTTTCGGCGCGAAGCGTGCGTTGAAATGGGTGGCCCCGACGGCGGCGATGGCGGCCGTGGGGGACATGTCATTTTCAGGGGCGATCACGACGAAGACTCGCTGTTGCGCCTCTTCTACATGCCGCAAGTGAGGGGTGGCGACGGTGTCGCTGGCCGCGGTCAGCAGCGGCACGGCCGTAATGGTCACGATCTGTATGTGCCTGTTCCCTGCGGCACACAGGTCTACGACGCGGCGACAGGCGCGCTGCTGGCGGACATCACCGAGGACCGGCAGGAAGATGTCATCGCCCGCGGCGGGCGCGGCGGTTGGGGCAATGTGCACTGGAAGCGCTCAACGCACCAGGCGCCGACGGAGTTCACACCCGGTCTGCCAGGCGACGAGTTCCGGCTGCGGTTGGAACTCAAGCTGCTGGCCGATGCAGGTTTCGTGGGTTGTCCGAACGCGGGCAAGTCCTCGCTCTTGCGGGTCCTGACCGACGCCCACCCCAAGGTTGGCGCCTACCCGTTCACCACGATCCACCCGGTCGTGGGCACCATGATCTACCCCGACTACAGCCAGATCCGGCTGGCGGATATCCCGGGCCTGATTGAGGGCGCGCATGCCGGTGTCGGTCTCGGCGTTGCGTTTCTGCGCCATCTGGCCCGCTCGCGGGTGCTGGTTTATGTGATCGACATGGCGGGTGGCGATGGCCGGCTGCCATGGGCCGACTACCGCGCGCTGCGGCGCGAACTGGCGATGCACGACCCGCAGTTGCCTCGGCGTCCCTCGATCGTCGTGGCCAACAAGATGGATCTGCCGGAAGCCGCCGCCAACCTCGTCTTGTTCCGCACGCGCACCGGACGCGCGGCGATCCCGGTCTCAGCGCAGGATGGCACCGGCCTGGACGTCGTGCGAAAGCGCCTGTTCCAGATTGTGCGCCCGATCGCGCGCGGGGTTCCCGCTGCGGCTGTGCCGGCCGCTGACCGCGCGGGTGCGCGCGACGACGCGCTTCCGCAACCTTCGGACGCCATCCGGGATGCCGAGGTCGATGAGCACGCGGCTGTGATCACGCCTGAGCGTCTGCGCCAGGCCGGGTTCCTGAGCCTCGCGAAGCCCCGGCGTCACAAGTAGGCCCCGACAGACTCCCAGCGAGGCTCCGCCTCAGACCGACGAGCCGTGCAACCCGGCCGATCGCAGAACGCTCACTCCGCCGATTGACCGACAGTTGCCACGAAATGTGACCCAAAAACACTCGTTTTCCCGGGACTAGAAATCTAGAGCGGTCCGCCGACGCTCAGACGCACGAAGAGTGAACTGTCGAGGTCGATCTCCCCCTTGCCGGCATCGCCTTCGGCCGTCAAGGTCCGGTCGAGGAACGAGCCCAGCTCGGCTCCCAGGTGGAGTTCGTCGCTCAGTTTGAGGCGCGCACCGGCGGTCATCAGCAGGTCGTCCATGGTCAGATCCTGCGGTTCCTCGTCGTCGCCCGACATGGCGAACGTCATGTTCCGCCACTCCAAGCTGCCGATCAGCGTCGCGGGTCCCAGGTAGAGCAAGGCGCGTGAACGCGGCACCGCGATTTCCAGGCGCAGGGGTTGGATCGGCTCCCAGGCGGCGCCCACCAGGGGCATGGCCAGCGTGTCCCAGCCCGGGCGAATCTCCATGCCGGCCTGGAACGCGAGGCTCGGCGTGACGGTGCGGTACCAGGCGAAACTGAACGGCAGGCTGAACATCTCCGCGCCGGCAGCTGCGATGTCGGCGTAGATGCCGGGCTTTGCGCGCAGTTCGAAGGAGGTTCCCTCCACGAACCGCCAGGTCCAGCCGGCGTCCAACGGCAGCGCCATCACCAGGCCTGGCATGAAGTCGTACCCGCCGTCGTCCGCGAAGATCACACTGTGCAGGCGCAGGCTCAGGTCCACGTCGCCCAACAACATGTCGCGGTAGACCGCCAGCTTCCAGCTGCCGTCGAGCTCGACCATGGAAGCTTCGTCACCCCCCGCGAACTGCGTTGGCGCGACATAGGCCAGACTGGCCCAGTAGACGGGGTCGACCGGTGCGTCGAGGAACTGCGAGTAGAGATCGGCAGGCACGGTGCCGGTCGCGGCGCTGGGCCGGGCCGTGGCGGACGACGCTTCCGTGCGCGGCCGGGTCGGCGCCGGGGCGGTGGATTCGTCTTCCCAGGCGGCCGTCGTCACGCCTGTCAGCAACATGCCGATCAGCGCGGAGAGAATCGCAGGCTTGATCATGATGGAATTCTCCTAAACAAAGATGGGAGCCTAATCTAGCTGCCAGCTGGGCGTTTGTCGATGCAGGATCAGTAGCAGGCCCCGATGGGCGGACAGAACGGGCGGACTTCGTCGATCGATTGCGCGTTGCTGAGCAACATGACCAACCGGTCGAACCCCAGCGCGATGCCGCCGCACGCCGGGAGTCCGCCCTCCAGCGCCTGCAGGAAGGGCTCGTCCAGCGGGTAGACCGCGCGGCCGGCGGCGCGCCGGGCCGCGGCGCAGGCTTCGAAACGCGCGCGCTGGGCCGCGCCATCCGTCAGTTCGGAGTAGGCGTTAGCCAGCTCCATCCCGCCGACGTACAATTCCCAGCGTTCGGCGACCAGCGGGTTGCCGGGTTTGAGCCGGGCCAGCGCGGCGGCTTCGGCCGGGTAATCGAAGAGCACGCAGGGCCGCGCGCGGGGCAACGCGGGTTCGACCTGCGACACGAGCGTGGTGTCGAACCTGTCAGCATCGTAACTGGTCGCCGGGTCCCAGTGGGCCCAGCGCTGGAACGCCACCGAGACCGGGATCTGCATCCAGCGTGCCTGCAAGTCGATGCGCGCACCGGAGTAACTGAAGCGCGTGCGTCCGAGCACGGCCAGCGCCACCGCGCGCAGCAGGGCGCGGCAGTCGTTCAGGATGCCGCGGTAGTCGGTGCCGGCGCGGTACCATTCCAGCATGGTGAACTCCGGGTTGTGCCGACTGCCCCGCTCGGACTCGCGAAAGCAGGGGCCGAGTTGGAAGACCCGCGGACAACCGGCGGCGACCAGCCGTTTCATGTGGAGTTCCGGTGAGGTGCGAAGCCACGCGCGGCCGGAAGGCGGGGCGTCCAGATGCAGTTCAAGGGCCGGTGCCGGTATGCGAACCGGTGTGTCGACCTCCAGGAATCCGCGGCCCAGGAAGAACGTCCGCACGGCGGCGGCGGTGCGGCTGCGGATGCGTAGGCGGTGCAGACTGGGAATGTCGGCGGTCAGACGGGGGCCGCGTGAAGGGTGGTTGGTCACGCGGGCAGAATACGGCGGCGGCGGCGTGGCGGCAAGTTCGCGCTGGCCGAAAAGGGCCGTTGCGGTCGGAGGGGGAGCTTGGTAACCTACTTCCCATGAGTCGCATCCATGCAGGTTTCGCAGTCACCCTGGCAGCCCTCTTGGTCATGTGCACGGCAGGCGAGGCTCCCGCACTCAGCCTGTTCGGCAACGCACGCTCCGCGGCCGTGCGCGACATGCGCAAGGCCGACGAGGTCATGGTGCGGGCCGACGCCGCCTTTGACGGCGGTAACAAGGACCAGGCGCTGCAGCTCTATCGCAAGGCGGCCGAGACCTATGGCCGGGTGAATCAGAGCTTTCCAACTGTCGAGGATGGCCTGGCCCGTTACCGGTTGGCCTACTGCGAGAGCCAGATCCAGGCGATCACGGGACACGAGGGAGCTGCGACGGGCCCGGCGGCTGAAGCGGCCGGCACGACTTCCGGAACGGATGGAGACCGCGAGGAGTCCGAGCCGGCGGCCGCGGCTGCGACGCGCGTGGTCGTGAACGCGGACACGCCGGCGGAAGACGCGCAAGAGAAACCCCATGCACGGTCCCTGGCCGAGGCGCAGGCGCTGCTGTCGAGCGACCGTCTGGATGCGGCCGCGGCACTCCTGATCGATGTGCTGAAGGCCGATCCCCAGAACCGCGACGCCCGCCTGTTGGTGGCCCTGGTGCGTTGCCGCCAGGGGCGCTTCGACGAGGCCCGCGTGGCCTTGGAAGATCTGCAGGCGGAGCAGGAGAATGGAACCGTGCTGCTCGCCCTGGCCGCGGCCTACCAGGGCACCGGTCGCTACCAGCATGCCCTGCTGGCCCTGGATAAGGCCATTCGGTCCAGCCCGCGCCAGCCTGCCGCCTACGTGAACATGGCGTGGCTGCTGCTGACCATGCCGGGCGCCGACGCCGCCGCGGCCGAGGCGAACTACCGGCAGGCGCTCAAGCTGGGAGGCCGCCGCGACCGGCAGCTGGAACGCCGGCTCGGTTTCGAATAGGCAGGCAGCCGCGAGGCGGTCTTGCCCATTGCATCAGCACGCGGCCGCGGAACGAGGAATCTAGAGCGACGGACTCATCAGGTTGAAGAATCCTTCCACGAGCTGTTGCGTGGCAGGACGCCGCTGCCAGGTGGTCAGGTCCAGTTCGTCCGAGTGGGCAAAATCATTCAGTACGATCTGTTTGAGTGCTGCGGCAAATCCTTCGTGTAGCACGGCCAGGTTCGTCTCGTAGTTCATCCGCAGGCTGCGGTTGTCCATGTTCGCGCTGCCGATGATGGCCAGTCGCTCATCCACCAGCAGGGCTTTGGCGTGCATGAAAGGCGGTCGCCGCAAAAACAGACGAACACCCGCGGTTAGCAGTTGGGCATAGATCGCCTGCGAGGCATAGGCCACGGCCGGATGGTTGCCCCGGGCGGGTACCAGGATGCGCACATCGACGCCGCGCAGGGCGGCCGCGCGGAGGGCGCGCAGGATCTCGTCTGGCGGCAGCAGGTACGGCGTCACCAGCAGGATCTGGCGCCGGGCGCCGGTCAGGGCGGCAAAACAGGCGTCGTTAAGGGTCTCGCTCTCGGCGGTCGGCCCGGCATTCAGGATGCGCATCGGCATCGTGCCGGCGAACTCGCGAATCGGGAAATGGTCCGGCTGCAGCAGTTCGGCCGCATCTTCATCGGTCATGTAGTACCAGTCCCGCAGGAAGGTGAATTGCAACTCGTGGGTGATCGGGCCGTCCACTCGGAAATGGTAGTCCCGGATCGTCTTCCGCGGGTCGTGGGGCGCGTGCCCGTCGTGCAGGTTCATGCCGCCGATGAAACCGGTCAACCCGTCGATGACCGCCAGTTTGCGGTGGTTGCGCAGGTTGATCTGGAACTGGCGCTTGATCGGGTTCACCTGGGTGAAGCCGACAACCTGGAGATTGCTGATCTGGCGGTACCGCCGGAAGAAGCCGCTCAGCCGCGCCAGGGCGGAACCGAATTCGTCGTAGAGCACCCGCACCCGCACGCCGGCGCGCGCGCGTTCGGTCAGGATGGCGAAGAACTCGCGGCCCACGGTGTCATTGCCGATGATGTAGGACTGCACGTGAATGTGGTGTCGCGCCGCGCGCAAGGCCTCGAAGAACGCGGGATAGAACTCCGGCCCATCGAGGTAGGCCTGGATGGAGTTGCCTCCCAGCAGCGGATGGTCCGGCGCAATCCGGTCAATGATGCGGTTGAAGTCCCCTTCGCCCGGACTGGACGGCTGGGTGACCAAGGCATCCTGGATGCTGCGACGGTAGGGGAGCAGATGGCAGTCCCGCTCGCGGTGCGCTTCGAGGAAGTTGCGGTCCGATCGCTGCTTGAGCCAGGCCTTTTCAGGCACGCGATTTACGCCGAACGTGACGTAAAGCAGGGCGCCGAATACCGGGAAGGACCAGGCGATGAACAGCCACAGCAGGGTCGACCGCGGTTCACGCGGGGTCCGCAGGCAGTGCACGAGGATCGTAACCGTGGCCGCGACATGCAGCAGCGAAGCCAGGCGCAGCGAGGCCCAGTCGAAGTCCAACGTGATGAAGGCGAGATGCGGAATCGGCGCCATGGCAGATCACTTTCAGCTCAGGCGCAAGTCGCCCACGATTTTGTACACGGCGCCGGACCCGAAGCCGGCCGAGAAGGAGGCGCCCACTTGAAACAGGCCATCATACTGGCGACTCGCCGCCTGCCCACGCGGCAGCCTGTCTGGATGCAGCCCGTACCGCGCGCCATAGGTCTCCTCCAGGTATTCGTCAACCCGGTTCAGTGCCTGTTGCAGGCGAGCCTCCCAGTCTTCCGCGCGGGGGTGTCGCATAGCCGAAGCGCCTCTCTCAGCGGTGCCGGTGGCCGCACGGCCTTGCATTCCCGTACGCGACTTACGCGACCACGGGATGATTATAGCCGCGCCACCCGCCAGCGCGAATTAAATCAGGCGGCATTCCCGGGCTTGCATGCGACGCAGGCCGGCTGCTAACCTCCCCTCGCGCACCCACGAATGCACCGGGCGGTTGGGCGCGCCAGCGCAGGAGAACGCAGATGGCCGGCTTACTCTATCGATCCGACATGGACGACGTACGGGCGCGACTGACGGCGTGGTGGCACGGTGCCGATCTCGGCCGTCCCATGCTGCTGATCGGCGTGCCGTCCGATGCGGTGCGTGAATCCGTGCCCCCGGCGTTGCCACAGCCGGAGGGGTGGGTGACCCACTACTCGACCAAGAGCTTCGAGTACCGCGTGAACCTCGCCCAGCGGGCGTTCTTGAACTACGAGTGCCTGGCCGAAGCCGTGCCGACGGTCTCGCCCGACCTGGCGCCCAACTGCCTCGCTTTGTACCTGGGGTGCCGGGGTGTTGAGATGCCCGGCACGGTGTGGTGCGAGCCCTTTCTGCGCGAGCCGGCGGCACCGGGCTTTCGGTTCGATCCGTCCAACTTCTATTGGCAGTTCTCCGACCGGCTGGGACGCGAGCAGGCCCGCCTGGGCCGCGGCAAGTGGATGTTGCAGTTTCCAGACCTGATCGAGGGACTGGACACGCTGGCGGCGATGCGCGGCACTGAGGAGCTGCTCTTTGACCTGGTTGAGCGCCCCGAGTGGGTCCAGGCCTGCCTGCGGCAGATTACGGACCGCTACTTCGACTACTACGACCGGTTCTACGACCTGATGCGCGATGAGGTGGGCGGGTCGGTCTTCTGGGCCTGGGCGCCCGGCCGCATGGCGAAGTTCCAGTGCGACTTTTCGGCCATGATCGGCCCCGAGATGTTCGGTACTTTTATGGTGCCGGTCCTGGCGGAGATGACGGCCCGCGTTTCCTACAGCATGTACCACTGGGATGGCCCCGGCGCGATTCCGCACCACGACCACCTGTTGTCGCTGCCCAAGCTCAACATGCTTCAGTGGACCCCTGGCAGCGGCACCGAGCCCTGCGAACACCCGCGTTGGTGGCCGCTCTATCACAAGACGGTCGACGCCGGTAAGAAGATCTTCATCGGCGTTGGTTCACGCGCCGGTCTCGATGCCCTGCGCCGCGAATTCGGTCCAAAGCTCAAGCACTTCCTGATCGGATGCTGGTTCCCGCAGACCAAGGCGGAGGCGTTGCGGTTGATCGCCGAACTCGAGCGGTGACCCTGCCGGAGTGTCTGGTTCACACCGCCAACCGCCTTTACGGAGAAAGCCATGCCCCTGGTCGACCTGCCGCTGGAGAAATTGCAGACCTATGCCGGCCGCACGCCTCGTCCGACCGACTTCGATGTCTACTGGGACCGCGCGTTGGACGAGATGCGGGCGGTAGATCCGAAGCTGGAACTGGTCCAGAGCCCCTTCCAGGTGCCGGGCGCGGAGTGCTTCGATCTGACCTTCACCGGCGTGAAGGGCGCCCGCATCCACGCCAAGTATGCGCGGCCGACCGGACCGGGGCGGCATCCGGCCGTCGTTCAGTTCCACGGCTACACCGGCAACTGCGGCGACTGGCTCGACAAGCTCTCCTGGGTGGCGGCCGGGTTCTGCATCGCCGCGCTCGACTGCCGCGGCCAGGGCGGGTCTTCCCAGGATCCGGGCGGTGTCACGGGCACCACCTTCCGGGGGCACATCATCCGGGGACTGCAGGATGGTCCCGAGGCGCTGCTCTTTCGCAGCATCTACCTGGACACGGCGCAACTGGCGGGTCTGGTCATGGGGCTGCCGGACGTCGACCCGGCGCGCGTCGGCGCCGTGGGCGGGTCACAGGGCGGCGGGTTGACGCTGGCGTGCGCGGCGCTCGAGCCGCGCATCTGGCGAGCCGCACCGACGTTCCCGTTCCTGTGCGACTACCAGCGGGTCTGGGAGATGGACCTGGCCAAGGACGCCTACGAGGAACTGCGCACGTTCTTCCGTCAGTTTGATCCGCAGCACGCGCGCGAGCAGGAGATCTTCACTTGGTTGGGGTACATTGACTGCCAGCATCTGGCGCCTCGCATCCGCGGCGACGTGCTGATGGGGGTGGGGCTCATGGACACGATCTGTCCGCCCTCGACCCAGTATGCGGCCTTCAACAAGATCCGCTCGCCCAAGCAGGTGGAGCTCTATCCGGACTTTGGCCACGAGGGGCTGCCCGGGTTTGGCGAAAAGGTGATGCAGTTTATGCTGGGCCGCGGACCGTGACCGGGGGACAGCCCGCGGCGCCAGGCACCGCCCGGAAGTAGTTCACTTTGGACGCGCCCTCGCGCGTCCTCACACACGCTGGTTGTGCCGTTGTTACCGATGGCGACACCACACTGACGGTTTAGCGAAACAGCTACCACCCGCCGCCGGCCTCGTCAGTACCAACCACACGAAGATTTGACAGCCCAATGACGGCCGCCAAGCGTAATGACTCTCTCCGACCGTCCCCACCGTTCCACCGTTCCACCGTTCCACCGCCCCCCGCACCCCATCCTTGCCACCGCCCCCGCTCCGCGGTATCTTTCCCGTGTCCGCCTTGGCCACCGCAGCGCGCGCTCGCAGCTTCATGACTACGTCCTCCAAACACATTCTCGCCAGCGAGTTGAAGACATTGCCCGTGCTTGTTCCATCTGTGGCCGAACAACACCGGATCGCCTCCTGCCTCTCCTCCCTCGACGAGCTGGTCGCCGCCCAAAGCGCCAAGCTCGAAGCCCTCAAGGCTCACAAGCAAGGGCTCACGCAGCAGCTCTTTCCAGCGCAGGACGGGGGTGAAGCCTGAAGTCGGTAGGTTCCAAAGTGGGGGGAGCTTCCAGCTCCCCCGCTCCAGAGCGGGAGCAGGATGCTCCCGCCACCTTGTGGGAATTCCTGAATCCCTTGACGGAGATCGATATCCGCACCAGCGGCAACCTGCCACACTGGGAACAGGGCTCGGTCTGGTATTTCGTGACATACCGCCTGGCCGATGCGCTGCCGCGCGCGGTCGTTGAGGAAATGAAGGAGGCGCGGGAGCGCTGGAAACGGACGCACGATCTCAACAAGCTCTCCCGCGACGAACTCGCCGAATATCACCGGGTCTTTTCCGAACGCTACGAAACCCTTTTGAATGCCGGCCGCGGCTCGTGCGTGCTGCGCGATCCGGAGAATGCCGCCATCGTTGAGGGCGCCTTTCGGTTCTTCGATGGCCAGCGCTACGTCCTGGATGAATCTGTGGTCATGCCGAATCACGTTCATGTCCTTGTCAAGCCGCTGGCCGCGCATGGGCTGGCCGATATTCTGCACTCCTGGAAGTCCTTCACCGCCAATCGCATCAACGACCGCTTGGGGCGCTCAGGCCAGCTCTGGCAGCACGAGTCCTATGACCACATCGTGCGCCACGAGGCGGCCATGCAGGCTATTCGCCGCTACATCCGTGCCAATCCGACCAAAGTGGGGAGGGGGGGAGATCCCAGCTCCCCCATTCAGACGCGGGAGCAAGATGCTCCCGCCACCTTGTGCGATCCCGCCACTGAAAATCTGGTACGCCAACAACCCTGCCGACATCGGCGACTTCGAGAAGCGGATGCGGCGCAAGGTCCACTACGTCATCAAGCCGGACCACCTCTGGGCCAACATCGCCAACCTCGCCCGCAGCCAGAGCGCCGACCTGCTCGACACCCTGCGCGACGGCTTCAAGTACATCGAGAACGAATCCTTCGAGAGCACCTTCCAGGGCCTCTTCTCCGAGATCAACCTCGGCTCCGAGAAACTCGGCCGCACCCACGCCG